>NZ_JAUSTY010000003.1 GCF_030813115.1 Bacillus horti | reverse complement strand
AGTACCATTGGTTACATGTCACCAGTGCGCTTTGAGCAACTCTATTATCAGGAAGTTGCGTAACTTATTGTGTCTACTTTATTGACAGAAGAGCAATTATGTCCGTTAGAGATGAAAACATATTGATTTGTGTCTCTAAGAGTCAAAAATGTCCGTTAGAAATAATAACACAAAGAAATTACGGCGCAACGAAAGCATTATAGAGCTGAAGCTAAAAAGGGGTTAGCCCTGTCATTGCATGACTTAGGCAACCCCTTCCAATTGGATATGTCAAAACACTATACGTCTGTACGCTACACGTACTATACAGTAAAGCGATGGATTTGCTTTTGCAGCTTACCTGCCTCTTCTCTTAGAGAGTGAGCTGTTGCCGCAATTTCCTCCATCACAGCTGTTTGCTCCTCAGTGGTACTGGAAACCTGTTCAGCACCAGCCGATGTTTCCTCAGCTACAGCCGCTACATGCTGCACATCCTCCATCATTTGATTCACAGAGCTCTTTTGCTGAGAAACTAGGCCTGCAATACCCTCAACAGATTTTACCACTTGGAAGATTGATTCTGAAATGGTTTGGAAGGCTTTGTTTGTTTCTTCCCCTTTAGCTGACTCCTTATTTGTCACATTCACCTGCTGCTGAATGTGCTCAATAACCTCCGTTACTTCTCTTTGGACGTGACTAATTTGCTCGCTAATGCCTTGAACGGCTTTGCTACTTTCATCAGCCAGCTTCCTTACTTCCTCAGCTACCACAGCAAAGCCTTTACCGTGCTCTCCTGCACGTGCAGCTTCAATGGAGGCGTTAAGAGCTAAAAGGTTCGTTTGCTCTGAAATTTCTCCCACTAGCTTCGTAATATCATTAATCTCATACGCATGCTTCTGGAGGCGATCAATAATATCTAGAGATTCTTGATTCGTTTGGGCAATTTGTTGAATTCCACTGATTAAAGAGTGAACAACTTCCTCGCTTTGTTTTAATGAAGAAACCATATGCTCGGATAAAGTTTTACATTGTAGAGCGTGCTCATCCATGTTCTCCGCTAATTCGGTTACCTGCTCAATCGCCTGTACATTCTGCCGAATCGCACCTGACGAGCGCTCAGCCCCTGCAGCAATATGTCCAATCGTACGACCTATCTGCTCCGATTGATCGGCAGCAGCCTCTGAAGCCTCTGTCAAATCTCTGACACCACGGTTTGTCGACTCAACATTGGCTGTAATATCGCGAACCATATCCCTTAAGCTTTCGAGCATTGTGTTATACGCCAAGCCTAAAGCGCGAATCTCATCATCGGATTTGTGAACGGTTACATTTGCTCTCAAATCACCAGTGGCTGCGAGCTGAGCGGACTGCTCTAGACGAACAATCGGCTTAGAAATGATGCGTGAGCCAAAGAATCCTAGGATGCCTGACCATAGCACACCCATGCCTAATGTTGCTGTTACAAATATCCACTCTGGAATAAACGTAATATAATCAATGAGAAAAAAGATAAATAAGGCACTTGTTCCATACGTAATAATGGCTAATAGCATAATGCCAAGAACCATTTTTCTTTGTAGACTAAATGATCCCTTCTTAACTTGTTTTAGCTTTGCTTCCATGCTTCATCTCCCCCTTCATGTAGGTCCTTTTTTTTCATTAAAAAACTCTTCCGATAAAGAGTAATTCTCTCTAAAGGAAGAGTCTACCTGCTAAGTTCGTAATTTTTCTACAAATTTTGTTAGATTTTTGTCGAAAAAGTGAAGATTTCGGTTACTTTTTGATTAATTTGTCCAGCAACGCATCAATTTCTTCCATAGTCAGTCTGTAAATAGACTCTGGTCCTCCGAATGGATCAAAGATATCTGGATGGCTACTGTCTGTAGAGCTATATTCTTTTAATGTATGCACAGCATTGGCCTTTGCAGGAAATCTCTGCTTTACAAGCTCCTGATGCTGAACAGTCATCGTTAGAATAAGGTCGGCCCAGTTGATTAGCTCTTCCGTAAGGGCTTGCGACTGGTGCTCATTGCTGATCCCTTTTTCTAATAAAAGTTTGTCTACATGCTCTGAGGCTGGGAAGCCTGTCCCTGCTGCAATTCCAGCTGACTGTACAGCATATTGATCACCCGCCTTATGGCGAAGTAAATATTCAGCGAGAGGACTTCGGCACGTATTCCCTGTACACACAAATAGGATGTTTTTTTTCATAGCTTGGTATCCCCCACTTCTTAATGGCTAATTCTTCCTATACTGCCTATCATACTAGAAACTTTAACCCAAAAACAAGTAGGATCAAACCTCCAATCATTTCACTATAGCTTCCTAACCAATCTCCTACTTTTCTTCCTACCAGCAGCCCTAGACAAGTGAATAAAGCAGCAAATGAACCAAACAAGCCGAGCATTAACCATATATTGGCTGAAAAAAGTCCAAAGGAAAGCCCTACTGAAAATGCATCTATACTAACACCAAGCGAAAATAACATAATAGCCATAAAATGTGTCCCAATTGGGTGCTGTTGTTCTTCGCCGAAGATAGCGGAATAAATCATATGTAAGCCAAATAATAAAAGTAAAATACCTCCTACAGTAACAGCTAAATGGCCCATATGCGAGCTAAGATATTTACCTATTACCATTCCTGCAAGAGGCATGACTACGTGAAAGAGACCGTTAATCACACTAATTTTGAGCATATGTCGCAATCTCATACGTTGCATCCCTAAACCAATGCTTACAGAAAAAGAATCCATACTCAGGGCTATTGCTACTAAAGATAGCGTTAAAATCTCTCCAAGATCAATGGTATCCACGTTTCATCCCCCTTGTCTCTTTCAAGATATGCTGAGGGGGATAGAAATAGTACAAGTCCTCAAGTGATGCTGTGATTTTCTAAACAGTTTGAGCTTACTATGTGTATGAAGATGGCACTATTCCTAAACGGTGGTTCACTGTATTTTAGCTTTGATGTATCTTAGTTTGATTTACTGTATCCTAGTTTGCTTTAATGTTTACGACTTCATTGTTCTTTGACGCTGTCAGGCCTTTTCCATAGGGAATACACATTGGTGTTCCAAATAACGGATCTGAGCTTACCACACACTCCATATCAAAAACATGGCGAATAATATCACTCGTCATAATTTCTGTAGGCTTGCCCGCTGCAAAAACGGTCTGATTATGCACAGCAATCATATGATCGGCATATCTCGCAGCCAGATTCAAATCATGCAGGACCATGACAATCGTACGTTGCTTTTCTCTGTTAAGATTATACAAAATATCGAGAATCTCTACCTGATGACTTAAATCCAAGTAGGTGGTCGGCTCATCCAATAAAATTAAAGGTGTATCCTGAGCGAACGTCATGGCAATCCATGCTCTTTGCCTTTGTCCTCCTGAAAGGGATTCAACTGGACGATCAGCAAACGAAGTGAGCTTGGTAAGCTTAAGAGCATCCCAAACATGCTGCTCATCCTCTTCCTTCCACTGATTAAACCAATTTTGATGGGGATAACGTCCTAGCTTTACTAACTGAAAAACGGTTAGCTCCTGTGGTGCCGTTGGACCTTGAGGTAAAATGGACATGCTCTTGGCAACTTCCTTCGTACTGGTTTGGGCAATTCCTTTTCCATCTAATATGATGGAGCCAGCCTTAGGCTTTAAAAGCCTAGCCATAGATTTCAGTAAAGTTGACTTTCCACAGCCATTGCTGCCAATAAAAACGGTAATTTTACCAGTAGGCACGACAAGATCCAGTTGATTAATAATCGTTTTCTCTCCATAGGTTAGTACTAGTCTTTTCGTTGCAATTTCAGGCATGCTACCCTTCCCCCTTGATCCTAAAATCCATTTTATTTGTTACGCATACGAATAAACAGATAGACAAAAAATGGGGCACCGATCATCGCTGTAAATACTCCTGCCGGAATATCCAGTGGAGCAAACCATGTACGCCCGACCCAGTCTGCAAACACAATCAAAATCGCCCCAATCAGTGCAGCAGTAGGCATTAACTGTCCATATGACGTCCCCACAAGCTTTCTAGCAATATGGGGGGCCATCAAGCCAATGAAGCCAATACTACCAGCAAAAGCAATGGACACCCCTGCAAGACAAGCTGCCATGGTCACTAATCCTAAACGAATGAGCTGTAAGCGCCCCCCTAGTCCAACGGTAATTTCATCACTCACCTGCTGTAAATTTAAAGCCATGACTAAGCCAAAAAGAATAGGAGTTAAAATAAGCATCCATATGGAAACAATCTCGACCTCATGCCATTTCGTTGCGTGTAAACTACCTGTCAGCCACACAAAGGACTGGCTTGTTGTTGTAATGGGTCCAAAAATCATAAGAATAGTCTGAATCGCACCAAGCAATGCTGTTATACCGAAGCCAATTAAAATTAAGCGAAAGGGACTCACTCCGTCCTTCCAGGCAAGACCATACATGATATAAACGACAGTCAGCGCTCCTAAAAAAGCAAATAAGGGCAAATAATCAATACCTAGACCTAAGGCCGGGTTAATAACTGAAATAAATAAGACAGCCATTAGGGAAGCCCCACTACTAACTCCAATTACATCAGGAGCTGCTAAAGGGTTACGTATTAAACCTTGCAAAATGCTTCCAGATAAAGCTAATCCCGCTCCTACTAACGCACCAAGAAGAATTCGTGGTAAGCGCAGGGTTAAAAGGGCGAAGTTCTCTGAAGTCGTTCCTGAGCCAAGGAGTGTTGCCACTACTCTTCCCACACTAGCCTTAGTCGTACCAGATCCTAAGCTGATCAGCATTAGGGCCACAAGGGCTACAGTCAATAGGATAATGATTATTAAAGCTCTTTGATCGACTAAAAAAGAAATGGGTAGGCTTTTCATGCGAAAGGTCCGGTAGCGTTTCATTCTCATTCTCATCCTTTCATCACTCCTCTTCTAGCGAGGTAGATAAAAAAGGGAACACCTACAACGGCCGTGGCTACCCCAACGGGTACTTCCTTAGGAAAAAGAATAAAACGAGCAGCAATATCTGCAGCTAGCAATAGGGCTGCTCCGAAAATAGCGCAATAGGGCAAAACCCATCTATGATCTATCCCTACTAAACCTCTAACCATATGAGGAACAATGAGACCGATAAAGCCAATCGGACCTGCCATCGAAACAGCACTACCAGATAGCAGGACAACGACAAGCACTCCAAACGTTTTGACCATCCAGGTTTTCTGACCAAGCCCCTTAGCTACATCTTCCCCAACCAAAAGAGCATTAATTTTCCCACCCATTAAGAAGGCAATTAGCATACCTATCAGAATGAAGGGTAGGACGGGAAGGACAACCTCTATTTTCCTACCTTCCACTGAACCGGCTAACCAGAATAGAACATTCTCTAACCTGTTTTCATTGAGAATAAGGGCACCCGTTGTTAAAGAGGAAAAAAGAGAAGCTAAAACCACCCCAGCCATGGTTAATTTTAGAGGTGTCAGCCCTTCTCTTCCCATGGAGCCTAGTACATATACAGCTATAGCTGAGGCAAAAGCTCCAAAAAAGGCAAACCACATAAAGCCTTGTAAGGAATGCACTGAAAATACAGTCATTCCAATGACCACACTAAGGCTAGCACCTGCATTTATCCCTAAAATGCCTGGAGAAGCCATCGGATTTCGGGTTAAAGCTTGCATTAATGCCCCTGAAATGGCTAGGCAAGAGCCTACTAGTAAAGCGAGGATAGCTCTAGGCATTCTTAATGTTCGGATAACTGTTTGCTCTGAGGAACCATCATAGCTCATATAAGCTTGGATGACTGTCCCTATGTTCGTATCAGTGTAACCGTATGCTAAGCTTGCTAGAAATAACAAAGCTACCACAATTAGAGCTCCTAGCATGCCAAAGCTTTTCCCTAAGATCTTTGCTAATGAATCCTTTTGCTCTAATTGTCTCGTATACTCCTTTTCACCTTTTTCCAATGTATCTACTCTACCTTTTTCATTCTCTTTATCTGTTCTATCACCTTGACTAACTTGACTACCCTGATCAGCTTGATTCACTCGATCAGTTTCATTCATTCGATCAGGTCCTTGCTTTTCGTTTAACACAGACTTACTCACCTAGAAGATGTCGCTCAATATCTTCTAGCACATAATCGGCAGAAAGGATGCCATACGTCATATTCCAATAGCCATCATTGACCTCATAGAGTCTGTCTTCCTTTGCCGCTCGAAGCTCTTGGAACAGCTGAGTTTCAATCCACTCATCAGCAAACTGGACCGCTTGCCCATCTCCAGAATCTAAAACAAAGTAAAATAACACATCGGCATCAAATTCAGGAATACGCTCTTGTGTAATATTTTCCACCCACTGATCATCTACATCATGGTTTGCAGGTCTAGCAAAACCTAATTCTTTTACGATACTTCCGCTATAGCTCATATTGTAAAAGAATCGCCCTTGCCCAGCCGTAAAACGTAAAATACCAACCTCTAAGTCTAGTTTCCCTGCATCATCAAGCCTCTGAGATAATTCTGCTGCACGACCTTCCCAAGCAGCAAGAACCTCTTCACCCTCGTCAAGCTTATTCGCAGCGTCAAGATACAGTCGAAAATCTGCTTTCCATTGCCCTAACGTATGACTCTCAGTAAAAACAGTTGGGGCAATTTCACTCAACAGATCGTAGGATTCCTCCTGTCTAGATTTCGCACCAAGAATTAAATCTGGTTCTAAAAGCTGGATAGCTTCTAAGTCCGGAGTTGACATGGCACCCACATTTGTCACTCCATCCATATAATCTTCTAAATGCTCATACCAGATTCGATCTCCCATAGCCTGAGTAGAGCCTACTGGTGTAAGACCAACTGATAATACAGCTTCGAGAGCATCTCCTGTCAGCACAACAATACGCTGTGGATTGGCTGGTACTATGGTTTCACCCATCGCATGCTGAATCACTCTTTCGCTAGCCTCTGTTTCACCTTCCTCCGTTCCTTCCTCACCTTCCGCTGCTTCTACCTCATTACTACCTTCCGAATTACTTCCTGTTGTATTTGAAGCATCACCTGAACTATCTGAGCTACATGCTACAGTAAATAGCATAGTAGCCATAAATAATAATAAAAGTAAGCTTTTCTTCTGCATTCTTTCTCCTCCTTGGATATGTAATAAATATGCTTGTTGATAATCATTTTCAATATTAATGATTATCATTCTCAATTAACAAATATATATGAACTTCCAGTGGCTGTCAACTAGGTTCACATCGTTTTCTTTTTTGTTTTTCTATTCACATGAGAGGGGAAATTGTCTTAAAAAGTAGCATATAAATAAAAATCCATTCAAAACAAAAAGACGCTTCCTACCCCAAAAAAGGGGAGGCTGCGCCTTATTACTTGCATTTTTGAACGGACCTATTTGTATTCTGGTCTTGCTTTTGCAGCTACAGATTCTAACGGACATTTCTGCAGCTTAGAGGTGTTTTTTTGAGCACCCCCAAATCTAACGGACATATTTGCACCTTAGCCTTTCAATCTGCTTAAAAGCAATGAATTTTCACTTCTAAGGGTCGAAAATTAGAGATCTCATCAGAACAATATGGGCCTCTAAGAGTCAGATATGACCGTTAGAGGTAAAGAGCTATTCAGTTCCAAGCATTTTCCCATCCGCGGCTTTTAATAATCGATTCATAATAGCCATTCCTACTCCGCTTTTAGGAAATGCTTCAGCATAAATTCGTTCTATCCCCATTTGATCACATGTTCGCAAGGAAGCGTAAATTTTACTCGCCACACTGTCTAGATTATTTCGTTGACCCAGAGATACAACATGATCAGCTGTATATTGATCAACACCTTCATCTGTTGTAAGCACAGCCACCCT
The DNA here is from genome assembly GCF_030813115.1 of Bacillus horti. Taxonomy (NCBI): domain Bacteria; kingdom Bacillati; phylum Bacillota; class Bacilli; order Caryophanales; family Bacillaceae; genus Caldalkalibacillus; species Caldalkalibacillus horti. The sequence continues at coordinate 319,570 of NZ_JAUSTY010000003.1, read as the reverse complement.
ATAGCCTGCTTCTCTATCTCGCTTAACCAGTGCTTGGAGGCGCTCTCTCATTTTCTCTAGCCCAAAATCTTCGCTGACTAGCCACATTTGCCCTTTTGGTGCGTAATGCTGATACTTGACACCTGGCGATTTGGGGATAAATGCTTCATCTCCATGCTTCTGATCACTATCCGTAATGGCCGGATCAACAAGCACCTCTCCAACTACATGTCTTAGCTGATCCATGGTAACCCCACCAGGTCTTAAGATCATGGGCACCTTACCCGTTACGTCAACAACAGTGGATTCTAGCCCAACCCCTGCCGCGCCACCATCTACTACCCCAGCTATTTTTCCTGACAAATCCTCCAATACATGCTCAGCTGTAGTAGGGCTTGGTCTTCCCGACCGATTTGCACTTGGAGCAGCTATAGGGAGCTGACACGCTTTAAGAAGGGCTAAAGCAATTGGGTGTTGGGGTATGCGAACCGCTACTGTATCTAACCCTGCACTTACCGATTTACAAACCTTCTTCCCTTTGGGCAGCACTAGGGTCAATGGCCCCGGCCAGAAATGCTCCATTAATTTTATAGCTAGTGGTGGAATGTTATCCACAATATCAACAAGCTGATTCTGTTCGGCGATGTGGACAATAAGTGGATTATCACTTGGTCTCCCTTTTGCCTCAAAAATCTTTCCTGTAGCTATGTCAGACAAGGCGTTAGCCCCTAATCCATATACCGTTTCAGTAGGAAAAGCTACCGTTTCACCAGCTCTAAGGAATGTGGCGGCTTGCTGAATTTGTGCATGCTTAATTAGGTTATCCACAGATTCATTCTGATAGTTGTGGATAATAAAATGTTTCGTATGATGACTCTGCATATTTTGCACCGCCTGTTAAAAAATCACTTTTACAAAAGCTTGTCTTTACTTCCTTCATATCCTCCCAATTTCTATTTTATCCGGAAAAATAATGTTCGTCATGTGAGATTATGAAAACCAGGATTTAATTTTAGACAGCCATTCTAAAACAAAAAACCTTACTTCAACTTCTTGCTCTTGTTGATTATCAAAGGCACTTTGATTTGAGTCATTTGAGTCTTGATTTTCTGCTACCGTTTGACCCGTACCGAAGTCGATAAAGCATAATGGTGGGAAAAGAACACACCACCAGTTTTCACCTTGACCAGCTCCAATGGTAACTAGAAGACCTTCATATTCTCCAGCTGGATAAAGCTGATTCCCGTAAAGTTTAGCAGGGAATACAACCTCTCCAAATTGAATACTCGAACTGTACGAATAGCCTCTTTCCTGGATCGTTTGTCGCACTAATTGATTTAATTCTACTTCTGCCGCTTGAATATATGCCCTAGCTTGCTCTATATCCTGAATATCTCCAACCCATTCATTGATTTGGTCTACAATCGCATCACGCACCTCACGCTTTAGCCATTGATCACTCGGGCTATCACTATGGGCTAACACTCTCAGGCGAATGGATTCCTCTGGAATTCCGACCGTTTGATTAAGCATACTAGCAGACGCATAGCTTTGGTATTCCCAGCTCATTACAATCACAAGTAAGCTTATGGCTAAGAACAAGGCTAGTCTGCTCTTCTTTTTCTCTACGTTTCGTCCCCTGTCAATTACTCTATCTACTTTCATCATTATTTTCCCCTCTCATCAACCGTGCTTTTTCTTATCCCTAGCATGGTCAGATCAAAGGGGATTTAAACGATTTAAGCAGCTGTTTCGTTCATCAAAAACCGACATTTCTGTTGCTGTTATTCTACAGCGATACCTGAGCCCGATGGATATAGAGGCGGCTCATTTTCACCCTTTTCATCCTCTTCAGATTCCTCAATAGCTGACGAATCCAACGAATGTGGAATCGCAACGGGTAGCTGTCCGGAAATTTCCGCTTGTCCAAACAACGCATTAAGCCCAGCTTGGATGTTAGGAGACTGTGCTCCATATATAGCCATATACGCTTTGGCCTGTTGTGCCATCAAAATATCATATGGCGTTCCTAAAGCCATCCACATATACGTTTTATCCTGTTCATTTAACGTGTTAAGAATCTCTTTGAACCTAGACACAAGTGGATGATCCTCATCCATTTGTGTTAAGTTGTGCGTTGCCAAAAGGACGTATTGTGCTTGATTGAGCTGCTCTACCCATGATTCTGGAAGCTCATCACCGGCATAAATGAGCGTTTCTGCCGCTCCCTGCCAGCTAAAGCTCTGCCCTTCTTCAGCCGTATCAGTGGTAGGAGGCAAGCCCTGCACCACTCCACTCTGTAGATTGTCCAATTCATTAAGCAAACGCTGAGCCGTTAGCTCAGAGGGAGCTATAATTAGTAGTTGATCGTCTGGAGCAGGTGAAAAAGGAAGTGCCTGCTCAGCGTCTTTTAGTAGTGTAACAGCTTGCTGGCTGACTTGCTGCTCAACCAATCGATGCTCTTCGTTCCCGATAATCTGCAGAGCATGCTCTAGTTTCTCCTGTATATCTCCTTGCAGTTGGCTTGGTGCTTCTGCCACATCAGGAAGAAGATTATATTTAGCCTTTAGCTCCAAAATGCGACGAACAGATTGATCAATTCTTTCTTCGGTCACTTCCCCTGCTTTAACGGCTTGTACAACATGATGGAAGGAGGCTTCTAAATCTCCAGGCATTAAAATGATATCCACACCTGCCTGAATCGCTTTTAGTACAGCCTCCTGTTCTCCAAAATGCTCGCTGATCGCTTTCATCAAAAAGGAGTCGGTCACAATCACTCCCTTAAAGCCGAGCTCTTCACGCAGGAGCTCTGTTAATATTTTATAGGAGAGAGTGGCAGGAATCGTAATCTGGCTACCATCCTTTTTGGATATGTAGTGTGTATTATCTATTCTAGGAAATGTCATATGTGCTGTCATGACAACGTCTACACCCTGTTCAATGGCCTGTCGGAACGGGTATAGTTCAATCTCCTCAAGCCGCTCACGATCAAAATTTACAACAGGTAGTCCTAGGTGGGAATCCACATCTGTATCCCCATGCCCTGGAAAATGCTTCGCTGTTGAAATGATTTGAGCATCCTGTAAGCCTTGAATGTACGAAACACCTAGCTTAGACACTAAGTCAGGGTCTGCTCCAAATGAGCGCAGACCGATCACAGGATTACTTGGATTATTGTTCACATCAAGACTAGGGGCAAAGTTCATATTTACTCCTAAAGCGTGAAGCTCCGTTCCTAAAATACGCCCTGTTTCATACGCTAGATTTCTGTCTTGTGTCGCTCCTAACGCCATATTGCCCGGCATGTTCGTACCTCCAGGAATACGTCTAACATTACCGCCCTCTTGGTCAATTGATATAAATAAAGGAATGCTTACAGCCTGCTCTTGAATTTGATAGTTTAGCTGCACAACTTCCTCAACACCTTGGATGTTCTTCTCAAAAAGAATGACTCCACCAAGATGATACTGTTGGATTTTCTGTTGTAGAGCTTCATTCATACTCGTCGTATCTTGCCCGTCCACCATCTCGAGTTGGGGCATGAACATTTGTCCCACTTTTTCTTCTAATGTGAGCTTTTGGAGCCACGCTTCTACCCGTTCTTTTCGCTTAAGCTCCCTTTCATCCTCTGTATTGGTTCGCTCTTCCCCCAATGAAGATTCCCTACTGTCTTCCTGCTGCTCTTCAGCTGTTAGGCTAGAGGGCTCAGGGGTAAAGTCCACAAACGCAAGGAAAATAACCGCACTGATACATAGGAGGAGGAAAAGGACGAATATTTTATTTTTGGCTGGCATCATCTGTTCGCCTCTTTCATTTTAAGTTCACTACGTCTTTACCTTATTTTATCCTCCTCATCCAATTCGTATCAATCTTTGTTTTTTCGTTCGTCTATTTATTTTTCTATATAAGCTAAAACCATTCGATCAATCCCTTGATAATCCCGCTTCACTTCACACTTAGCTGACGGATGTATGTGCTTTATAAAATCTACAACTGCCTGTGCCTGATGGATGCCTACTTCAAAGGCTAGTAGAGATTGATTAGCTAAGATAGATGGTGATTGCTGAATAAGCTGTCGATAAAAATATAAGCCGTCCTCTGGCGCAAATAAAGCTGTATGAGGTTCAAAGTCCACAACATTGCGATCTAGTTTCTCTTTTTGTGAAAATGGGATGTATGGTGGGTTAGAAATTAATACATCAACCTTTTTCTTTCTTGATAGGAGGGGCTGCAATAAATCTCCTTGTAAAAATTCAACCTGTGCTCCTAACTGGTTCGCATTGTGACTCGCTACGCTTAACGCTTCCTCTGAAATATCCACAGCTAGCATACGTACCTTATCCCATTCTAAAGCACAAGTAACGGCAATGGCTCCGCTCCCTGTCCCTATATCAACCATCGTACACGATACCGCATCAGCCCAATAGCGCTTAGCATAGGCTATAACATGTTCAACTAAAAGCTCCGTTTCCGGGCGTGGAATGAGTACAGCAGGGCTAACATGAAAGGTACGACCATAGAAGTCTTCTTCTCCAACAATATACTGGTAGGGCTCTCCGTCGACAACAGCCTTAACCCAGCCTTGATACCTGCTTAATGCGTCAGACGACATACTGTCATCAAGACTTCTTACCCATTCTTGGCGCTCCACTCCCATAAGGTGGAGCTGGAGCCACTCGGCTATCTTTGGATTTATTGACGCTAATAAAGAAGAAGCCCAAACAAGGGCTTCCCGATATGTGGTTGGCTTCATTACGCTTCCACCTTTTTAAGCATTTCTGATTGTTCTGATACAATTAACGGATCAACGACTTCATCAAGCTCACCATTGAGTACCTGGTCAAGCTTATGCAAAGTTAACCCAATTCGATGGTCCGTTACTCGGCTTTGAGGATAATTGTACGTACGGATACGCTCACTGCGATCCCCTGTCCCTACAGCTGATTTACGAATATCAGCGTATTCAGACTGAGCTTCTTCTAAGAACTTATTATATACACGCGCACGCAAAACCTTCATCGCTTTGTCTTTATTCTTATGCTGTGACTTTTCATCCTGACAGGTTACCACCGTATTGGTTGGAATATGAGTCAAACGCACTGCCGATTGAGTCGTATTAACAGACTGTCCTCCAGCACCACTAGAGCAGAATACATCCACTCGAATATCCTTATCGTGAATCTCTACATCAACCTCTTCAACCTCAGGTAATACAGCCACTGTTGACGTTGACGTATGAATACGTCCACCTGATTCAGTAACTGGAATCCGCTGAACACGATGAGCTCCACTTTCATACTTCAGACGACTGTAGGCTCCTTGACCTGTAATCTGGAAAATAACCTCTTTATAGCCCCCTACATCGTTAGGATTGGCTTCAATCATTTCTGTTCTCCAGCCTCTATTTTCTGCATAGCGTGTGTACATTTTATATAATACACCAGCAAATAAAGCAGCTTCGTCTCCTCCAGCTGCTCCTCGAATCTCAACGATTACGTTTTTGTCATCGTTAGGGTCCTTCGGTAACAGGAGAATTTTGAGTTGCTCCTCCAGCTGCTCCTTCCGCTCGGAAAGCTCGGAGATTTCCAGCTTCACCATGTCTTTCATTTCATCGTCTAGCTTTTCCTCAAGCATGGATTTAGCATCCTTGAGTTGGGCTGTAACCTCTTTATATTCACGATACGCTGTGACCGTATCTTCTATTTTAGAATGCTCCTGAGAATACTCCCTAAGCTTTTTGGGATCATTCAAAATGGCCGGATCATACAACAATTGACCTAGCTCCTCAAAGCGGTCCTCGACGGCTTGTAAACGATCAAACATCTTCTTCACCTCACTTACATCTCAAATAGATGCTTAACATTCAAATTATAGTATACTATGCACGTCTCGTCAAAACGGTTTGCTCAGTTAAGGAGCTTTTTGGCTCTTTGCCTTTGACCTCATGACAATGTCTGCATCTAGGCTCATAGCTCTCTGAAGCCCCTACTAGAATGATAGGGTCATTATAATGTGCTGGCTCGCCGTTAATTAAGCGCTGTGTTCTGCTAGCTAAGGAGCCGCAGGAAGAGCATATCGCATGAAGCTTCGTCACATACTCAGCAACAGACATAAGCTGTGGAATTGGACCAAAAGGCTCCGCTCTAAAATCCTGATCCAATCCCGCACAAATGATGCGAATACCACGATCTGCTAAGGTTTGGGCAGCTTGTACAATGTCTTCATCAAAAAACTGAACTTCGTCAATCGCCACACAATCCGTATGCGGCTCTACCAACTCAATGATTTCAGCTGCTGTCGAAACGGGCTGTGCCACCTGAGAAGAACCCTTATGCGAAACAACCGACACCTGGCTATAGCGATTATCAATTACAGGCTTGAACACCTGTACCTGCTGCTTGGCAAATTGAGCTCGTTGCACTCGACGGATTAATTCTTCACTTTTCCCAGAAAACATACTCCCGCAAATCAGCTCAATCCATCCGTTTTGCTTTACTTCATGCATAAGCTACCTCTCCCATTCTGTAAAATATCTACCTCGTTTAAATGATCCATATTATTCATGATTCATATTATTTATGATTAATGAGCCATATGTATCTACGTCAACGGACTCCGTTCATCCTTATTGTCTCTCATCCTTTAGGATATATGAAAAGAAAAAATGGCACAAATCTGCCTATAAATAATGATATAAGGTGTTAAAAAACAGGCAAGCTCTTGCCTTACCTGTTTCTAACACCTTTTTTCATTCTATATTCATTCAAAAAGTTATAGCTTGTTTAAGCTTATTTCATGTTATATTTCTTCTTAAAGCGATCTACTCGTCCACCTGCATCAATTAGTTTCTGCTTCCCTGTATAGAAAGGATGGCAAGCTGAACAAATCTCTACACGTAAATCCGCTTTAATTGAACCAGCTTCAAACTCGTTACCGCACGCACAAGTGACCTTAGTTACTTGATAATTTGGGTGAATTCCTGGCTTCATAAACGTTCACTCCTTTACGCCCTGAATCATTTTCGAAACAGAGTTAGTCAATCACACATGGTTGATTATAGCATGTGTAATAAGGAGTTGCAATACGTTTCGTTCTTTACTCTAAATAAGAGCTAGGATTTACAGGCTTGTCATTAATCCTAATTTCGAAATGCAGGTGGTAGCCAGTCGTTCTTCCTGTTTGCCCCATGTAACCTATCTGCTCCCCTTGCTTTATTTCTTGATTTGCCTTGACACTGATTTTACTCATATGAGCGTAGTAGGTTTCTACTCCCTGACCATGATCCAAAATGACCAAATTACCATAGCCGCCCGAATGAAACCCTGCTTCTTTTACAACACCAGCTTTAGCCGCAGCAATGACAGCTTCCTTCTTTAGACTATTTGCAATATCAATTCCGTTGTGCTGCCTTCCCCAGCGCATTCCAAAGCGACTTGTAACAGTACCAGTTACTGGCCATTGAAACCCACTTATCGTCTGAGTAGAAGCTGAAACATCTGAACGACTTGCTAGCAGGATCGTATTAGCTTTTTCCGGTTGATTATCTTCAAGCTGTTCTTCAGGAAAATCTGGAGTAGGGGTGGGTACCTGAATTTCTGTCCCTGGATACAGCTGAGCAGACGTATATTTTAACGTACCGTTAGTGCTTACTAATTCTTCAACGGTAATTCCATGTTCATCAGCAATTTGCTGTGCGTTATCCCCGAATTTAATAACATAGTTTTTTTGAACGACCCTAATTTTTAATTCTTGATTAACAGCAATCCTATTTACGTTCTGTATTTCATTTTGATGAACTATTTCTTTAATCTCTACGCCAAATTTTTGAGCAATTTCTGATAAGGTATCCCCTTCCTGCACTATGTAGGTTGTTTCTTGATCATGATCCTGGTTCATTTCAGCCTCTATTCGGTGTAGGGGGTTGGTGTAGCTTCGTAGCGCTTTTTCAAGCATTTCCTGCTCAATCATAGCTTGGAGATCCTCATCAAACAGATTGGGTTCTAGTTCTGTGGCCCCGACATCCATGGGCGACAACGCCGTTGCTCCAGAGATGACTAAGGCAGAAGTAATAAGTCGTTTGGCCTTACCCACAGCTATCCCTCCTTGTTAATGTTCCTTGTTAAGGATATGTGCCTAATGAATAAAAAATGCCTTTTAAGAGTTTATGCTTATACCGCGTTCTCTTAAAAGACATTTATAGTACCTCTATCTAATTGTCAGTTCTTTAATCGATCAAGTTAGCTTGCTGATGTTTTTGTGCTTTTCGTGGATTTAGTGCCTGTTTTGGCTCCACTAGACCGGCTTTCAGATGCAGAGCCTTGCCCTTCTCCCTCAGGAAGCTCAAACTGGGCCATAAACTCTTCATTGTTTGATGTTTTCTTGATCTTTCTAATAAATTGGTCTGTAAAATCAGGTGACTCTGTAAGGTTTTTACGAATGACCCACAGCTTGTCAAGATCATGAGGCTGTAGGAGAAGCTCTTCTCGTCTTGTTCCTGAGCGGCGGATATCAATAGCAGGATAGATGCGACGGTCAGCTAGCTTTCTGTCTAAGTGCAGCTCCATGTTCCCTGTTCCCTTGAACTCTTCATAGATCACATCATCCATACGTGAGCCCGTTTCCACTAATGCGGTAGCTAGGATGGTTAAGCTTCCGCCCTCTTCAATATTACGAGCCGCTCCAAAAAAGCGTTTCGGTCTATGGAAAGCAGCAGGATCTATCCCCCCGGATAATGTTCGACCACTTGGTGGAATAACAAGGTTGTAAGCACGAGCCAAACGGGTGATGCTATCTAGTAAAATGACAACATCCTTCTTATGCTCTACAAGACGTTGCGCCCTCTCAAGAACAAGCTCAGCCACTCGGATATGGTTCTCAGGAACTTCATCAAAGGTAGAGCTAACCACTTCACCCTTAACAGAGCGCTGCATATCGGTAACCTCTTCAGGTCGTTCATCAATAAGCAGTACGATTAATTCAATCTGTGGATGATTTGTTGAAATACTATTGGCAATCTCTTGAATGAGAACGGTTTTACCCGCCTTAGGAGGTGCTACAATTAATCCACGTTGTCCTAAACCAACAGGTGCAATGAGATCCATAATACGAGGAGCAAGCTTTTTTGGATCAGCTTCTAAAACCATTTTTTCATCTGGATAGAGTGGTGTCAAAGCAGGGAAATGAGGACGTTCTTTAGCAAGCTCAGGGTCTTCACCATTTACAGCTTCTACGTGCAGTAGCCCAAAATAACGTTCATTCTCTTTTGGTGGTCTAACCTTTCCTGAAACTTTATCTCCGTTGCGTAGCTCGAAGCGTCTGATTTGTGAAGCAGAAATGTAGATATCCTCGGAGGAAGGGAGATAGTTGATCGGTCTAAGAAAGCCATAGCCTTCTTGTAATACCTCTAAAATTCCTTCCATAAACAAAAATCCGTCTTTTTCTGCCTGGCCCTTTAATATCGCGAAGATAAGCTCTTTTTTCTTTAATTGGCCATAATAAGGTACTTCGTATTCCTTCGCTAGTTTATATAACTCTTTTAAACTCTTTTCTTCTAGATCAGTAATATGCACTGCCATAAGATTATGAACACCACTTTTCTTTACTAAATTATTTTTACTATACTTTTCTATTTCTTCTTATGATTCCATGACCATATTAGGTTTTCTTTCTAAGCGATGATCGGCTTGAATGAACCGAACTGTACCAGATTTCGCGCGCATAACAACAGACTGAGTTGACGCAGAGCTCCCTTTAAATCGAACCCCTCTAAGCAATTCACCGTCTGTTACTCCAGTGGCGGCAAAAATACAGTCGTCTCCCTTAACTAAATCGTCCATGCGGAGGATTTGGTCTGGCTTTGCCATCCCCATCTTTAGGCAGCGCTCCACTTCATCTTCATTTTGAGGAACTAGTCTTCCTTGAAGCTCTCCACCTAAGCATTTGAGAGCAACAGCCGCAATGACGCCTTCTGGAGCTCCGCCGGTACCGAATAAAATATCTACACCTGTATCCTCAAAAGCCGTGTTGATAGCAGCGGCTACATCTCCATCAGAAAGGAGTTTAATTCTTGCCCCCGCTTCCCTTACCTCATGAATAATTCGAGAATGCCGCTCACGGTCAAGCACTACAGCTACCAGATCAGAAATATCTCTGTTCAACGCATCAGCTACTGCTTTTAGGTTATCAGCCACTGATGCATTAAGGTCCACCTTCCCAACAGCAGCAGGTCCTACAGCTATTTTTTCCATGTACATATCAGGAGCGTGTAAGAGGTTACCTTTATCAGCCACAGCTAATACGGATAACGCATTCCACGTCCCTTTAGCCACAATATTTGTTCCTTCCAAAGGATCTACAGCAACATCTAGCTCTGGACCATGTCCCATTCCCAACTGCTCTCCAATGTATAGCATTGGTGCCTCATCCATTTCTCCTTCACCAATCACAACAGTTCCACGCATTGGAACGGTATCAAAAACTGTCCTCATCGCTGTTGTAGCTGCATCATCAGCTTCATCCTTTTTCCCTCTTCCCATCCATCTTGCTGAGGCTAATGCCGCAGCTTCTGTCACGCGAACCAATTCCATTGATAAGCTTCTTTCCATGCTGTCCCTCCTCATCATCTCTAGCTAACGAATATAGTAGATATACATTAGTAAAATAAGATTATTTATTTTCATAGATTTAAGAGTAAGTAGTCATGATTACACCCTACTAAATATATCATAATTTTTAAAATGTGCTATAGGTTTTGAGTTCTGTTTTTTTGTGATCCATATGCAACTGAGTATGTCTAGTTTAGGGGTAGAAGATGAGTAGAGTGTTTGAGGGAAGAAGAGCTATAAGGTCATTTTTCATAGGTGAGAAGGACAGTACCTACATTAGTAACATGTCCTTCTTATCCCTTAAAGCGTCTTCTTAATTGATTATTGGTTCACTTTTTCTTTCACTTCTTGATCGAGTGTGTCTGATTTTCTCCAGGTCTCAGCACCTAAAGCCTTTAGCTTTGCTTGTAGATTCTCATACCCTCGATCGATATGTTCAACACCACTTATTTCTGTTATTCCTGAAGAGATAAGTCCAGCAATAACCAAAGCTGAGCCCGCACGTAGATCCGATGCCGTCACCTTAGTGCCTTGCAAGGCTGTTGGACCAGTAATAATTGCAGAACGTCCTTCAACCTTAATATTTGCACCCATACGTCTTAATTCATCCGTATGCTTAAAGCGATGACTATATATTGTATCGGTTACAATGCTTGTTCCTTCCGCTTGTGTCAGGAGTGTAGTCATAGATTGCTGAAGGTCAGTGGGAAACCCTGGATGAACTAATGTTTTAATGTCGACAGCTTTTAAATCTGCTGCCGTAGCATCCACTAGTATCGAGTCATCCCTCTCTTCCACAATCACACCCATCTCTCTAAGCTTAGAAGAAACAGACTCCATATGCTTAGGAATAACGTTATCTACAAGTACCTGTCCCTTCGTTGCCGCAGCAGCAATCATAAATGTGCCCGTCTCAATACGATCGGGGATAATCGGTTGTCTACAGCCCTTAAGGGTATCGACACCTTCAATTCTTATCACATCTGTTCCTGCTCCCTTTATCTTGGCTCCCATAGAAACAAGTAGCGTGGCAACATCAATAATTTCTGGCTCTTTGGCTGCGTTCTCGATAACCGTTAGCCCTTTAGCTCTCACAGCCGCCAGCATGATATTAATTGTAGCTCCAACGCTCACAACATCTAAATAAATCCGTGAGCCTCTAAGCTCCTCAGCCTCTAAAAAGATGGCTCCATGCTCATTGGTTACTTTCGCTCCTAAAGCTTCAAAGCCTTTGATATGCTGATCTATAGGACGCGGTCCTAAATTACAGCCCCCAGGAAGGCCAACAGCTGCTCGCTTAAACCTACCTAGCATAGCTCCCATAAGATAATAGGAAGCACGAAGTTTTTTTACACTTCCATTGGGCAGAGGGATTGATGACATTGTCGTAGAATCTACGTACATGTCATTGTCTTTAATCTCTACCTTGCCTCCGATTTGCTCTAAAAGTTCAGCTAAAATACGTACATCACTGATATTGGGTAGGTTCTCAATGACTGTCGGCGTATCGGCTAAAATAGTAGCTGGAATTAGAGCAACAGCACTATTCTTGGCACTACTAATCTGAACAGTGCCCCTTAAAGGAGTTTTTCCTTGAATATATAATTTGTCCATTCCTCTTCTCCTTCCTAGGTCTTTCTTGCTGTTAGAAGATGCTACCATCATTATTGCCATCATTGATGCAAAAGAATACACCTTAGTTTGATTTTTGCGCCTTCTCCCAATCAGCTAAAAACTTCTCAATTCCAGCGTCTGTTAGTGGATGCTTGGAAATCTGCTCAATAACGGAATACGGCATAGTTCCAATATGCGCCCCTCGCAAAGCTGCTTCTGTAACATGAAGAGGATGACGAATGGATGCCGCAATAATTTCAGTCGCTATATTATGGATTGAAAAAATCTGCTCGATATCTTCAATTAATTGCATTCCATTATGCCCAATATCATCAAGTCGACCTAAGAAAGGAGAGACATAGCTCGCCCCTGCACGTGCAGCTAGTAGCGCTTGATTTGCTGAAAAAATAAGGGTGACATTCGTCTTGATTTGTTTGCTAGAAAGAATATTTACCGCTTTTAAGCCCTCAAGAGTCATAGGAATTTTAACGGTGATTTGCGGAGCGATCTTAGCCAGATCCTCTCCTTCCTCCACCATTCCTTCAGCGTGCTCACTAATAACCTCTGCACTAACAGAGCCTGAAACAATGGCACAAATCTCTTGTAATCGCTCTTTGAAGTCAATTCCTTCCTTCGCTACTAAGCTTGGGTTTGTTGTTACACCGGCAATAACACCTAGCTCATACGCCTTTTTTATTTCATCTATATTAGCTGTGTCTAAGAAGATTTTCATAATAGTGAGGACCTCCTCCTTGCTTTTTTGCGAAATCATAAAAGTAAGGTTCGTATCTATAATGAATTTTATGGGTTAAATAGGGTTGAAAATACGTGATGATCTCTCTCCCAAACATAGGGAATGCATCTGGTTAAGCTTGGTTACTTGAGCCAAACTCACGCATTTTTCCTTTTACCGTTTCTTTAATCGTATCTCTAGCTGGTCCAAGATATTTACGTGGGTCGTACAGATCAGGTTTTTCTTGAAGCACCTTACGTACAGTTGCCGCTGAAGACATTTGACTTTCCGTATTTACGTTAATTTTTGCTGTACCTAATGAAATCGCTCTTTGAATATCCTTCGTAGGAATTCCAGTTCCCCCGTGTAGCACTAGAGGTACACCTGTTAATTTTTGTACTTCTTCCATGCGATCAAACCCTAAGTTCGGCTCTCCCTTGTAAGGACCGTGAACAGAACCAAGAGCTGGAGCAAAACAATCTACCTTTGTCTCACGGACAAGCTGCTCACATTCAGCTGGAATCGCATACGCGGCATCGGCATCATCAACCACTAGGTCATCCTCTTGTCCTCCAATTCTTCCTAGCTCAGCCTCAACAGAAACTCCTAGGGTATGAGCAACGTCTACTACTTTCTTAGTCAACGCAATATTCTCTTCCAGAGGGAAGTGAGATCCGTCAATCATAACAGATGTAAATCCAGCATCAATAGCCTTTACACACATCTCAAAGGAGGAACCATGATCTAAGTGAATCGCTACAGGTACAGTAATATTATAATCCTCAATTAAACTTCTTATAATCGCTACGACCGTTTTAAAACCACCAATATATTTAGCTGCTCCTTCACTGACCCCAAGAATAACAGGAGAGTTTTCCTCCTGTGCTGCCTGCAGGATCGCTTGAGTGAATTCAAGGTTATTAATGTTAAATTGTCCTACCGCGTATTTTCCTTCAACTGCTTTAATTAACATGTCTTTCATTGATACTAATGGCATGGTTTTCTTCCTCCTAAGATGTTTTTATCTATGACACTACACGATATGTAGTAGTCTTCTAGCCGTCTCTACGGTCGCTATCTCTCGTCCTACTTCCTTTGCTATACGTACGACTCTCTTAACCAACTGAGCATTGGATTGGGCGAGCACTCCCTTAGTATAGTATATATTATCTTCAAATCCCACTCTAACATGACCTCCTAGTAGCAAGGCATGTACCGCTAAGAACAGCTGATGGCGACCTATTCCAGCTACAGTCCATGTTGCATTCGAGGGGATTTTTTGCACTAGAAAGAGCAGGTTGGCTAGGGACGCAGGCAGGGCACCAGGCACACCAAGCACAAAATCATAATGCTGATGACCTTGAACATATCCCTTCTCTACTAATTGTAAAGCGTTATGAATCATTCCCGCTTCAAAAATTTCGAACTCTGGCCTCACTCCTTCTTGTTGCATATATAAAGCGAGCTGCTCCATATCTGCTAAGGAATTCTGAAACACACCAGAACCAAAATTTACCGTTCCGGTCGTTAACGTTGCCATCTCTGGCTTTAATTGAATAGGCTGCTTTCGTTCGTCTATACTCATCCCGATCGCTCCGCCTGTGGATACTTGTATAATTATATCACAGCGTCTACGGATAGTAGAAACGATTTGGTCATAGTACTCCAAATCCTGTGTAGGGCTTCCGTCATCCCTTCTTGCGTGAATATGGGCTATGCTTGCTCCAGCTTCATACGCTTGCTCCACTTCATTAGCGATTTCTTCTGGAGTGTAAGGAATGGCAGGGTTTTGCTCTCTCATCACTTCGGCACCATTAACGGCAACTGTAACGATACAAGGTTCCATATTTACTCCCTTCCATTAGCTTTTCGTATTTCCCTTTTGTTTATCCTTCGGTACAACACAGGTGCCCTTTGCCTGGCACACTAGAACAGGCTGCTCAAGCAGCGTCGCTTGAGAAGGATTGGAGGCATCCCTGCTCCCAGCAATCACCTTATGTGCTGTAAAGCTCATTGTTCTAGATGTATTTCCTTGTTTGGTTATGCTTCCTTTTGCTTCTATGTAATCTCCCGCGTATACTGGTGCTTTAAATTCAACTTGCTCGTAAGCGACAAACAGCCCTTCGTCTCCATCCAATCGGATTAATAATTCTGTGGCAACATCCCCAAAAAGAGCTAGCATCCTTGCACCATCAACTAAATCTCCTCCGTAGTGAGCATCGGCCTGTGATAGACGTAAACGAATCATGACTTCCTCCACGATCATTCCTCCTCTTGGTTTGAAACTGATGCTACAATCTTTCTTAGTTCATCGATGTCAAAGGGTTTGGTGAAGTGAGTAAGCGCTCCCAGATTCATGGCTTCCTGTATCAAATCTAATTCACCATATGCCGTTATCATAATGACATGAATACTTGGATCTAACATTTTCACACGCTTTAATATTTCTAATCCGTCCATTCCCGGAATTTTCATATCTAGGATCACCAAGTTTGGCTTATTTTGATCGGCCAATTCTAAGGCCTGTTTGCCATTGGCTGCCTGAAATGTGGTGTAGCCTTCCTTTCTAAAAACTTCATCAAGTAATACCCTAATGCCATATTGATCATCTACGATTAAAATCTTTTTATTCGGCATATTATTCCCTTCCTTTGTTCAATCATTTTCCTATATAGGTAGTTTCGCTAGAAAGGAAGATATTCCTCTAATTTGAGGAAAAAATCAGCATGTAAGAAATTTCGACAATCCTCGTCCTCCCACTATTCTAATGAACATATTTATATCTTAAAAAAAGCTGTCCAAACGTAGAGAAAAAATCTACATTAGACAGCTTCGTTTAATATTTCAATTTAGAATTGTCCGTGTTAGTTGGCAGACGCTTTAATAAAATCACGGAATAGAGGCTGAGCTCGGTTTGGCCTTGATATAAATTCCGGATGGAACTGACTGGCTACAAACCACGGGTGATCTGGAAGCTCAATAATTTCCACTAGCCTTCCGTCAGGTGAAGTCCCACTGAAGGTAAAGCCTTGCTCCTCAAACGCTGTACGATAATCATTGTTAAACTCATAGCGATGACGATGACGCTCATAAACGAGCTCCTCCTGATACGCTTCTGCTGCACGAGAGCCCTCTGCAACACGGCATGGATAAATACCTAAACGCATTGTACCACCAAGATCTTCAATATCCTTTTGCTCTGGTAAAAGATCAATAACAGGGTAGCTTGTTTGCGGATTAATTTCTGAGCTATTTGCTCCCTTTAGCCCCAGCACATTGCGAGCAAATTCAACACACGCTACCTGCATACCTAAACAGATTCCTAAGAAAGGAATCTTCTGCTCACGTGCATAACGAACCGTTTCAATCTTCCCTTCAATTCCTCGATCACCAAAGCCACCAGGAACTAATATGCCGTCTATCCCATGCAGAAGATCATTTACATTTTCCTCCGTGACATGCTCTGCGTTGATCCAACGAATATCAATATCTGAATCATTCGCTATTCCTGCATGATAGAGAGCTTCTGCGACAGAAAGGTACGCATCCTGTAGCTCTACGTATTTTCCTACTAGAGCAATCGTTGTCGTTTTGCTTAGGTTCTTCACTCGATTGACCATAGCCTTCCATTCATCCATGTCAGCCTCAGGTGCTTCCAATCCAAGATGGTTTAACACATAATCATCGAAGCCTTGGCTTTGCAAGAATAAAGGAACCTCATAAAGCGTTTCAGCATCTTTGGATTCTATGACTGCGTTTTTATCAATATCACAGAATAAAGCTAGCTTTTCCTTCATATCTTCTGAAAGATCGTGCTCTGTACGGCAGACGATAACATTAGGCTGAATTCCAAGACTTCTAAGCTCTTTTACACTGTGTTGAGTAGGTTTTGTTTTTAATTCACCAGCAGCACGAATATAAGGAATTAATGTAGCGTGAATATACATCACGTTTTGACGTCCAATATCACTTTTAATTTGACGAATGGCTTCTAGGAATGGAAGACTTTCAATGTCCCCTACCGTTCCACCTATTTCAGTAATGACTACATCTGCATTTGTTTCTTTACTTGCTCTAAAAACACGATCTTTAATTTCATTGGTGATATGCGGAATAACCTGTACCGTTCCACCAAGATAATCCCCACGTCTTTCCTTTGTTATAACACTTGAATAAATCTTCCCTGTTGTCACGTTACTGTTCGAGTTGAGATTAATATCAATAAAGCGCTCATAATGACCAAGGTCAAGATCCGTCTCTGCTCCATCATTCGTAACGAACACTTCACCATGCTGATAAGGACTCATTGTTCCTGGATCAACGTTGATATAAGGATCGAACTTTTGAATCGTCACATTTAATCCTCTATGTTTTAATAATGTACCTAATGATGCGGCAATAATTCCTTTACCAATTGATGAAACAACTCCACCTGTTACAAAAATATATTTTGCCATTTTTTAAGTCATCCTCTCTTTCTCCGTTTAGTTTGGCTCTCTTTGGATCATTCAATCACATATTTTGTAGCTTGTTTCATCTTCTGCCCTAATGCTATAGAGTTTTTCCTAAAAGGAGCTCTATGTATAAAGGACTTAGGATTATAAATCGTCAGGAGCTAGATAAAATAAAAAAAACAAAAGTGACACTCCTCCCTGCTCACTGCAATGGGGGCACTTTTGTTTTGAAATTCGTAAGTATAACACGTCTATCAACGAACGAATCGTATAAAAGTATTTTATTGACTCAGAAAAAATCGGAGCCCAAAAAAAATTCTACCCCTAGACGAGTAAAGTGTCAAGGGGTAGGTGATAAGAATTATTCATCTATTTCTTCTTCGTCGTCATACTCTTCATCTTCATCTTCGTAATCCTCATCATCTTCATCTATCTCTTCGCCTAAATCTTCGATATCCTCATCTAAATCTTCTAGGTCTTCGTCAACCTCTTCAAGATCGTCGGCATCCAAATCCTCTTCATCATCGTACTCTTCCTCTTCGTCATACTCATCAAAATCATCTGCTTCTTCTTCATCTGTTTCTATGTCGTCGTCCTCATCATCAGAGCGTTTCTTCTTCGATTTCTTTTTCACTTCTGTGATGACGATTTCTTCAGCTTGCTCTACTGGATACCAGCTGCGGAGTCCCCAAACGTTATCGCCTAACGCTTTAAAGCGACCATCAATGTTTATTTCCGTATACACCCGAGACATTACATCCATTTTCTGCTCATCTGTTAATCCTTTTAAAGCCATCACTTCATCAAGGATTTGATGGAACGCCATCGGTTGTTTATTGGATTCTTTTAAAAGGTGGTACACGATATCGACCATCGACATTTCTGAAAGTGTTTCAAGCTCTAGGTCACGAATACTCACTTCAGCACTTCCCTTCCACTTCATCTTCCTAACCATTATAGACTGATTCGAAAAATATATGCTAGTATTTTTCTCTCTATCCTTACATATTTCTGCGGTATTGTCCACCTACTTCATAAAGTGCCTGTGTAATTTGACCTAAACTAGCCACCTTAACACTCTCCATTAGCTCGGCAAAAATATTACCCCCGGACTGTGCCACTTGCTTGAGCCTCTTAAGGGCTGCTTTTCCAGATGTGTGATGACGCTCTTGAAAGGCGCGTAAATTGGTGATTTGCTGCTCTTTTTCCTCTTTTGTGGCTCTAGCAAGCTGCATCGTAAATTCCTGATCATCTGCGACAGCATTCGGATTCATGTACGTGTTTACACCGATGATAGGCAGCTCTCCCGTATGCTTTTTCATCTCATATAGCAAGGATTCCTCTTGAATTTTTCCCCGTTGATATTGCGTCTCCATTGACCCAAGCACTCCACCTCGATCATTGATACGGGAAAACTCAGCCAATACAGCCTCTTCCACAAGATTAGTTAGTTCTTCTATAATAAAGGAGCCTTGAAGAGAGTTTTCGTTTTTCGCTAAACCGAGCTCCTTCGTTATAATCATTTGAATGGCCATAGCCCGTCGTACAGATTCCTCCGTCGGAGTTGTAATCGCTTCGTCGTACGCATTCGTATGCAAGGAATTACAGTTATCATAGATTGCCATTAGAGCTTGAAGAGTAGTGCGAATATCATTAAAATCGATCTCCTGAGCGTGGAGCGAACGTCCAGATGTTTGAATATGATACTTAAGCTTCTGTGAACGCTCATTAGCATTATATTTATCCCTCATCACAATCGCCCATATCCTCCGAGCCACTCTGCCAATGACCGTATACTCTGGATCTAGCCCGTTACTGAAGAAAAAGGATAGGTTTGGTGCAAAATCATCAATATTCATCCCTCTACTTAAATAATACTCGACATACGTAAACCCATTGGCTAGGGTGAACGCTAGCTGTGAGATCGGATTCGCTCCAGCTTCTGCGATGTGATAACCAGATATACTGACAGAGTAATAATTACGCACTCCATGATGGATAAAGTACTCCTGCATATCCCCCATCATACGCAAAGCGAATTCAGTAGAAAAGATACATGTATTCTGACCCTGATCCTCTTTTAGAATATCCGCTTGGACTGTCCCACGCACCGTTTTTAATGTAAGCGCTTTAATTTTTTCGCCCTCTTCTTTGTCAGGAGCACGTCCTTCCCGTTCTGTAAAAAGCTCGATCTGCTGGCTAATGGCCGTATTCATAAACATCGCTAAGATAATTGGGGCTGGCCCATTAATGGTCATTGATACACTTGTGCTAGGCTGACATAGATCGAAGCCTGCGTATAGCTTTTTCATATCTTCAAGGGTACAAATACTGACCCCACTTTCCCCAACCTTCCCATAGATATCTGGACGGTGATCGGGATCTTCTCCATATAGTGTTACACTATCAAATGCTGTGGATAAGCGCTTGGCTTGATCGTCTTTGGACAAATAATGAAACCTGCGATTTGTTCTTTCAGGAGTTCCTTCACCAGCAAATTGACGCTTAGGGTCCTCGCCCTCTCTCTTAAACGGAAATACACCTGCCGTATAAGGAAATACACCTGGAACATTTTCTGTCATCTGCCATTCTAACAGATCGCCCCACTCCTGATACTTAGGCAGGGATATCTTAGGAATTCTAGTTCCTGAAAGTGAAGTAGTAAATAACGTCGTACGAAGCTCTTTATCTCTAATTTTTGTTACATATTCATCCTTCTTATACGTCTCCATTAGCTTTGGCCAGTGTTCAATCAGCTTTTTACTGTCCATATGCAGCTGTTCATACACGCTCTTCCCTAGCTCTTGAATCGTTTGAAGAGTAGGCTCCTGGATGGAAACAGTCTCTGTTGATGGGCTCATCGCTTCTTCAAGTTGCTGTTTTACCCCGTCCAGCTGATAGGCCTTACGCGCTAGCTCAACCTGACTTTTCGTAAAGGATTTGTACTCTTGAATACATTTGACAATGTCCCCTAAGTACTGCACTCTATCTCCAGCAATGATGGTATGCTGTGGTTTAATCTCTATAGGCTTTGACACTTCTTGATTATCCGTTATTGCCCAATCAATTCCTAGCTTTTCTTTCAATTGCATAATGATCGCCTGAAAGAGCTGATTCGTTCCTGGATCATTAAACTGGCTGGCAATCGTCCCGTAAACAGGTAGCTCCTCCTCTGGTTTGTCAAAAAGCAAGCGACTGCGTTGATACTGCTTACGAACGTCACGCAGGGCATCAGCAGAGCCTTTGCGCTCAAATTTATTGATTACAATAAGATCAGCAAAATCAATCATTTCAATTTTCTCTAGCTGTGAGGGCGCTCCAAATTCACTTGTCATCACATAAAGGGATAAATCACAAACGTCTACTATTTCAGCATCCCCTTGACCTATACCACTCGTTTCAATCATCATGCAGTCAAACCCAGCCGTTTTACAAATGGAGATGGCGTCCTCTATAGCATGGCTTAACTCTGTTTTGGATGTTCTCGTCGCTAAGCTACGCATGTACACATTAGGATGATGAATAGCATTCATTCTAATTCGATCGCCAAGTAAGGCTCCACCCGTCTTCTTCTTGGAAGGATCAATGGAGATGATCGCTAGCTTTTTATCAGGGAAGGTGTGGACAAAACGACGAACAAGCTCATCCGTTAATGAGCTTTTCCCTGCCCCACCTGTTCCTGTTATTCCTAGGATGGGAATCTGCTTCTCACTTTCCCTCGCTTTCTCCCGCACCTGCTGAAGAGTAGCCGATACTTCCTTCTCACTCGTCTGAACGTCCTGATGATGAAAACGTTCCTCCGCTAAGGTAATCATACGAGCAATGGTATGATCATCTGCTACGTTAGGTGACTCTAGCTCAGCTAATGAGGTGGTAGAGAAATCAGCCAGCTTCAGCATCTGATTAATCATGCCTTGCAATCCGTATTTCCGACCATCCTCTGGAGAAAAAATCATGGCAATGCCATACTCATGAAGCTCTTTAATTTCTGGAGGCACGATAACTCCTCCGCCACCTCCAAATATCTTAATATGTCCAGCGTTCCGCTCCTGTAGAAGGTCATACATATATTTAAAGTACTCCATATGACCACCTTGATAGGAGCTTATCGCAATCCCTTGAACATCCTCCTGGATGGCCGCTGTGACCACCTCATCTACAGAGCGATTGTGTCCTAAATGAATAACCTCTGCTCCGGAAGCCTGTAAAATCCTTCTCATTACATTAATAGAAGCGTCATGTCCATCAAAAAGACTTGAGGCTGTCACAAAGCGCAGCTTGTGCTCAGTTTGATACACTTCCTGTTGACTCAATCTTGCCCTCCTCCTTTGGTTTACGGATTTGATTTAAGATTAAGGATGTTTGCTCTTGAATAAACTCCTCCAATGAAAACTGCTTGCCTAACGCCCAGCGTCTAAATACCCACATCTCTCCTAATACCATAATGTTGTGGGACATTAAATGAGTGTCCTTGCGATCTAGAGCAATACTGCCGTCTTCAATTCCGCGCAGCAGAATGTTTTCAAAGATTTGAGTAATGTCTTTTTCCTTCCCTAGCACATAGCGCAGCATATCTTTAGGCAAGGATTTAGCCTCCTGGTAAATTAGGAGTACACGATCCTGCATATCGTTCATCACTTGGAAAAAATATACCATCGCTTCCTGAAGAGAATCTATGCCTTTACGTGTATCCTTTACAGATTGTAAAAGGCGCTCCTCCAGCTCATGATGAATAGCGTCACATACTAAATAAAGCACATCCTCCTTGGCTTCAATATATTCATAGAGAGTACCAATACTAAAGCCTGCTTTAGCGGCAATCTCTCTTGTCGTCGTTTTAAAGAATCCTTTTTCTATAAAAAGGGCTACGGCAGACTCGATGATCTGCTCCCTTCTTTTTTGGACCAGCTTTTGGTCTTTGACTAGTGATGGAATTTGTTTTTTCTCTCTCATTCTCTTCTCCTCCCTATACTATCGCTTTGATTATCTATCTTGCTTCTTTGTCTATATATTTAGGTTTGTTCTTTGGTTGCTTTTTATTTTAATCTATTTGGCTTCATTAATAAGTGATTTACTTCCTAAAGCCATAGATATTATCTATTTTATAGACTCTATTGAGCTAATCCTGCATCCCCCACTTGGCTATAAGCTTCTCCGCTAGATCATATGGACTTTGCTCCCCTTGTTTAAGCTGATCAAAATGAGCTAGTAGGCTTGCATCCTTCAATTTATCCTCTATGATTATGGAGAAATGATGGTGAAGCAACTCCCTCACTTCAGCCTCTGCTCTTCGCCTGTTACGTCCAATTCCTTCATTCGTATCTCGCAAAAAGGCTCGATGCTGATTACAGGTTAACCAAAGCTGATCAATTCCCTGCCTTTGTGTACTGACTGTTTTAATGACAGGTGGCCGCCACTCTGAATCATGCTTAGCGATATCAAGCATCTGTTCAATTTCTGCTTTTAGCTTATCCGTTCCTGGTAAGTCTGCCTTGTTAATCACGTAGAAATCGGCAACTTCCATAATTCCCGCTTTAAACGCTTGAACACTGTCCCCACCATTAGGGGTTAATAATACAGCTGTAGAATCGGCAAACTTCATAATATCTAACTCCGCTTGACCTACTCCAACGGTCTCTACGATAATAACGTCTAAACCAAACGCATCTAGGGCATGAATCGCTTCCTTCGTAGCTCGTGCTAGCCCTCCTAGGCTACCTCTTGTACCCATGCTACGAATAAAGACACCTGGATCAGTAAAATGATTAGCCATTCTTACTCTGTCTCCGAGCAATGCTCCACCAGTAAAAGGACTTGTTGGATCAACAGCTAATACACCTACCGTCATATCCTGCTTCCTTAGATAAGTGAGCAGTTCGTTGACTATAGAGCTTTTGCCCGCGCCAGGCGGACCTGTTAGACCGAGTTTGTAAGCTTTTTTCGTATGGGGATATAGCTCTTTAAGCAATGTTAAGCGATCTGGGTGCTGATCTTCGATATAGGATATGGCACGAGCTAACGCTCGAACATTTTTTGCTAGTATTCCTTTAGTTAACTCATGCATCCTATCACCTCAGCGTCTCTTCTCTTAGCCCTGTTAGGCTATAGCTCATCTTACTATTCTATCATGTTGATTACGTTAATAGGTACTTTGAAATCACTAGGCGCTGAATCTCATTTGTTCCCTCGTAGATTTGTGTAATTTTAGCGTCACGCATAAATCGTTCAACTGGGTATTCTCGTGTATAGCCGTATCCACCAAAAATTTGTACTGCGTCTGTGGTTACTTCCATAGCGATATCTCCTGCGAATAGCTTACTCATAGCCGATGCTTTTCCATAGGGCAAGCCTTCTCCTTCAAGCCAAGCCGCTTGATAGGTTAGTAGGCGGGCCGCTTCTACCTTTGTAGCCATATCGGCAAGCATAAATTGCAGTCCCTGCTGCTGAGCAATAGGTTTACCAAACTGCTTCCTTTCCTTGGCATACGCTAAGGCGTGATCTAAGGCTCCCTGGGCGATACCTACTGCTTGAGCAGATATCCCATTACGCCCTCCATCTAGTGTCATCATGGCTATCTTGAAGCCTTCTCCTTCTTCTCCAAGACGGTTTTCCACAGGCACCTTGACTTGATCAAAAATAATCTCAAGGGTTGGGGAGGAGCGAATACCTAGCTTCTTTTCCTTCTTACCAAAGCTAAAGCCCTCCATCCCCTTCTCTAGGATAAAGGCCGTAATCCCTTTGTGCTTTAGCTCAGGATTCGTTACAGCAAATACAACATAAATCTCCGCATCCCCTGCGTTTGTGATGAAAATTTTATTTCCACTTAACAGATAATGCTCTCCCTGACGAACAGCCGTTGTTTTCATGGCCGCTGCATCAGAGCCTGAACCAGACTCTGTTAATCCGTATGCTCCTAGCTTTGTACCCTCTGCTAGGGGACGCAGGAACCTTTCCTTTTGCTCTTCGGTCCCAAATTTATAGATGGGCCAGCTAGCTAGTGACACATGAGCAGAAAGTGTGACACCTGTCGAAGCACATACACGAGAAAGCTCTTCTACGGCTATACAGTAGCTTAGATAATCGGAATCTATGCCTCCGTACTGCTCCTCCCAAGGAATACCTGTCAGCCCGAGCTCACCCATCAGATCAAAAAGTCGGCGATCAAAGCGTTCCTCTTCATCTCTTATAGCTGCCGTTGGGGCAACCTCTTTTTCGGCAAAATCTCTAACCATCTTTCTAATCATTTGATGCTCATCGGATAATTGAAAGTTCATAAGGTTCTCTCCCTTTTTGACCAGCATAATGTGGCTATATATCTTGGCAAAATATTTTAACAAATTAAGGTAACAGATGCTTACCAATCACAATCCGTTGGATCTGATTCGTCCCCTCGTAAATCTGTGTCACCTTTGCGTCTCTAAACAGTCTTTCTACAACGTATTCCTTCGTATATCCGTACCCACCAAGAACTTGGATCGCTTCAGTGGTCACCTTCATCGCCACATCCGAGCTAAGGAGCTTAGCCATGGAAGCTTCTTTTCCACAGGGAAGCCCTTGCTCATGTAAAAAAGCAGCACGATACGTTAAAAGCTTAGCCGCTTCAATCTCTGTCGCCATATCGGCTAGCTTAAAGGATAGGCCTTGTAGCGTACCAATTGGACGTCCGAACTGCTTGCGCTCCTTAGCGTAAGCGAGTGCGATGTCGAGCGCATGCTCAGCTAACCCCAACGCCTGGGCGGCAATTCCAATCCGCCCTGCATCCAAATTCGCTAGAGCAATGCTTAAACCCATGCCTTCCTCACCCAAAAGATTTTCAGCAGGAACTCGAGCTTGATCAAATATAATCTCTGCTGTATTGGAGCCGTGAAGACCCATCTTTTTTTCCTTTTTACCGATGTGCATTCCCGGTGTATTTTTTTCCACTATAAATGCCGATATTCCCTTTGAACCCTTGCTAGGGTCTGTCACAGCAAACGTAATATAGACATCTGCCTCACCTGCGTTTGTGATAAAAATTTTTGAGCCGTTGAGAACATACTCATTATTCTGCTTGGATGCTGACGTTTTCAGATTAGATGCATCGGAGCCTGCTTGGGACTCAGTGAGGGCAAACGCTCCAAGATATTCTCCGCTAGCTAGCTTTGGCACATACTTTTGCTTCTGCTCCTCCGAGCCAAAGTAAAGAATTGGATTTGTTCCTACCGATGTATGAACAGATAAAATAACTCCAATTGTGGCACTCACCTTCGCTAGCTCGTGAATGGCACTAATATAAGCAACAAATCCTGCACCTGCTCCGCCATAGTTTTCTGGGATAGGGATGCCTAGTAAGCCCAGCTCCGCCATTTTATCCACCGTTTGACGCGGAAATTGATCTGTCTCATCCATTTCCTGTGTCATAGGTTCAATTTCTTTTTGGGCAAATTCCTTAACCATTGTTCTTAGCATGCTCTGTTCTTCTGTAAAGCGAAATTCCATCTGTCTCTCCACCTCTACTCGTTGTATACGTAAAAGCCTCTTCCTGTTTTACGTCCTAGCCAGCCAGCTTTCACATATTTTCGTAGCAATGGACATGGGCGATACTTGTCGTCCCCAAAGCCTTCCTGTAACGTTTCCATAATATACAGGCATGTATCTAGGCCTATAAAGTCAGCTAACGTTAGTGGTCCCATAGGGTGGTTCATCCCTAGCTTCATAACCTGATCAACCTCCTCCGGAGAGGTTACTCCCTCATACACTGTATAGATCGCCTCGTTAATCATCGGCATAAGCACTCGATTGGCTACAAAGCCCGGAAAATCATTAACCTCTACGGGAATTTTGTTTAGTTTTTTAGATAAATCAAATACGGCTTGAAAAACTTCCTGAGACGTGGCAAGTCCCCGGATAACCTCAACAAGCTTCATCACTGGAACAGGGTTCATAAAATGCATTCCAATGACGCGTTCAGGCTTTTTCGTTTCAGCTGCAATTTCAGTTATGGGCAGAGAGGACGTGTTCGTGGCTAAAATTGTATGCTCCTGAGTAATGTCATCGAGCCGTGCAAAAATGTTCTTCTTAATCTCCATATTCTCAACAGCCGCTTCGATGACAATGTCTACCTCATTGGCATCACCAAGATCAATTGTTGTCCGTAATCTTGATAGAATAGCTTCGGACTCCTTAGGGTCCAGCTTCTGTTTCTCGACCTGTCTTGAAAGATTCTTAGTGATTTTAGTCATACCGCTCTGTACAAAATCCTCCTTTACATCATGTAAAAGGACTTCTAAGCCAGCTTGAGCCATCACCTGGGCGATCCCTGAACCCATTTGCCCTGCTCCTATGACCATAACCTTATTCATTTCCATCGCTTTTCTCCCTTCTTTTATACCTGAATGAGAATGGCATCTCCCTGAGCGGCTCCAGAGCATATGGCCGCAATACCTAAGCCTCCGCCACGTCTTTTCAGCTCGTAAATCAAAGTCATTAAAATCCTCGCTCCACTAGCTCCTATCGGATGGCCTAAAGCTATCGCTCCTCCATTTACATTGAGCTTCTCATGTGGAATCCCTGCCAGTTCAGCACTTGTTAATGCTACAGCAGCAAACGCTTCATTGATTTCAAAAAGATCAATGTCACTGACCTGATATCCAGTCTGCTTCAGTAGCTTTTGAATAGCTAAGGCAGGAGTCTTAGCAAGATACGGGGCTTCCGCTCCAACGGCAGCATGGCCAAGAATCGTAGCAAGAGGCTGCTTGCCTTCCTTCTTTGCCCTCTCCTTACTCATCAGCATAAAGGCACCTGCTCCATCGTTAACACCTGGAGCATTTCCAGCTGTAATGCTTCCATCAGGTGTAAATACTGGCGGTAGCTTCGCAAGCTTTACTAAATCCGTATCCTTCCTAGGAGCTTCATCCTTTTTAACGATGATTGGGTCTCCTTTTCGCTGCGGAATGCTGATTGGTACTAGCTCATCCTCCAGTTTACCTTCCTCCACAGCCGCAACAGCTAGCTGATGACTGCGCAAAGCCCATTCATCTTGAGTGTCGCGACTAACGTTAAATTCAGCAGCTACCTGACTACCATGCACGGCCATGTGAACGTTTTCAAAACTACAGGTCAAGCCGTCATGGATCATGGAGTCCTTTACCTGTCCATCGCCCATACGCATCCCCCATCTTGCTTTAGGAAGAAGGTATGGTGCATTGCTCATGCTTTCCATGCCTCCAGCTGCGATAGCGTCAGCATCCCCTGCACGAATCATTTGATCAGCTAGGGTTACTGCTCTTAATCCTGATGCACACACCTTATTAATCGTTTCACTTTGAACCTCCCATGGATAGCCTGCCAGCCTTGCCGCTTGACGGGAAGGAATTTGTCCTGCTCCTCCTTGCAGGACCATCCCCATAATCACATGGTCTACATCAGCAGGGTTTACCTGTCCCCTCTTCGCTACCTCCTCTAATACGGTAGCACCTAGCTCAACAGCTTGCTTATCCTTCAAAGCCCCTCCAAACCTGCCAAATGGCGTTCTTGCCGCACTAATAATTACCGTCTTAGTCATGTATAGTTCTCCCCTCTATTAACAAATCTAGCTTGCAAATATTTAAGGGCCTAGCCTCTTCAAGCTTTCAAGCCCATTACTAGTAAGTCTTGCCCTTCACATCTTTTTAGCTTGCCTTTTCAAACTCAATCGCCTGTACTAAAATCTCAGCGATATCCATCGTGGCTACCTTCTCCTCCACCTCTAGAGCCTTCGTCCCATCACTCATCATTGTTAAGCAATACGGACAGCCGCTAGAAATAATGGATGGGCTGACAGCTAACGCTTGCTCCGTTCGAGCAATGTTCACCCGTTTTCCTTCCGTTTCCTCTAGCCACATCATTCCTCCACCTGCCCCACAGCACATTCCTGTTTCCCGATTTCGTTCCATCTCTACAATGGATACTCCAGGAATCGCTTTAAGGATCTCCCTTGGTAGTTCATAAATGTTGTTATAGCGCCCAAGGTAGCAGGAATCGTGGTACGTAATTCTTTCAGGAAGCTCCTTCGTTGGCTTTAGCTTACCCTCTTTCAGGAGCTCAGCTATTAGCTCTGTATGGTGGATCACCTCTGCCTCTAAACCAAACTCAGGATATTCGTTTTTCAGCGTATTGTACGTATGCGGGCATGCTGTAACAATTTTCTTAACGTTATACTTGCTTAGGATTTCGATGTTTTCCTGACAAAGCTGCTGGAACAGAAACTCATTCCCCATACGACGTGCCGTATCTCCAGAGTTTTTCTCCTCATTCCCTAGAATGGCAAAGCGTACTCCTGCTTCATTCATGAGCTTTGCAAAGGCGTGTGCGACCTTTTTATTTCTATTATCAAAGCTGCCCATAGATCCGACAAACCACAGGATTTCGAAATCATCTACTTCTTTTACTGTTGGAACGGTAATATCCTCAAACTCATCTCTCCAATTGCTCCGCTCACTACGATTGATCCCCCAGGGATTGCTTTGACGCTCAATATTGTTAAAAGTACGCTGCGCCTCTTGGGCTACTTTCCCTTCTGTAAGAACTAAATAGCGTCTCATATCGATGATTTTATCTACATGTTCATTCAGTACAGGACATTCATCCTCACAGTTCCGACACGTTGTACAAGCCCATATTTCTTCCTCTGTAATGACATCCCCGATCAGATCAATGCTATATTCAAAGTTGGAAAGTAGCTCCTTCTCTGCGGTTGCTGCTGTCTCATTCTCCCCTGCTTGAAGCACCTTTGCCTGCGCCATAGCCAGCTGATTCCCCTTCGTTTCACTAAACGCAAAAGCAGGCATCCAAGGGGTTCTTGACGTAATGGCTGCACCTTTCTCCGTAAGATGATCTCTTAGCTTTGTAATCAGATCCATCGGGGAAAGCATTTTTCCTGTACCTGAAGCAGGACACATATTCGTACAGCGTCCACATTCCACACAGGCATACAGATCCATAAACTGCTTCTGTGTAAAATTCTCAATTTTGCCGACTCCGAACTCTTCCGCAGACTCATCCTCGAAATCTATGGTGCTTAGTTTCCCCGGATGCACCTGACGCTTGAAAAAGATATTGATAGGCGCAACAAGGATATGAAAGTGCTTGGATTGTGGGACATAAATAAGGAAGGCAAAAAGAACAAGATTATGAGCCCACCAAAACGTATAAAACATCGCACTTGCCACGCTATAGTTCATCCAGCTAAAAGCTATTCCAATAACAGAAGAAATCGGGTGAAACGGATGAAAGCCAGTAGCTAACTCACCAGACTGTGTAAGCATCACCGCTTCAAAGCCGAGTGACATGATGACAGTAAACATAAGCGCAAAGATAAAGATAATCACCAAACTAGCTTTAGCATTTCTTTTTAAACGTGGTAGCTTTTCTACGAAACGTCGATACCCTGCATACCCTACTGCTA
Source organism: Bacillus horti (assembly GCF_030813115.1). Classification (NCBI taxonomy): domain Bacteria; kingdom Bacillati; phylum Bacillota; class Bacilli; order Caryophanales; family Bacillaceae; genus Caldalkalibacillus; species Caldalkalibacillus horti. Next base: position 289,762 of record NZ_JAUSTY010000003.1, on the reverse strand, counting down.
GCAAAATGATGACAACAGTGATTTCTTGCATAAGAACAAAAAACGGATATGCCGAGCCTAGGGGCAGCCAGTATGCGTTTCCAGTCAGCCCTTTTCCTATTAAATCAATGGCTCCGAGTTGCAAAATGATAAAGCCATAAAATATAAAAAAGTGCATGATTCCACTTTTCTTATCCTTTAATAGCTTCTTATGACCAAACATCTGGACAAGCAGCTCATTGATGCGCTCTTTAAACGCTTTTTTGAAGTCTGTTTTTTGTCCTAGCTTCACGAATAAATATCGGCTATACACAATGTAGCTAAATAAATACAGAACATAGCTTAATACGGCAAGAAAAGCGATCAAATTAACGACAGATAACCAGCTCATGGTTTTCCTCCTCTTTATATAATATATTTCTAGTTTCTGTTTACTTCTGCAGGGATGCCTTACCTATCCCTTACCCATTCTGACTGAACGCTCATTCATAAGATGAATAGAATAATGCTCCGATCTAGATAGAACCACCATCATTTGCATGCGTGTGCTTTATCATACGGATGAGCTTCTAGAAATAGAACAGGGTGTAGCAGGGTGAAGGGTTATGAAGCGCTTACAATTCTGTTTAATATAAAAATTCAAAGTTTTCCTTGCTATGCTTTTTAATATTATAGCATTTTTTCTGTTTTAGTGGCACAAGAATTTAAGACATATTCTCCTGATAGTTCCCAATGAGGAATTATACTTATACATGCTTTTAACTCATACTTAACCTCCAAGGAGAACATAATAACGGGATATGTTTAGGTTACGGATAATTTTCAAAGCGCGGTATTTAAACAGTCTAAGTGATGATTTTATAAAACTAAATGCAAAAATACACTTCATATACTATTATTTTTACGATTTTAAGCAGATAAGTGCAGAAATACACTTAGTTCTAAAAGAAGGCTCCTATTTTCTCATATTAGAAGAAATCAAGTGTATTTTCGCACTTAAATGACTAGGTTCACTCAATTAATCTAGAAATAAGTGCATTTTTGCACTTATTTCTATTACTTTATGCCTGCCCGTTGTTTCGGATCGCATTCTTAAAATCACTAGCCAGGTTATAGACTCTCTTAATACTTATGAACGAGAATAACAAATAAGAAAAAGCCAGCAAATCAAAGAATTTACTGGCTAAAACCTATTCCTTTCATAGATGATTTAATCCTTATACTGCGTTAAAAACATCTCATAGAACTCAGCTGTGCCTTCCTCTGGAGCACCTACTGCACGGTCAACCTCTTCCCCATTCTTATACGTTACTAGGGTTGGCGTGTATTGAATATCGTACTTGCTTCTTCCTTCATTAAATTCTAGAAGATTGTATTTAAAAATCTCTACTCCCATTTCTTCTGCGATAGGTACTAAAATCGGGGTAGCTCTTTTACAGTGCTCACATTCAGGACTAAAGAAGTAAACGAAAAAGTCCTCTCCATCCTCTAGCTTTTGATCTAGCTCCTCGTTCAGAATAATGTTCTGATAGTTAGGATCATTTAGCTGAGCGATTGTTGATGAGCTTAATCTACTTGTGCCGTAAGGATTATCCTCTGGAATACGGCTTTGATTACTGGATTCATTAACAAAATATAAACCGGCAAAAAGAACGGCAATAATACCTACAAAAATGATGACTTTTTTCACCTTAAGACCCCTTTCTGTTGCTAATCCAAAGATAACCATGAATAATCGTAATAAGTGTAAAGGCAACTAAAGCTAGGAAGGGTATGGTTACAAACCCAAACCAGTTAATATATTCTGTGGTACACGGAACTAGCCCACAAGCTGCATCTGAGCTTGGGAATAGATCTGTTTTTTCAAGCAGGTAGTGATAAAAGGACATTAGCATCCCTATACCCGAAAAAGGCAGTACATAGCTAGAAATGCGTCTATCCTGCTTCACTGTAGCGATAAGCAATATAATAGCAAGGGGATACATTAAAATCCTTTGATACCAGCATAGATTACATGGTGTAAATCGCATGACCTCAGAAAAGAAAAGACTCCCAGACGTAGCTATGGTTGCTATCATCCAGCTTAAAAAGTTCCCTTGTTTCTTCATAAAATCAGAAAAAGAATTCAATCTAACACCACCCCATCCTCTTACACCGTGAAAGGAAATCTCGCAGAAACGCCTACCTATATTTCCTTTTCTTACAGTATAAGACAGCATGAATGCTGATACAATGACTTTTTTGTCGTTTTATTCGACTGACTAAGGTAACCTTGTGAAAAAGCTCCTCTAATTAGAAGCTCTCTATACTTTTGCTTACCTAATATCAACAATAAACCACATTTATCACTCGAACAAGCCAATATCATGACAAAAATATGTCAACTTCCTAAAAGTAAGTTAACTCTTATTGGGAGCCGTTATATTCCTCAACATAGGTTTGTACTTTTGAGGAAGGCATAGGAGGACTGTAGAAATACCCTTGAAACGCATCACAGCCTAGCTCTTTTAATAAATTCGACTGCTCCTGTAGCTCTACTCCTTCGGCGAGCACTTTAAAATTGAGAGAATGACAAACATCAATGATTGAGCGACAGATCGCTAAGCTATGCTGGTCTGTGTTAATATCCTTGACAAAAGCTCGGTCTATTTTAACCACATCTATTGGAAAATGCTTCAAATAGCTAAAGGTCGAAAAGCCTGTGCCAAAATCATCTAGGGCAAGCTTTAAACCAAGGGCTTTAAGCTCCCTTAAAACGGATAAAGCCGAATCAATCCCATGCAAGCTCATATTTTCTGTTATTTCAAAGCCTAATTGCTCTGGTCTAACACCTGTTTTACTCATAATTTTGTGAACACGCTGAGCAAAGTTATAATGTACGAGCTGATAAGCTGATAAGTTAATCATCACGCAAACATGCTCCGGATACAAGGATTCCCATTCCTTAATCTTAAGACAGGCCTGTTCAATGATCCAATAGCCTATGGGAATAATTAACCCTGCTTCTTCAATAATTGGGATAAAAGTAGCAGGAGACACCGGACCCTCTTCTTTGTTTTCCCAACGCAATAATACCTCCCAACCAATTAAGGCTTGGTGCTCAGCATCTACTTGAGGCTGAAAATGAAGGGATAGCTCGTTGCGCTCTAATGCCTTATACAGCTTCTTTTCTAAATGTGCCTCTTTAACAAATTGAACATCTCTTTGAGGAGTATAAAATTCATACGTATTTCCCACGTGCTTTCTTGCTTGATTAATAGCTTGATCGGCATGCAAAATAAGCTGCCTTGGTCTAGTTCCATCGTTGGGGAACAAGCTGATACCGACGCTAGCTGTTAAATAGTGCTCATTGTTCTGAATCATAAAGGGCTGGTCAAATAGTAGTAATAGCTCCTCAGCCATTTGGTTGACCTGATAGGCCTTTTCATACTGTGGAAGAAGAACAGAGAATTTATTCCCCCCTATTCTGGATAGCATGTAAGGAAGCGTGAGCTTAGCCTCCTTCAGCCGCTCAGCTACCATTTGAAGTAAAAGGTCTGCCGTTTCATAGCCTTCTGTTTCGTTTACTTTTTTAAAACGATCCAAATCAATATTCAACACGGCAAGCTTACTATTGTGCTGCTCTGAAAGGGCCATTCCCTGTTCAATATATTCAATAAATCGGTTGCGATTAGGCAGACCAGTCAGTTCATCTAAATAAGCTAAGGCCTCGACTTTTTTATCATACTTCATTCTTTCAAGCTCAAAGGAAATTCTAAAGGAAAATAATTTCATAATATGCTTTAGCTCAAAAGCCACTTCAAAGGGCTTTCGATGAAGCATAATAAACATACCAATTTTATCACCCTTAGAATCTGTTAAAGTAATTCCTGCACAAGCTTCGATATTATGCTTCTTAATGATCTTATCCCTAGGAAACAGCCGATGAGCGCCTTGACTAAAACAACAGATATCCCCGTTCTCAAGCTGCTCAAACGCTGATCCAAGCAGCGGATAAATCAATGGGGTAGTTTCTGAGCCTTTGTACGAAACAGCTATACTTTGGATGTGGTTCTGTTCTCTATATGAGGCGAAGTATTCGCCAATCATCACATAATCTATCCGCAGTAACCGAGATAGGCTATGTGTTAGCTGAGTAAAAAATTCTTTACCATTATACAGGGAAGTAGATTCTTGGATGTGGTCTATCACCTGCTCCAAATAATTTAATTGACTTGCATCCTGTAAATCATCGTCATCCTTCATTTCTATCTTCTCCCTTGTCGTGAAACTCTCAGTATATCAATTACCTTATTGGTGAATGCTAGCAAAACCTATTTTGGCTCCATGGCTAACGGCGAAAGCTTACATATTCTAACATGTAAACTACCGAAAAAAGAAGCCTTATCGTTTTCAAATAAGGCTTCTCTTAGCTTACTATAAGCTTCACATAAAGTGAATTAATAAATTTTAAATGTTTTCACAGCAGCTTGTAATTCTTCTGCCATAGAGGCTAGCATAGCAGATGATGCCGAAATCTCCTCCATGGAGGCATTTTGTTCTTCTACCGCTGCAGCTATATTCTGAGTAGAGGAAGCGGTCTGCTCGGAAATGGACACTATTTGATCGGACGCTTCGACTAATGTATGTGTTCCTTGAGACATATGTTGAACAAAAGTGGTAACCTCTTGTATCTGCTCTGTGACTTGGGTCACAGAAGCAGAGATAGAGGAAAAGGAGTTGCCCGCTTCATGCACCATATTTATGCCTTCCTCAACAGCCATAGTGCCTTCCTTCATTGCACTGAGAGACTGCTGAATATTGTGCTGGATATCCTCAATCAATCGTTTGATTTGATTTGAGGACTGAGCGGACTCCTCTGCAAGCTTTCGAACCTCATCTGCTACTACAGCAAAGCCTGCCCCGTGCTCCCCGGCACGTGCTGCCTCAATCGCAGCATTCAAGGCTAGAAGGTTCGTTTGCTCAGAAACGTCCGTAATCAAGCCCACAATCTTGCCAATTTCATTCGACTTCCCACCTAATTCATTTAATAAAGAGGCGGTTGTAGACGATTTCTCTTGAATCACATTCATTTGCTCTACTGTATGTTGCACGACAGCAACACCTGATTCTGCTTTTTGTGTCGTGTCACCAGACGTCTGACGAACCTGCTGAATATGCTGAGTTACCTGCTCCATTCCTTCAGACATGCCCATAACCAGCGCCTGTGAATTAGCCGAACTATCCACCTGCTGCTCAGCTCCTAGAGCCACCGATTGAATCGCTTCTGAAATCTGCTCAGTGGACTTGCTCGTTTCCGTAGCGCTTGCTGTGAGCTGCTCCGCTGAGGAAGCTACCTGCACGGATGCAGTTGTTATTTTAGTGACAAGCTGATGCAGATTGCTAAGCATCGAATTCATTGATAAGCTTAACTGCCCTAGCTCATCCTCTGAACGAATAGCCAGTGGCTCTATAGTCAGGTTCCCTGCACTGATTTGCTTTGCTTGGGCGGTGATTTTGTTTAGGGTTTTAGTTAAGTACATACTGAATAAGACCATACAGGCCGAGCCTACTATAAAAACGACGATCACTAGAAAAGTAGATATGTTACTGCTTTGTATGATATAGGCTCTGACATCCTCAGAGGAAGCTGTCATTTCCTCCGTAGCCTGCTCAGATAGGAGTGTCACGCTAAGTACCGCTTGATTTTGAATCAAGGATAGCTCCTGAGCTAGACCCGAAATATCTGCTCTTTCTGCTTCAATCATCTGAGCTACCTGATTAAACCTCTCATTACCAGCTACAACTTGCTCGAAAAGCTCTTGCTCCTCCACTGTATCTATCTCTACTTCCACATCAGCCAAATGCTTAGTAATAAGCTGATCCTGTTGCTCATAATACGTTTGATTAAAAACATTTGTCGTGGCATAATCGCTTATAATGATGAATTTTGAGCGGATGATAGAGCCAATTTCCATGATTTTTACGGCGTTTTCGCTATGCCGTGCCATCGAATTCGTCTCTTCTCCCACACTGTTCAACTCATTTAAGACATAAATAAAGCTTCCTAAGAAGAGCAAATACGTCATAGCCATAACGAATAATAACTTAGTTCGAATGCTTCTTTTTTTCCAAAGTTTCATGCCTGCGCCTCCATGTAGTACATCTCATTCTTTCTGCTTTTTGATTTCATCTATTACTATTCATCGGCACAGGCATCGTAAATCTTAATACTTTTTGAAAAAAAATTTCATAAATATATAATTATTATTAAATTTTTATTTCATATTTAGGTATAGACGGAGGGATCAGTAGTGTGGAGCCTAAAACAATTAACGTAGATTCAGAGAAGCTTGAAGATCTAAGCCAAAAACTATCTCTTCATTTTTGGGGCAAACGCTGTGATATCCCTGTTCTCTGGAATGGCCGATTAACTAAATCGATGGGACGTTTTATGTTCTCAAGTAGAGGCAGGACACGAACGGCACTACGCATTGAGCTAAGCAAGCATGCTGTACGCTTTATTCCACCAGAGATTTTTATTGCTGTCTTGCTCCATGAGCTTTGTCATTATCATCTTTTTATCCAAGGGCAGCCTTTTGAAGATGGACATCCCGTCTTTGAAGAAGAATTGCGTAGAGTTGGGGCTATATCAACCAATGTGGTACAGCTTCCACAGAAGGGCTTTGAGCTCTATTGTTCGAAGTGTCATGAGAGGCTGGGGAGTAGAAAACGGATGAATACAAAACATTATTTGAGTGCTTGCTGTAAGGCTCAAATTTTGAAGAAGGAAGCATGGCTGGGGGAATGTAAATATCCCGGAGAAATTTTGAAGCATAGTAAGGTGCGGTTGTCTTCTAACCATGTGAAGAAAGTTTAGCGATTAGGTCTAAGAGGAAGCAAACTGTAGAGTTGATCCCGTCCTTGGAGTAGCTTGACAGGTGTACAAGTTAATCATAAAGTTATCCATATGATATTGATTGAAAAAATCAATCTAACTACTGATTTTAAAATGATAGTAAGATCATATACACATTCCCAATCACGAGGAGGCTATTACGCTATATGTCACCTATGAATACGGATCAATTAGAACAAAAGAAACAGGAACGAAAAGTACAAATTATGCGAGCTGCTCTTAAAGTATTTGCTGATAATGGCATTAAGCTCACGAAAATGAATATGATTGCAAAAGAAGCCAAGATAAGCTATGGATTAGTGTACCATTACTTTGAATCTAAAGAGCAGGTGCTTTATGAAAGTCTCGAATGGGGCATGGAGAGAAACAAAACGAAGGAAATGTTTGATGAGTTGAATAAGAAACAACTGAGCGCCCTGGAGAAAATTAAATCGTTTATGATGGTCGCCTTTAAAGAAGGAGATACAGGAAGAACTGGTGATGTGTTTCGAATCATTCAGCATTTACATTCCTCCCCTGATTTACCTACTCATATTCATGAACTCATTGAACAATCGGGCAAAGTCTATATAGAAACCTTGTATCCTTTATTTATGGAAGGTCAGGAGTCTGGAGAAATTATTGAAGGCAATGCAGAAGAGCTACTTCGTATGTACCTAACGATTCTGTCAGGTATCATGGCTGAGGATCCGTTATTTTGGAAGGAGAATACAGAATGGAAGGTTAGCATTTTAATTAGGATGATTGCAGCCTGATAGCTTCTTTCAACTCCTCAAAAAATGATTGACTTTCATTGCGAGACATCGTATTCTTTTATCGACTGATTAAATCAATCAAATAATTTTAGGGAAACATCCATAGTTTCCTTTCTTCTTTCTACTATTTTTTTGTTATTTTTGATTGATTATGTCAATCTATAATAAGGAGGTCTTCTATATGCATGATTCCGTTATTTCTGTCCTTGATTTAAAGAAGAGTTATGGAGCCCATACTGTGTTAGATGGATTAAGCTTTGAAGTGGCTCGCGGGACGATTTTTGCCCTGCTTGGTGAAAATGGTTCTGGAAAAACAACGACCATTCGTATCCTTTCTACTCTAACCATGGCTGATCATGGGTCTGTGAGGATTGCTGGCTTAGACATCAATCACGCTCCAAACGACGTTAAGAAGCTAATCAGCTTAACTGGACAGTATGCGTCTGTTGATGAGCTTTTGACAGGAGAAGAAAATCTGTTCATTATGGGACGATTAAATCACCTTGCTTCTAAAAAGGTAAAAGAACGAACAAGAGAGCTTCTAGAACAGTTTGATCTGGTAGATGCCGCTAAAAAACTAGTGAAAACCTATTCGGGGGGAATGCGACGTAGACTCGATATTGCCATCAGCCTGTTTTCCAACCCTGAAATTATCTTTCTTGATGAGCCAACCACAGGATTAGATCCTAGAAGTCGCAAAAATATGTGGGATCTGATTCAACAGCTAGCCAAAACTGGAGTGACGATTTTTCTAACCACTCAGTATCTTGAAGAGGCTGACCAGCTTGCCGATGAAATTGCGATTATGAATGGTGGAAGAATTGTGCAAAAAGGGACGGCTGAGGATTTAAAACGGATGATTGGAAATGAAAAAGTAGAGCTAGGCTTCAATCAGCTTGGTTACCTTGAAAAGGCAAACCACCTCCTACAAGGACAGATGGACACTACATCTTTGACTCTTTCCTTGAACACCAAGGGGCAGACGGAAGAGCTAAGAAATTTGTTAAACGTATTACATGAACACGGAATTGAACCCACCTCTGTCGAATTTCGAAAGCCGACACTGGATGATGTTTTTTTAAGTATAACCAGCCCCGCAGCTGAAAGGAGTGCAGTCTAATGAGTCAGTCTAAAGCGTATTGGGCGATTATAGACGGATGGACGATGACCCTACGGAGTATAAAACGTATTTTTCGAGATATAGAATCTCTTCTAATGGGTATTTTGCTGCCTATTATTGTTATGCTCTTATTTGTTTATGTATTTGGTGGTGCCATTCAAACCGGAACAGAATATGTGAACTATGTTGTTCCTGGCGTTATTATTACATGTATGGGCTTTGGAAGCTCTATGATAGCTGCCCTTGTTGCTCAAGACATGACAGGAGGATTGTTTGACCGTTTACGGAGTATGCCAGTTCTCCCCTCCTCTTTAATGGTTGGTCATGTGATTGGTAGCTTTGTTCGAAATGTACTTGCCACTACTATAGCTTTTATTGTGGCTCTCCTTTTAGGCTTTAGACCAGAAGCAGGGTTCTTAGAGTGGCTTGGGGTGATTGGGGTGTTGAGCCTGTTCTTGCTTGCTCTCAATTGGTTGTTTATTGTCTTTGGCTTATTCGTCAAGACAGTAGAAACAGCGTATGCTATAACGTTTCCCATGTTGTTTTTACCTTATCTAAGCAGTGCTTTTGTCCCGACACAAACGATGCCTGCTTGGCTTCAAGTCGTAGCTGAAAATCAGCCGATGACTCCTCTCATTGAAACGTTACGGGGTCTGCTTCTTGGTACACCAATAGATAATAATCTTTGGTTGACTATCCTTTGGTTCGGTGGATTGCTAGTTGTATCTATTGCTCTAGTAACCATTCTTTTCAACAGACGGAAAAGCTAGTCAATCCTTTGAAAAACGGCATTAAAAGAGCGCCTTTACTTTAAAAGTAGTGGCGCTTTATTATCGTTATAAATTGGTAATTTTTAGGTTATTGTTTTTTGGCACTTCCTACAATACATCATAACAAAATACAAAATATAAGTCTATTCTTTTTTTCGATTACGTGGCAAACTTTATAATGTACCGAAGAAGGAGGGGGATTTTCATGGATTCAGATTCTATAACATCTACACATCAGCAAGAGGAGCAGCAGCTAAAGCTTACCTTATCACTTATTACAAAGTTTTTGCAGGAGCGCTCCTCCAAGGAAAGATATGTTGGAGATGATTTTACTGAGCAGGTTTTAGATGATATGAATGAAAAAGCAAAGGAGAGCTTACAGCGCTCCTTAAAGGAGCCTTACTTTGGAAGATTAGATTTTCAAGAGCTTGAGACAGAGCGGGTAGCCCCTTATTATATTGGAAAGGTCGGCGTGATGAACGATGACAATAAGCAGCCTCTCGTCATTGATTGGCGCGCTCCGTTGTCCAGTATGTTCTACGGCTTCAGTGGTGAGGAGGAAATAGCTTTTTATGAAGCGCCCGAAGGGCTTGTTGAAGGAACTCTATTTTTGAAACGAAATATAGTGATTCGCGAACAGCAGCTTTTGCGTGTGGTTGATAGCTTTGTGAAGGGTGAGCATAACTTAGAAGGGACGGATGAATTCCTTTTATACAAGCTAGGAGAAAGGAAGGATAATCGCCTACGTGATATTGTTTCTACCATCCAAATGGAGCAGAATCAGATTATCCGAGCGCCTAAGGATTCTGCCCTAGTCATTCAAGGAGTAGCAGGAAGCGGAAAAACCACAGTAGCTTTGCATCGTTTAGCTTACCTCTTATACGAATATAGAGAAAAGGTTCGCCCAGAGCGAATGATGATTTTTGCACCGAGCACCATGTTTTTAGATTATATTTCTGACGTTTTGCCAGAGCTTGGTGTGGGGGACATCCAACAAAGCACCTTTCCTACCTGGGTTTTAGAGAGATTAGAGGATGAGGTAAAGCTTCGTCCCCTTTCTGAACGTTATCACAGAAGGTTTGAGCGACAGGAAGCTTCAAATGGTGGAGCGTTAGAGAAACCCGGTAGATATAAAGGCTCTAAAGCCTTTAAGTATCTTATCACCTCTTACATTGCTACATTGGAAAAATTACTACTCCCCGACAAAGAATTTGTTGCCTGGGAAGGAAAAGTCATTAATGTATCCACCTTGCGGAATTGGTACTCCCAAGAGTATCGCTCCTATCCTCTTGCCCAGCGTAAGGAAAGGATCATTGCACGGATGAAGCGCTGGATTGAAGGTGAGCTTAAACAGATTGAAGGAATACAGGCGGTAAAGGATTATAAGAAGACGGCTAGTCAAAGGCTGCGAACTTGGGCCAAATCTTGGAACAGCCTCTCCCCCTTTGATATTTACCAAGATCTATTTCAGTCTACTAAACGTACAGCTCCAGAGCTTATGGAGATTATAGAGTCCATTCCTGCTCACGTCAAAGAAGAGTCATTAGCGACTTTCAAGACGCAGCTTATTGATTATGAAGATCTTGCCCCCCTTCTTTTTATTCAGTTTAAGCTGAATGGCTTTAATAAGGAGGATCGCTTCGATCATGTTGTCATTGATGAGGCACAGGATTTCTCCCCTTTTCAAGTGGATTTGTTGAAGGAATTGGTTCGCGGGGGCTCCTTTACTATCCTTGGGGATTTAGCTCAAGGGATTCATGCCGATCAGGGAACACTATCGTGGAAAGAATTTCAAAGCTTGTTCCCACAGACGCAAACCTCTTACTTTGAATTAAAGCAGAGCTACCGCTCCACACTAGAAATCATCGAGTTTGCCAACCATATGATTGACCAAGCCCAGCTCGGTGTATCAAAGGCTGTGCCTGTTTTTAGGAGTGGTGAGCCCGTGAAGGTTGTTGGTCTTAAAGACAAGGAACAGCTTGAGTTTCTAATAGCATGGGTAGCACTGATGCAGGATAAGCAATATCAAAGTATGGCCATAGTTACACGAACGGAAAAAGGAGCTAGAGAGCTCCAGCAAAAGCTATTTGGATTAAACGTTGGAACCAACCTAATTGATGCACAGAGTGAAGCATATAGTGGTGGAGTTTCAATTGTTCCGATTTACTTAACAAAGGGGCTTGAGTTTGATGCCGTCATTCTTCTAAATGTTGATGCAGCTTCTTACCCGGCTAATGACCTAGAAGCAAAGCTTTTATATGTAGGCTGTACTCGTGCGTTACACCAGCTATGGCTAACACATCGTGAAACTCCATCTTCAATTCTTGGTTCTGTTCCTCATGATCGCTATGAGTCAGTGGATACACAGCGTATCTTACGTGGAGAATAAGGAAGAGTATCTTAAATGGCAGAATAAACGTTGAATTAATAAATCTTTCTAAAAGCAATTAGTAGCAATCGTAATCAATGTAAATGACGAAAAAGCCTATCCCTACCTATTGAAGGGTTGCTGTCCTTGCTCTAGGTGGATAGGCTTTAATTTTTTACAAATAAGCAGGTACTACACATACAGGCTTAGAGACCGATTCGGACTCCCCTGTAAACTGTAGCTTCCCTGTAGTAGGATCGATGCGGAAGACAGCAAGATTATTCGTATCCCGATTGGCGGCCACTAGGAACTTTCCTCCCGGAGCAAGTGCGAAATGACGAGGATGAGCTCCTTCAACGGACACATGCTCGACGTAGGTCAGCTTCCCATCAGTCATAATTTTAAACACTACAAGACTGTCATGTCCTCGGTTCGAGCCGTATAGGTAACGGCCATCCTCTGAGATGGCTACCTCTGCACAGATATTCTCCCCTTGCCAAGCCGTTGGCAGGGTTGGAACGGTACTTATCTCTTCAAGCGATCCTGTTGCCTGATCATAGGTAAAAGCCGTAACCGTTGAGTCTAGTTCATTAATCACATAGGCAAAAGCGCTATTCGGATGAAAGGTCATATGGCGTGGTCCTGCACCTGGCCGTAATGACACTTCACCATGAGGAATGAGCTTTTGTTGGCTACTGTCTATCGTATAGATTTTAATACGATCAATCCCTAAGTCAGGGACATAGATATACTTCCCGTCTGGACTAAATTGTGCAGAATGAGGATGCGGCCCTTCCTGGCGATCCAGATTTACACCATGCCCCTCATGCTTTTGGACATCTAGCCATTCTCCGATCTCGCCTTCCTCTGTTAAGGCAACTAGACTTACACTTCCACCATTATAGCTGCTTAGGACCAAATAGCGACTGCTTCTGTCTCGTTGAATGTGGCAGGATGATCCTGCCCTCCCCAACGAACGGCTTGTCTCACTCAATTTAAGCGTCTCGGGGCTATATTCAAGGGCTACCGCCTCTGTTGTCCGCTCTCCATCCGGTGAGATACCTTCAGAGAAGGTATAAAGCTTCTGCTGTTGTGTATCAAGGTTTAGGAAGGTTGGGTTTTTGAGTCCCTGTAATACTCCTAGTTTAGTCAGCTTGCCACTCTCCTCATCCATTGAATATGTATGAACACTTTCCGATCCCACTTCGGAATAAGAGCCTATAAATAATGTAAGCTTCTGCTTTGTTGTCATGCTTGTGCCTCCTCAATTGAATTTAATTATCTTTCTATACTTTCTTTCCTAAATTTATCTTCTCTTTAACTTTCTTTGCATTCCTATATTTATCTTCTCTAAAACATTATTTTCATTCCTGTTGTTACTTTACCAGCATCTATCTTATCTTCTCTTACTGTACCTTATTTGACTTTTTTAAACAAACCTAAATCGTATCCTCAAGCTGAGGGGCTAGGAATAAGATAGTAGTAATTAGCCTTTCTCATTTATTAGCATCCACTGATATCCGAATGGATCTTCGAAATCCAAGAATAAGGCAAACCTTGAAATGTATAACGCTATTGTAGAACCTTACGAGGATAGAGTTCAACCATTGGTTGCGCTTATAAAGATCATAAAAAAACATCCATATATCTATTACATGGATGTTTGAATATTTTGATGTGCAGATACACATCGAAATCAACAGACTGTCTTTGATCCCTACGTCCCACAATATGTCTGATAAGGGAAATCTGACGCTTGGGGTAATGCTGTGTATTTTTCCTGAACAGGCGAGTAAGCATAGGGATCAGCTAAGGCTTCCAGTAGACTATTCATCACAGTATAGTCTCCGTCGTCCACAGCGGCATCTAGCGCTTCTTCAACCCGATGATTCCGCGGAATGATGGCAGGGTTGGATTTTTGCATCAAATGCCCCGAGGAATCTCTAGATTCTTCCTGCCTATCCAGTCTTTTTTCCCATTGCTCGTACCATTGCTTAAATTCTGGAGCATCACTCAGCTCAGTATCCTCCATATTCCCTAACGTTAATGACCTGAAGGTATTTGTATAATCCGCCTTATAGCTGTGCATTAAGCTAAGAAGCTCTTTAACCAAAGACTCATCCTCTTCTTCCTCATTAAATAAACCGAGCTTAGCTCTCATGCCATTTAGCCACTCTTGTTGAAAATGCTTAGAGTAACTTGAAAGGGAAGCCTCTGCCAATTTAATCGCTTCCTCTTGGTTTTCAGCAAATAGGGATAGCATGCTGTCTGCCAGTCTTGCTAGGTTCCATACGGCTATATACGGCTGATTTCCATAGGCGTAGCGTCCCTGTGTATCAATAGAACTAAACACTGTTGCTGGGTCAAAGCTATCCATAAAGGCACATGGACCGTAATCAATCGTTTCTCCACTAATCGCCATATTATCGGTGTTCATAACACCGTGAATAAATCCTACTAATTGCCACTTTGCCACAAGAAAGGCTTGACGCTTAATGACTTCTTGCAGGAATCTAATATACTTATCATTATTCTCTTCCGATGATTGAATGTTGGGATAATGTCTTTGTATGGTATAATCCGCAAGTTCCTTGAGATCTTCAAACGTTCCCATTCTTGAAGCATACTGAAACGTCCCTACACGGATATGACTAGCAGCCACTCTCGTCAAGATGGCACCCGGAAGACCAGTTTCTCGCCACACAGGTTCACCAGTCGTAACCACAGCCAGACTCCGTGTAGTAGGAATGCCTAGAGCGTGCATCGCTTCACTAATAATATATTCTCGAAGCATAGGACCAAGTGCTGCTCGACCATCTCCCCCACGCGAGAAAGATGTACGACCTGAGCCTTTTAGCTGTATATCAAATCGCTCTTTTGTAGGTGTTATCTGTTCACCAAGCAGAACAGCTCTCCCATCCCCCAGCATGGTAAAGTGACCAAATTGATGACCCGCATACGCTTGAGCAAGTGGCTGAGCACCTTCAGGAATCTTGTTACCTGCAAATATGTCAAGGCTAGCATCACTTTTTAGGGCATGACTATTTAATCCTAAAGCATCAGCTAATTCAGTATTTAAGATAATTAGATTTGGTGATTGTACAGGGACTGGATTCTGACTTGAGAAAAAACCTTGTGGCAAACGTGCATAGCTATTATCAAAGTTCCAACCTGCCTCTACCTTTTCTTTTCTCTGTGTCATCGTATCCACTTCTCCTTCATCACAAGTTATTCTTCTTATCATAATCAATCATGTTAGAAGCTATTCTCTAACTCATCCACTAATGAGCCTACATAGGCTACAGCTGTTCTAATCGGGGCAGGAGTAGACATATCCACACCAGCAAGCTGCATAAGCTCAAGCGGCTTTAATGTTCCTCCCGCTTTTAAAGCAGACAACCAACGGTCTACAGCTGGTTTCCCCTCACTTTGAATTCGCTGTGCTGCCGCTGTAGAAGCTGTGAGACCAGCAGAGTAGGTGTATGGATATAAGCCCATATAATAGTGGGGCTGACGCATCCATGTTAAGCCTGCTCCTTCATCCATTTCCACGGCATCTCCCCAGAATTTAGATAGCAGCTCTGTTTTCTGTTCACATAAAAGCTTAGCTGTTATAGGTGTACCTTTATCAGCAAGCTCGTAAACCCGACGTTGGAGCTCCCCCTCTAGGATATGAGTAACAAAGTTATGATAGTAAGTACCTAGAGATTGAAGGATCACCCAGCGACGCATACGTGAATCAGTAGATTTTGCTAGAATATGCTGGCTAAGAAGCATTTCATTCATCGTTGATGGCGCTTCAACAAAATATGTGGATGGACGTGTATTAGAAATCCTTTGATAACGACCTGCTAGGCTAAAATGTCCGGCATGCCCTAGCTCATGAGCTAATGTATAAGCATTTCTCATAGAGTCGTTCCAGGTCATCAAAATATACGGGTGAACCCCATAAGGACTTGAGCAAAATGCACCGGATCGCTTGCCCACATTGTCTGCTAAATCCACCCAGCGATTATACAAGCCCTGCTCCATAATTTCCATATATTCTGGCCCCATGATTTCTAAGGCCTCGAGAACAAGTTTAGCCGCTTCATCATAAGAAATCCTCGGGTTGTATTCAGGATCAAGAGGAGCCTTCAGATCACTAAAGCTCATCTTATCTAAGCCCAGCACACGCTGCTTTAATTTGGCTAAGCGACGCATATGCGGGGCTAGCTCTGCTTGGATTGTATCTAGCTGATTATGGTACATTTCCTTTGTAACCTGCTGCTCATGGAGAAGCATATCCGTAACAGAAGGATAATTACGTAGACGCGCTTCAACAACCTGCTTTTTGACTTCTGTTGCATACGTAGCTGCATACGTGTTTTTGTATTGTTTGAGTGTATCTATAAAAGTAGCATAAGCCTTTCGACGTAGTTCAGTTTGAGCCTCCCCTTCATATTTAGGAAAGGAGTTAAAGGTTAAAGGGTACTCTTCCCCATCCTCTGTTGTGAAGGAAGAGAACTGCATATCTGACGTTCTGCTTCTTTCATAAATCATATACGGAGCATTAAGCACCTCTCCAAAGGCTGCTAGGACTTCTTCTGTATCTGGAGACAGCCTGTAGGGTATTTGTTCTAACAGATCAGTAAGTGTTTTACGAAACTCCTCTAAGCCCTGCTCTTCCTCTATATAATGATGGATCGTTTCACTACCTACGGCCAAAATTTCAGATTGAATAAAAGCGGATTGAGCTCTAACCGATGAAAGTACGGAGCCCACCCTTGCTGTATTTGCCTGATACACTGAATTTGTACCATCCTCAGAAAGCTGTAAGTGAGCGAAGGTCATAACACGTGCTACTCGTTCACTCAGCGCATCTTTAGCAAGCAGGCAATCTAGTAATACTTTAGCCCCCTCATGTATCCTTCCTTTATACTGTGATACTGTTTGAATATCACTCTGTAAGGAAGTCAATTCCCTTTCCCAAGCTTCATTTGTCGCAAATAAATCATTAAGATTCCAGGTCTGCTCCACAGGAATATCTGAGCGGTGTAATGTGTTCTGAAAAGCTTTCATAGAAAAACTCCTTTCAAAATAAGTTAGACTTAGAGTAGCCTGATTTTCATAAGAAATGATTAAAACATTTCGCAAATCGAATAGTTATATCTCCATTATACATAATTACAAAAAAAGAGGAGTGATTTCACCGAATCACTCCTGTTATATCATCTCTATTTATTGATCTTCAAAGGCTTCAGCAATTTCGTCGATAACAAGATTAATGGCTAAAGGACCATAGTATCCAATCCACATAGTCGTATTGACCACGTACAGCTGTTCATCCTGTACAGCCGTTAAGCCTTGCCACACGTTCGTATTTTGAAATTCTCCGATTAATTCTGTATTCGAATCATCCATTAAGAGAAAGAGATGATCTGCGTTTAAGTCTGGCATCACCTCAAGGGCAATGCTTTCACTAGATTCTGCCTCTTGCACCATGTCAGGAGGATTCAGACCAAGATCCGTATACAGAATAGCTGCCGTACGATGATCTGTCCCGTGTAGGCGAATCATTTCTTCACGCGGCCTAATTAAAGCCACCGTTTCCCCTTCAAGCTTTTCCTCTAATTTTACCTTCAATTCGCTAACCTTTTGCTGATATTGCTCCACAACATCCTTTGCTTCCTGCTCTTTATCTAAAATTTTTCCAAAAGATTCTATAACCGTACGCCAATCCTCATTTCTTTCAAACATCAGAGTTGGTGCAATTTTTGTTAAATCATCATACACATTTTCTTGGAACTCTGTACTAATAATTAAATCTGGTCCGCTTTCCAGAATCGCTTCTAGGTTAGGCTCTTGGTATGTTCCTAATATCTTAACGTTGTCAGGTAACTTATCCATTAAATACTCAGGGAAGTCTGCTTTATCGCTTGTAGCAATAACACTTCCTATTGGCTGTTCGCCAAGCGCAAGCATATGATCAATATATTGAACGTCTAAGACGACGATTTTTTGCGGAACTTCCTCTAGCGTCATTTCACCCTTAAGGTGTTGAATGATCCTAGCTGCCCCCTCTGTTCCCGTTGCTGAACTGCTTCCTGCTTCACTACCTTGACCCGTAGACTGACTTGGTGAATTTGTCGCAGGGCTACTTGTACTACCAGTACCTGTAGCACCAGAACATGCACTAAGGAGTAGTGTTAGGGTAAGCATCATACTTATAGCCATAGCTGATTTTGAACTTTTATACATGATCGGTAATGCTCCTTTATTTTTATAGTGATAATGATTATCATCATCACTATACCGTTGTCGTTTGTCTACAGCAATAGGTAAAAACGACAGAAAGGATGGATTTTGGCGACCTAGATCTCTTAGACTCTGCTCTTTGAAGTGGACAGGTGATAGCCCCGTATACTTTTTGAATAACCTACTGAAATAATAGCTATCTGTATATCCGACGGCTTCAGCAATCTGTTTTAAAGAAAAATCGCCTTTGTCCAGTAATACTTTTGCTTGATTTATTCGTACAATGGTTAGGTATTTCATTGGTCCCATTTTAAAAGCTGCTTTAAAAAGCCTCTGAATCTGCCTTGGCGTACAGCCAAAATCCTCTGCTAATAAAGGCAAAGTAATAGGGTCTGCGTAACGCTCCTCTAAATATCGAACGGCTTGTGTAACAAGATTGGGAGATTGTATCCTTTCACCCTGCTCCTCAAGCTGCTTAAGTAGCTCATAGACAAATTGATGAAAGAGACCCTTCGTTCTAAACTTTTCTAGCATGCCATATTGCTGCCAGTATTTATCCATCTGCTCTATCGTTAAAAACAGAGAAATAGGATGATTAGGGGCAAACCCATACTGAATTTGAAAAGGGTTACTAGCTTTTTGTATACGAATGAGTTGCTTTCGATAGGGTAGGGACAACGTAGCTTTATAGAAAACTAAATAATATTCCAATTCCTCAACAATCTCTAGAATATCTAAAAATGCTCCTTTTCCAGCATGACACACATAAGTCCGGTCTATGTTATACATCCTATTATCTAGAAAAATTTGAGCCTTTCCTCCAACCACATAAAGAAAGGTACTCGCAGGCAGTTGATACGCAGGTAAGGATTGTTCTGGTTCTAGCTTATGATGTCTTATATCGAGCACTTTAAGTGCAGCGTTATTCCATAATAGTATGTGATCTTGAATGTCCAGATTCCTCACCCCTGCCTTTTTTAGCTGTTCAATATAACTTCTCCCTTCATTATAATTGATAACCATTCTCAACTCCAATGAAATTTGTTACTTAGTCTCATGACATCAACCTATCTTTCATTTAAGGAATATCTTTTTATTTCCTATCTTTCACAACCTTAAACTTAAATGAAAAGTAAATAAAAAAAGAGAAGCAGCTCATCTCTTGCTTCCCTTAGATCCACTCTTATGCTTATGCTTTTTACTTTTGCCTATTTTTGCTTACTTTTGTTTCAGTTATTCCGGTTCAATGTGAATATGACTGTGGGCAATCCGATGCTCTTTTTTCAGCTTCTCCTCTACAATTTCTGTTATTGTATGACTTTCTACAACATTAAGGGATGGATCTACCCCTATAATCACGTCGATAAAAACATTGTTACCATGCACTCTTCCTTTAATATCCTTGATACACTTTACTCCACTAATTTTCGAAATCGTTGCTTTAATCTCTTCAAGCTTCTTATCATCAAAGCCATCTGTTAGGGCATGTGAGGAATCCCTAAAAATATCCCATGCCGTTTTACAAATGATTAGCCCCACGATAAAAGCCGTCAAAGGATCAAGCCATGGTAGACCAAACTGTGAGCCTACGATTCCGATAAAGGCCCCAATACTCACCAACGCATCCGACCGATTGTCCACCGCTACGGCTCTCATCGCATTACTATTAATTCTTTTAGCTAATCGTTGGTTATACCAAAAAACAAGGAACATCACCGTTGCTCCTCCTAACGCTGTCCACGCTGCTACCATATCCGGAGTTTCCAAAGCAGGCTGAAACACCTTCATCGTAGCTTGATAGAGAACATGAAGACCAACAGCTACCATGATAAAAGAAGCGATGAGTGAAGCCACCGTTTCTGCTCTGAAATGACCATAAGGATGATCACGATCAGGGGGCTTCCGAGAAATTTTTAGCCCGATCAACACAGAAATGGACACAATGATATCCGTTGCATTATTCAAGCCGTCCGCCATCAACGCTTCAGAGCTAGCTGTTTGTCCTATAAATATTTTAACGAAAGAGAGAATTACATAGGCGATAATACTAAGCCAGGCCCCTCTTTCTCCTTGTTTAAGTTCATTATATGCTTCCAATAGACGTACCCTCCGGTTAATAGTGTAAGCTCCTCTCAGAAAATCATACATGCTAAGGGTCATGTGGGTCTAGAGAAACAGTTTTGCCACTAGTCTTCAACCGGAGGACTCTAACAACATAGTTTATAGGTTCCAACTGATTTTATACTATACAAATGATTTTATAGAGTTCAACTGATTTTGGAATAAGCAACTGATTTGCAATGGGGCAAAAAGAATGGAGTAAAGCGCCCATTTACTCATCTGATTGTAACGTTGGGTAACCTAATGAACCATTCTTCAAGCGTACCTTTGTGTAGACGCACTCATCTCTGAGGTCGCCAGCAACTTGATCGATAAAATTGTTTATAAGTATGGCTTCCAAGTGATACCCACAACGCTCTGCAACCCTACGACTGGCATCATTTCTAGTGTCACAACGTATTTCGATGCGATTGGCTTGAAGATTTTCGAAAGCAAATTGTGTCATTCCATCCACGGCTTCACTCATATATCCGTGTCCAGAAGCAGATTGCCTAATCCAGTAAAAGAATTCAAAGCGGCGCACTTTCCAATCTATCCTTACTAGATTGCAAGAACCAATGAACGTTCCGGAAACTTTATCTAGCATATAAAAAGTAAGTGTTTCACGCAAAAAGAAATTCGCTCGAAGTTTACGAGCATTTGCTTCAGTCTCTTCGGTTTCTGGAATTTGGTTAACCCATATCCACTCATCCAAAAATTCATAAGAATCTCTAATTGCCTCATTAACCATGGCTCCATCGCCAATCTGAGGCACCCGCAATAAAAGTCGTTCGGTTTCAAACTGTTCCGGTATATCAAGAAGAATTGGATTCATGACTACACCCCCGTAAATTCTAAATCTTTCTGTCCCTTCTTCTACACTCCTACCTTCAAACTTAATAACAATTATGTCAAACCTAAAAAGAGAATATTAGCAATTATATTAACTAACTATCCTCTTCTTAATTATATCTATTTAATTCTAATTAAGGAATAGAGCGAGCCAAGTCTAAGAGTCGAATATGACCGTTACAGTTGGAAATTAAACAAGGACCGAACAATACTACAAATAGCTGACCGTACACAGGTCATTCTACACTTACTTTTGAGAGAGTTCCCTGTCCTTTCTCTTCACTAGCTCCTGCACGACAAAAGAAGCCACATCAGGGGCTAGCGACCCCGGACCAAAACCAGCATCATAGCCCAGCTCTAGTGCCATCTCATGGTTAATCCTTGGCCCTCCGCATATCAGCAGATACTTCTCCCTTAAGCCCTCTGCTTCAAGTAGCTCAACCAACTCTGTTAAGTTTTTAATATGTGAGCCTTTTTGCGTAACTACTTGTGATACAAGCAAAGCATCAGCATTCAGTTCAATCGCTTTGGCAATCAAGCGTTCATTAGATACCTGACTGCCCATATTCAGCGCTTCTATCTCAGGATATCTCTCGAGACCATATTCTCCGTTATAGCCTTTCATGTTCATGATCGCATCAATACCTACCGTATGGGCATCCGTCCCCGTACACGCTCCAATAACGACAGGTTTCCTTCCTAAGTGCTCCTTAATATATTCATTAATCTCTTTAAAATTCATCACCTGAGATTCTACCTTAGGGACATAGATAGAGGAGTAATCAACGGCATGCTGACAATGACCGTACACAATGTAAAAGCTGAATCCCTCTCCCAAGTCCTGAGCACTGTACACTTGCACATCCTCAAAGCCCATCTTCTGGACGAGCTTTCGCGCTGCTTCCTTCCCTTCTTCGCCGTATGGGACGGGCAAGCTAAAGCTTAGCTGTATCGCTCCATCATTATACGTATCACCATAGGGTCTAACATGTGTATGATCTAACTCGTATGGACGAAATGAAGCTTGATTCATGCTTCCCTACCTCCTGCCAGCTGTGCTTTCCTAGCTTCAAGGCCTAATCGACTACGCAATTCATCCTCAAACGGATTGTGGTAGCTTGGTGCTTTTAGAAATACCCCTGACAATCCTCGCCCACCTTCTCTAGAGCGTTTTACGTCAGCAAACCGCCCTTCCTCAAGAGCTAGGAATAAACCCTGATCTCGTACATCCTGCAACAGTTGAATGGCTTCCTCTAAAACCTGCTGAGCTCGTCTCTCGATTTTCCCACCCTCTTTAAATTCAAGCTCATCTCCAAGGGTTTTCATTGTGCGGAAAACGTACTGCGCATTCTCAATAGCAAGCTTACGATCATGCATAAACGGTGTATGCATCGCCTCTGTCATCATCCCCAAAAGCTGAATACCTTGCTTGGTCATGATAGACACGACATTAAAAAGTGCATCCTGAATATGACCCTTGAAAATATTCCCCGTCATATGTTTCGTAGGAGGCATATACTTCAAAGTGGCTTCAGGAAAAATCTGACGAGCAAGCTGAGCCTGAGCTAATTCAAGTAAAAAGCCATCCTCAAGCTCTGGATTAATTTCAAACGCATGACCTAAGCCCTGCTGAGCAGCAGTCAGCCCAGAGCGAAAAGCAAATTGCTCGTTAATAAATTGAGAAGCTAGCACCGTATGAGCCGCTTCTACAGCATCAGCAGTCGTTAAATAATTGTCTTCTCCTGTATTGATGATCACACCAGCATACGCATTAATCATTCTGGAGAAATATTGATCGACTAGCGTTCGCTGCATATTAATATCCCGGAAAAGGATACCGTACAAAGCGTCATTCAGCATGACATCCAATCTCTCCAAGGCTCCAGCAGCGGCAATTTCAGGCATACACAAGCCCGAGCAATAGTTACACAGTCTGATATAGCGCCCTAGCTCTTCACCCACCTCATCTAACGCTTCACGCATGACACGAAAATTCTCCTGTGTGGCATAGGTTCCACCGTAGCCTTCACGCGTAATGCCATAGGGGACGTAATCGAGTAGACTTTGTCCTGTACTGCGAATTACGGCTACAATATCTGCTCCTTGTCTAGCCGCAGCCTTCGCTTGTGTTACATCCTCATAGATATCTCCTGTAGCTACGATGACGTACAGGTAGGGCTGCTCTCCGTCTCCCCAGCGCTGTATATACGTATCTCTTTCTTGCTTTCGTCTCTCTAGCAAAGCTAGTCTTTCGGCTACTACCTGCCTGCTTGCTTCCTCATAGCGCTGAGCGCTTACCTGAGGTACCTTGTCTAAGTGTACATCCCCCGCAGCTACTCTTTCGGCAATCTGTTGGGCAGAGCAATCCCATGCGAGCATAGCATTTAACACTGGAGCATACGCTCCTTGCTCTAGTAAGCCTTTATCCTGTAAATGCTCGACCACCAAGTTGGGATAGGGCACAAAGTCTGCTACACCATCAATACCTAAAAGTCGAAGCACAGTTCGTTCCGAGGCTACCGTTGATCTTTGAGCAATAAATTGATCCATATCCCCTGCTATTTCCTTAGCTAGCTGCCTAGCGTAGGCTATCTTTTCCTTCTCCACTCTTAATTGCCCCATACGCCTCCCCCTTTTGGTTCCCTAGATTGTCTTCAGCCGTTTTTTCAGCCTTTCTAACTGTTCTGGTCTTTCTATTCATTTCTCCCGCTCCAGCCTTTCTAGCTTTTCTAGCCCCTTGGGTTATACTAAGCGTTTTAGAAAGATATTGCTTAGCCAGCTCAATGATTTCAGTAGGAACCCCTAACTGCTCAGCCACATAAAAAGCTTGTCGTGGTGCTCCCCCTTGTTGAACTTCACGCAGGGTGTAGCTAATTTTCCCCGTTCCATCCATCTCCCCAGATTGATAGCAACGAATATTTGGAATATCCTTCTTGAATGTAAAATGGCTGACAAGGACAGATATATGTCTCTTGCTCTCAGCCAGTTGCTTCATAACAGCGTATACCAATGCCTCTCCTTCATGCGGGTTCGTACCTCTAGACAGTTCATCCAGAAGGATGAGCTTATTAGATGTGACCAATGTCTGTCCAAGCTGGTGCATTTCAGCTCCAAATGTACTTAGTTCTTGTGTCACGCTTTGCTGATCACCACTAATCATTTGCAGCCCTTGCAATAGAGCAGTTTGGAAGAAACTAGCGGACACAGGTAGGGCAAAGTGAGCCTGCAAGCATAGTGAGCCAATCGTTTTAAGGGCTATACTTTTACCGCCCATATTCATTCCCGTTAATAACGTGCAGCCGTATTCAGCCTGAACATGCAAGGGACTGTATGCCCTTCCCTCACCTTCGAGCTTATCCAGCAGCGGTAAAAATCTACCCTCCCGTACAACCAAACTTTCTCCAAGCATCGGCCACTCTAAATTTCTTGCTTTTTTCCAAGCCCATTTAGCCCTACGCCAATCCCATTTACCGAGCTCTACCGTCACCTGATGAAGCTCCTGCAGGAACGGGCGGATGTTTTGCGCTAACTGACGTAAGGATTCCTGCTCTAAACGTTCTAGCTCTTTCTGAAGCTTTTTTCTACTATTTTCTAGCTTTTTCTCCTGTTCGTCTGGAATTAAAGCAAAAATGATTTCAAAAGGAGTTTGCTGCTTCTGTTCTAGGTCTGCTCGAGCACGGCATATCTCCAAAGCCTTTTGATCATAGATAGAAACATAAACATAGCGGTCACGTTGAGTAATTAGCTTTCCTTGCTTCTCTCTCTTTCTGTGTTCTTGTTCTTCATGTATATGTTGTTCTCGCCTGTGTACTTGATCTAGTTCATGCTCTAGTTCGCGCTCAAGCTGCTGGATTCGTAGCGTTTTATGTTGCTGAAATTCCTTTTCAAGTCGAGCAGCCTTCCCTTGACAATCAGCAAGCCTAGGACTGATCTTATCTAAAGATAGCCCCCTATCCTCAGCACCTAGAGGAGCTAGGCAAGCATGAAGAAGCCGCTGTGTTTGTTGCAGATCTGACTGTAGTTTAAGAAAAGGCTGTAGAATTACAAGGGCTTGCTGTAAAAACTGCTTTAACACAAACCAATCCGATTGATCACCCGTTTCGTCTTGCTCTAACAAAGCCAGAAAGGATAAAGGATTAGGAATAGCCCTTAACGCCGCAAGAAATGCTTCATCCCTCAGCTCATGCTCCATCTGCTCTAAGGCTTTGGAAAGCCGAATTTCCTCTAGCCACAGTTCTTCTTCACCAGTCTCAAAAGGAGTAAGTCGCCTTTTAAAGTTTCTTCCGAAAATAGATAAGGGCTTAAGCTCCTCCAAAATCGACTCCCACTGTAAAGTAGCTAAAGTAACAGAGTCTGCCCACAATCGGCGGACCTCTGTGCGGAACTCTGTTTGCTCTTGCTCCATATTCCCTCTCATAACAACCCTCCCTTAAACAACACCTTCTCACAACTCTCCTCTTCAGATCATTAAATCTCTCATAATGCTCATCATAGATGAGCAGAGACAACTTTGGCCTGCCTCTCACCTGTAACGGACATTTATGACCCTTAGAGCGCCATTTTTAACTGATTGGATCTCTAACGGACATTTGCAACCCTTAGAATGAAAGTTCATTGATTTTGATCTTATCTATCTTTCAACTAACCTAGATTAGAAGTCTTCTTTTGGCATCAATAACAGGGAGCGGATCAGCGATGCGTTTCATCTCTGCCAGCCAAGGCTCTGTGCTATACCCCTGCTGAACGCTGAATGGATTGACCGCTAAAGCAAGCAGCTCACTTTTTTCTCGCACATAAATCTCCCCACCCTTTCTGAACCAACGTAGCAAGGTATCTTGACCTGCAAAGCATTTGGTTGGATTATCTAGGAGAATAGGAAAGGCTCTTTTAGAGGATAAGCATTTCAATAGCATATTTTCAGTCAAAGCACCCGGAATCCATAGCGCCTCAAAATCAGAGGTTAGCTCCGTTCGTAATTGATCGAAAAATGGCATCGCATGTATCATTGAGCTTTGCACCCATTGTCTTTCCTTCATATAGGCGACACTCCTAAGCTCTGAAGGAAAAGTTCCGCTCCAAAAGGGTAATTTCCAGCGCAATAGAATTTCTTTTGTTTTGCCCAAAGCAGATTCAAGATCTGTCGCTACAGTCTGTCCTGTACACAGGATAAATCCTTCAGCGATTTTCGTTTGAGCTGCTGCTATTCGATCATAGGCACCATCAATAAGGGAATGTGTCACTCCCTGGGCAAAAAATGCAGTATGAGCCATTTCGATATCCGTTAAAAGATGGGTCCCCCCAAGCTTTATAGTTCCACTATGAGTGCACTGAACAAGATAGACTGGTCCTAAGGGGGAGCTTGCCTTAAGCTCTTTTACATAACGAAAGCCGGCCTTTGAGTCAGCTAGAGCAGCCTTAGCAGAAACGGCCCACATGCCCGTATAGATAGGAATAGCTGGTTTGGCATGCCCCTCCCATACGTCCAGCTCTTCTCCATCCACCCCTATACTTGTCAGACCTAAAATATGCTGTCTTTCGATTCCCTCTTCAATCAGCCAATTCAAAACGGTCGTTTTCCCTACATTTTTGGCTAGCCCGACGACAGAAAGTCGCTTCATTGCTGTGGGAACGAGGCCCCATAAAGAGGGTGTAAAAGTAGACATTACGTCCCACTTTTCTCTTCCTGTGGTTTTCTTACCTGATCCTTGATATCCTTAATTCCTTTAATTTCGTCGTCTGAGTTTTCCTGCATGTCTTCTTTATTCTCCTGATTCTTCTCTGCTGCTCCCTGTTTCTTTTTATCATACGCCGTGATGAGCTTCTCTTTCATTTCATCCCTTTTTCCTCTGCGATCCTTTAAGCTCTCTCTACCAGAAGCTTCATATGACTCTCTTTTCTTCATTCTATTAAGACCTTTAGGAACTAAATTAAATTCTGTATCATCCATAATGGCGCTAATCCCCACTGAACGCTTCTCACTTGGCCCATACACTTCATCAAAGTACTGGTCAGCAAGACCTGGCGTATATTCCTCTGGCTCAGGGTAAGACGTAATCACACCTTCAAAATTACGCAGAATCACCTTATCTGCACTCTGTGAAATGATGTAGTTCGGCGCTACTGGAATCTTTCCACCCCCACCAGGTGCATCCACCACAAACGTAGGGACAGCATAGCCCGACGTGTGTCCTCTCAAGCCTTCCATGATCTCTAAACCTTTAGAAATAGGAGCACGGAAATGTCCGATTCCCTCAGAAAGATCACATTGATAAATGTAATAAGGGCGAACTCTTATGCGTACTAGGTCATGCATAAGCTGTTTCATGATACGTACACTGTCATTAATTCCGGCTAAAATGACCGCTTGGTTTCCTACCGGTACACCTGCATTTACTAACCGTTCACAAGCCTGCTTCGCTTCCGGTGTAATCTCTAACGAATGATTAAAATGAGTGTTGAGCCAAACAGGGTGGTACTTTTTAAGAATATTACATAAATTTTCTGTAATTCTTTGCGGAAATACTACGGGAGCTCGTGTACCAATTCTGATTATCTCCACATGTTCAATTTCTCTTAAGTTTTTTAGAATATATTCCAGAATCCTGTCGTTAATGAGTAAACCATCCCCACCTGAAATCAGAACATCTCTCACTTCTGGTGTTTCTCTAATATAGGCAATCGCTGCGTCTAGCTGTTTTTTCGGAACCCCCATGCCCACTTGTCCGGAAAAACGTCTGCGTGTGCAGTACCTACAATACATAGAGCATTGATTAGTAACTAAAAAAAGAACACGGTCTGGATAGCGATGGGTTAAGCCTGGAACTGGAGAATCCTCGTCCTCATGTAGCGGGTCCTCAAGGTCGTATTTCGTTTTTGAAATTTCCGAGGAAATAGGTACAGATTGCATACGCACAGGACATCTCGGATCGTCTGGATCCATGATTGAGGCGTAATATGGCGTAATGTTCAATGGGATCGTTTCCATTGAAACTCGTACTCCTTGCTCTTCCTCTGGAGTTAGGTTGATGATTTTTTTCAAGTCATCCACTGTACGAATCGTATTCGTGAGCTGCCACATCCAGTCGTTCCACTCATCCTCCGTGACGTCCTTCCAAATCTCTATATCCTTCCATGGTCTAATTTGCCTTGTCATAGCTATTCCTCCT
The DNA here is from genome assembly GCF_030813115.1 of Bacillus horti. Lineage (NCBI taxonomy): Bacteria > Bacillati > Bacillota > Bacilli > Caryophanales > Bacillaceae > Caldalkalibacillus > Caldalkalibacillus horti. The sequence goes on along the minus strand of NZ_JAUSTY010000003.1, from coordinate 261,517 downwards.
TTATTGACTTGCTTTCTTTCATCCTTTATCTATCATTAGGTGAGAAGACTCCTTCTTAAAAAGTGAATCTTTAGGTGGGAGATGAATTACCTTTTTTGTGTAGCACAACGTAAACGCATGTGCTAAAATGAAACATACGTTCTATGAAAACTGAACATATGAGGTTGCACAGAGAAGAAAAGGAACCTTCTGTGCGTAAAATGTTCAAGGTAACAAGAACCTTAACCATGTACTCCCAAACTATTTGACGTAGTGAGGGATAATGGATGTGTGAATCATCCACAGTGAATAAGGGCTGCCTACACGGTCGAAAGTTAAATGCCAAACTTCACTGAAAAAAATTCCAAGCTATTCATCAGTTGGAAGCCCCCACTTCAAATACCTTTGGTGTTAAGTGGTGGGTAGTTCACATACTTACCAAGCATATACTCCTGTAAAGATTGGGATTCTCGAAGCAAGCCTAAAGTAAGCTCAGCATGACCACGAGTGTAGCCATTTCCGATCATTAATTGAATATCCTTCCCTACCCCTTCTGCTCCTAAAGCTGCCGCTGTAAAGCTAGTCGCCATACTGAAAAAGTATGTGATGCCACCCTCCTTTGTACATAGAATAGAGGTCATCTCTGTATGAGGAACGTTCACACAATTAATCACTACATCAGCAAGCATTCCAGTCGTAGCACTCACTACCTTGTCATATAGCTCCATTGCTTGAGTTGCATCTGCCTGCAAAACCTCATCAGCAAGCTTTAGCTTCCTTAAACTGGCACAGGATTCTTCCCCATATTCCACAGCAATCACACGTCCTTGTTCACCCACACTCTTCTTTGCCTGATAGGTTGCCAAGAGACCCGACTTCCCTCCTGCTCCCAAGACCAATACGGTATCTCCTTCTTTCACAAGCTGTTGAACCTGAGCTGGCGCCCCACAGACATCTAGTGCTCCCAGGGCCAGTGCTTCAGGTATATCCTGCGGAAGGACTGCATAAGGACTTGATTCAAAAAGGATGGCGTGACCCTTCACTTCAACCTGGGCCGTGTCTAGATCTACAGAAAGAATCTCTTCAATATATAAGGGTGTTAAAGTTAGAGAGATAAGCGAGGCAATCCGCTCCCCAATCTTTAGCTTTTCTGAGGGATAGTGGCGCCCTTTTTCCTTTACAGTGCCAATTAGCATACCACCTGAGCCGGTGACAGGGTTATGCAGCTTTCCTCTTTCCCTTACAATGGCTAGGATTTGATCCGCTATGTGCTTTTCATTTGAATGAACTTCATGATGATTGGCTGTAGACTTAAGCTGCAAAAAGGAGGCAGAATCAATATTTAACCTTTCTACATTAATAAGTAGCTCATTATCATAGATGGGCAAATCAGGGTTTAGCGTTTGAGCAGGCTGAGGTAAGCTGTTTGCTGGCTCCAGCACCCTGTGACACCCATATTTCTGTCCCTTCATATTTATCCTCCCTTCATGATTCTGTGTTTAGCTGCTTAGAATTTGCTTAATTGTTTACTAAGGTGTTTACCAAGCCTGGCTAACGACTTACTACGTAAGTTATAGGATATAACAAAATCTTATCTACCCTTTACTATGCAAAAGCTATGCCAAAGTGGATAAAATATGGAATTTCTCGTATCAATTTAGGCTAGAACAGAAAAAAGGCTATTTCACCAAGCTTAAATAGCTTGTGAGATAGCCGATGACTTTAACTACTTTTTATTTACTCCATTTGATTGTGCCGGAAAACTGGCACCTCGAGTTGATATTTCTTCAGCTTATACTGCATCGTTTGCCTAGGAATTTGTAAAAGATCTGCCGCTTGTTTCACATTCCCTTTTGTCTTAAGCAACGCCTGCTGCATCCAACGCTTCTCCTCTCGCTCCAGGGTTTCTCTTAAAGGTGGAACTTGGTCAGTGATAACAGAAGTATTTCGTTGGGAAAGAGCTTTAGCTCCCGTTTCTTCAGTTGTATCCTCTAGCTTCATACCCGATTTCACATGTAGTATATGATGATCTTTGACTGAAGAAAAGCTTGCCTGCTCATCTCGCGCCCCTTTCTCAGTCATTCCTTCACCCCAAAGCTTCTGTAAATGCTCAGGAAAATGTGTTAGTTCAAGGATGTCTCCCTCAGCAAAGTTCATAGCTGCTTCAATAGCATGCTCTAGCTCTCTAACATTTCCCGGCCAGCTGTAGAGCTTCATTTGCTCTAGCACAGCTGAATCAAGTGTTACATTCTCTTTACCAAATTCGGACGCATAGATATGAACAAAATGATCAATTAATAACGGGATATCCTGAAGCCTTTCTCTCAAAGGGCTTAGATAGATAGAAACAACTTGAATCCGATAATACAAATCAGAACGTAATTGTCCCTTCTGCACGGCTAGATGTGGGTCTACATTCATCGCTACTACAATCCGAACGTCAATCGGAATCATTTTATGATCCCCTATTCTTCTGATCGCTCCGTCCTGTAAAACCCGTAACAGCTTAACCTGAAGCTCCACAGGCATCGAATTAAGCTCATCTAAAAATAACGTGCCTCCGTTTGCAATTTCAAACAATCCCTTACGATCCGTTGAACCGGTAAACGAACCTTTGGTCGTGCCGAAAAGTAGGCTTTCCAGGAGACTCTCTGGAAGAGCTGCACAATTTTGAGCAATAAAGGGGCCCTTTTTTCTGGGAGAAGCAGAGTGGAGAGCTTGAGCAATAATTTCCTTACCTGTTCCCGTTTCTCCATAAACTAGAACGGGAGAAGTGGATTGGGCCACCTTAAGAACAGCTTTTTTCACATTAAGCATCAGCGGATCCTGAGTGAGAAAATGATCTAGTTCATACCATTCTGAATGCTTATTTTTCGGCACTTTAGCTTTTTCATGAGCTACTAGTCTAGCTTGAAGATCTACGAAACGCTCAGCAAGCTCTTTCATTTTTGAGATATCCTTCGCTACCTCAACAGCTCCTACCATGCGACCCTCCACATAAATAGGTAGAGTGGAGTTTATCGTGTTCACTCTCATTCCCTTTACATTCACATATGTTTGTGGCTGATTCATCAATGGTTTTCCGTTTCCAAGAACCTGCAAAAACGTACTCGTGTGCATATCAAGAGAAGGAAAACTGTCTAAGACGTGCTGACCAATCACTTCATCCTCCGTCAGCCCATCTAAAGCAGCGATAACCTTGTTATAATAGATCGTTTTACCGTCAGCATCAATAACATGGATTCCTTCATCTATAGAACTTAAAATAGCTTGTAGCATTTCAGGAGTCTCAAGGGAAAAAGTCATCATACATCCTCCATTCTGCACATAGAAAGAGAGTGAATATAAGAAAAGCTTCTATTGAAGCGTTCTCGAAGAAGTCGTCTAGTCCATCATTTGAGGAAGCTTTTCATGCCGTCAGAAAGTATTAAATTTGAAGAAAACATGGTATCAAATTTTATACTTTCTTAAACGTTAAGAAAAGTTTCTATTGAAGCCCTCTCGAAGAAGTAGTCTAGTCCATCATTAGCGGAAGCTTTCACACAAAGTGCGCAAGTGACGCTAAGCAACTAAAGTTGCAAGTCGTCCTATGTCCTGCAGTCAGAAAGTATAAAGTTTGAAGAATACATAGTATCAAATTTTATACTTTCTGACTGTTACAAATCATCTGTTCATTTAATTATATCAAAGTATCACCCATCTGAGTATGCCTTTGGTAACCGCTTTCATTTTTTACATCTCGTGCTGTTCTTTTGCGCAATGAGCTGCCATACATATCGTTAGTGAACCGTTCTTTAGTTTTAAGGTTTTAGTATAATTGCCTGTTAAGATTGGGAACATAAAAGAAGTCAAACAAGGAGTACAGTTAGTTCGTGTATAAAGACAATAAAATTAGAGCTACTTTAGATTTAATTTAGATTTTAATTTATATAGAAGTAGGAGGGGTGTTAACATGGGTTGGGTTCTATGGGCTGTAATAGTAGTTATTATTGCTGTTATTATCTTTTACGTAAGCTATCACCTCAGCAAGCGCAGACAGTTTCAAAAAAAACAACGTGCTGACGCTACTTTATATCATAAAGTCTTTGAAAGCCTTCATCAGCACCTTTCCATTGATGAAGCCAAAAACCGCTTTGAAATAAAAGCTCACGCCAATCTTTTAGCCTTTATCCAACAAAGCACCTTATTCCCCATTACTCAAAATGACCGCTTCAACATATTAGTCAATGGACCGGAAACGTATGCTAAGCTCTTTCATGAAATCCAAAAGGCTACTCACCATGTCCATCTTCTTTATTATACAATCAGGGATGATGAGATCGGCAAAAAGCTTTTGCGCTTACTTATCAAAAAATCTCAGTCAGGAGTGCTTGTTAGAATCCTAGTGGACGGAGTAGGCAGTCTCCAATTTTCCGAAAAGACCTTAAAAAGGCTTAAACATTATGGCATCCAATGTGGCGTGTTCGCTCCACCTAAGCTTCCTTTTCTGCTTCATCTTAATTACCGTAACCACCGGAAAATTGCTGTAATCGACGGTAAAGTAGGGTTTACAGGTGGTCTTAATATTGGGGATGAGTACCTACACAAGGATCCTAAAAAAGGCTATTGGCGAGATATCCACTTGCTTGTTGAAGGAGAAGCCGTTCTATTATTACAGCGCATTTTTGTTACAGACTGGTACTATGTTAAAAACCAGAAAATCGAAGAGGATAAGCAATACTTTCCCCTCTATGATGCTAAAGCAAGCTTAAAGCTTTCTATCTCACAGCCTTTAGAGGAACAGACCATTTTAGCCCAAATTGTACCGAGTGGACCAGATATGAAAAAGCAGATCATGAAGCAGGTGTACACACAAATGATTCGCTCGGCTCAAAGGCATATTTGGCTGGCTACTCCGTACTTTATTCCTAATAGATCTTTTTTAAATGCGATTCACATGGCTCTTGATCAAGGTGTGTCAATTACTCTTCTTGTCCCTTACAAAACAGATAGCTGGTTTGTCCAGCAAGCCTCCTTTCACTACTACAAGCAGGTGCTAGAAAAGGGAGGGCGCATTTTTCTCTATAAGAAAGGATTTTACCACGCGAAGATCGCTTTAATTGATGACCAAATTGCCAAAATTGGTAGTGCCAACATTGATAAAAGAAGCTTTTACTACAGTTTTGAAGCAGGTGTGTTTGTGTATGATCCAGAGGTCTGTCAGACACTTAAACAGCTATTTATAGAGGACTTTCAAGACAGTGTGCGTTTAACTCCTGAAGATATAGCGAACCGAAGCTTTCCGAAACGGCTTGCTACCTCCTTCTCCTTGCTTTTGTCTCCATGGCTGTAAATCTTAGCATTAGCTACTACTGGTTCTTAATCTTTTATCTCTTCAAATCATTGAACCAAAAAATCATTAAATATGAAAAGCTTCTATCGTAGCCCTCTCGAAGAAGTCGTCTAGTCCATCATTAGAGGAAGCTTTTACATGCTGCCAGAATTTATAAAACTTGAGGAAATCATTGTATCAAATTTTATAAATTCTTAGACTGTCAAAAAAGAGATGAACAAAGCAAATCCTGTTCATCTCTCATTTCATAGGCCTATTTCAACAACTCTCTAAAGGCTGTCTTCATAATTTCTTCTACAGGCTTTCTTTGCATCTTAGGTTTACTCAAAAGCTGATGCATTCCCTGCTTAATCTCAGGATAGCTATGTAGATATTGAATGATTTGAATCATTTCTTCATCTATCGCTTCTTCTTCCTCAACTGTGTACAGCTTTCTAATCTCACGCAAAACCTGTGTAGGTGGATAAGGTCTACCTACAAGAGCATCAATACTCACATCAAACAATTCACTAAGCTGAACAAGAGCCTGTAAATCAGGAGATAACGTCCCGATTTCCCATTTCGTTAAAACGGAACGAGATACGTTCAACTGATCCGCTAATTGCTTTTGCGTAAGATTCATTTGTTTGCGAAATAATCTAATTTGTTCTCCGACATTTGCCAAGACTATCACCAGTATGATCAGATTTAGTTTAAGTGTAGCATGATGAGGCTGATCCTCTGTGAAAATAGCTGTTCTATACTAGAACAAGTGATGTAATGTTGTAATAAAGACCTGTTTTACTCGACAATACCTACTATTGAGCTTAGAAATGAAAAAGAGCCAGAGCCCTAAGACTCTAGCACTTGCAAGGTGCATCCCATCAGGAATGTATAATTTGAAACTGAATCTTTACTGTGCGTTTTCCCATAGGCTGTCCATTCAATTTCACATCATACTCCAGAGTGATGTTCCCTCCATTATTTATTCGTGTGATTTCACAGATATATGTCGTCGTCTCCATGTTAAATTTACCCAGTGGCGTACGATATGCCCCTATGATGGATTCTCCAGCCTGAAACACCTGATTCATTTCAACCGCACCATGACGAATGATTTTGACCTCATGCTTCTCCTGCTGGTCATTAAAGGTTATAGTGCTTTGAATAGCCCCGCCTTCTTCCACTTGCTCCTCATAGATTAAGAAATTTTTTCGCTTTCCCTCATACAACTGGCCTTGATACGTTTCAGACGTTTCAGCCTCACTCTGATCCTCCGTAGCAGTGTGTATAGTTACGGTCACAGGTGTACGCCTAAAACGCTCAGAGACACCTATTTTACCCATCCTAAAAGTATCTCTCTCACTAGTTTAGCAGCCACAATTTGAGTTTGCTCTGATGGGTCGTACGCTGGAGCAACCTCGACAATATCGGCTCCTACTACATTAAGCTCTGACCCCGCAATTAAATGAATCGCTTGCAAAAGCTCCTTCGAGGTAATTCCTCCTGCCTCTGCCGTTCCTGTACCTGGTGCGGCTGAAGGATCAAGTACATCAATATCTATAGTCACATATACAGGGCGTCCTGCTAGGCTAGGAAGTACGTTTTTTAATGGCTCCACGACATCAAACTTATATAGATGCATCCCGGATTCAGCTGCGTACTGAAATTCCTCTCTCATGCCTGAACGAATGCCAAAGGAATAGACATTTTGTGGCCCAATTAGATTACACACCTTACGAATAGGGGTAGAGTGAGACAAAGGCTCCCCTTCATATTCCTCGCGCAAGTCAGTATGAGCATCCATATGGATAATGGCTAAATCAGGGTATTTTTTATACATCTCTTGGATAATTGGCCAGGAAACTAAATGTTCACCGCCAAGACCTAATGGAAACTTGTTCTCTTGTAATAGCTTTGCCACAAACTCTCCAATCATCTCAAGGCTTCTACCTGCATTACCAAAAGGCAGTGGAATATCCCCTGCATCATGGTAGTTCACCTGCTCAAGATGACGGTCTAAATAAGGGCTATACTCCTCCAAGCCCAAAGAAACCTCGCGTATTCTTGCTGGACCAAAGCGTGACCCAGGTCTAAAGCTAACGGTAAAGTCCATTGGCATCCCATAAAGGACAGCCTGACTTTCTTTGTAGTCCTGCTGACTTGCGATAAATATATTTCCTGAATATGCCTCGTCAAATCTCATTGCTACTCCCACCTCTATCTACTGTTGCTGTAAATCATAAACTCCTAACATCGATCTTTCTGAAATTCTTTGTATCAGTTTGATCAATATTCTCTTCTAGTATGAAGCTTGTTATTTCTTCTCCGTTAAGTCCTTAACGAATTTAGGCAGCACAAACGCTGCACGATGAAGCTCAGGCGTGTAATATTTCGTATCTAGCTCTGGAATTTTCGTGATATCTACTTCTACTGGATCATGCTTTTTAGAGCCTAATGTGAACGTCCACATCCCACTTGGGTAGGTTGGAATATTGCAGGTATACAGGCGTGTTACAGGAAAGATATCCTGTACATCAGCAAATACTTTTTTGATTAGATCTCCATGAAACCAAGGGTTGTCCGATTGAGCAACGAAAATTCCCTCTTCTGTCAATGCATCATAAATTCCTTGGTAGAAGCCTTTTTCGAACAGCTTAGCTGCTGGTCCTACAGGCTCTGTGGAATCGACCATAATCACGTCATACTCATTCTTATGATTATGAATATGCATAAAGCCATCATCGACCTGAACCTCTACCCGAGGATCATCTAGCTTTCCTGCAATATTAGGCAGATACTGCTTAGAGTATTCAATAACCTTCCCATCAATTTCTACAAGAACGGCTTTTTCTACGGAAGGATGCTTTAGGACTTCACGAATGGCTCCTCCGTCTCCCCCACCTACAACAAGAACCTTTTTAGGGTTAGGGTGAGTAAATAAAGGAACATGAGTGACCATCTCATGGTAGACAAACTCGTCTACATCTGTTGTCATGACCATGCCGTCAAGAACGAGCATTGTGCCAAATTGATCCGTTTCAATCATGTCCAGCTTTTGGAACTCTGTTTGCTCTGAGTGTAGTGTTTTTGAGATTTTACTCGTTATCCCGTGTGTCGCTGTTTGTTTTTCTGTAAACCATAATTCCATTTTTGGATCACCTCTATAGCATGTATTTTTAAATTGAAAGATTTGTATTTGAATAAGATATTAAACAAGTCTATTAACTCTAGCGGACATATGGCCTCGATCGAATTCACAGTCTAATTTAAAGTTTAACAAACAAATTATATCTGAACCTCTGTGAAATGCAAGTGGAAAAAGTATAAAAGCTTCTTTCTCTATCCATACTAAATACTAGTAAGTATATAGGATAGGAGCTTGATTGGCTATGCAGGTCATAAGAGAATCCAAGGTCGTTCGACTTTTTCGCTGGATAGGTAGATTAAGTGTTATTGCCATTATTCTTCTATTATTATGTGCGGCTCTTGCCATTTTAGGGCTATTATTCCTACGTTCTCAGCCTCTCCCCCCATCTCAGGTACAAGAGACCACCACGATCTATGCGGCTGATGGAGAAATCATGGATACGATACACAAAGGACAAAATCGGGTTTATGTGCCTATCGATGACATTCCTGAATACCTTATTCAAGCTACGTTAGCTGTTGAGGACCAACGCTTCTTTGAGCATTTTGGTATTGATGTTAGAAGAGTGGGGGGAGCTTTACTGTCGAATATTAGAAGTGGACAAATTGTGGAGGGTGCAAGTACCCTGACACAGCAGCTAGCTCGGAATTTGTACTTGAACCATGATCGGACTGTAAAGCGGAAGCTTCAGGAGGCTATGTACACGATTCAGCTAGAGCTCCATCTATCAAAAACGGAAATCCTAGAGCGCTATTTAAATCAAATCTACTTCGGTCATTCCGCCTATGGTGTTGAAGCAGCCTCTCAATTGTTTTTTGGGAAGCGAGTAAGTGAGCTTAGTTTAGCTGAAGCAGCTATGATTGTAGGAGTACCAAAAGGACCTAGGTATTATTCACCTTATCTCAACATGGAGAATGCTGTAGCTAGGCAACAGCTAATTCTAAGTTTAATGGAGCGGCAAGGGTTTATCACTTCCGCTGAAAAAGAAGCGGCTTTAGCGGAGCCCTTACAGTTTTTGAGTGAGGAGGAGAGATTGTTAAACGCCCCTGATATCGCTCCTTATTTTACCGACTATGTTCGGCAGCTGGCGATCCATGAGTATGGGATTGAAGAGGAGTTTTTTAATCACGGTGGGCTGCGCATTTACACAACGCTAGACGCTCATATGCAGCAGGTAGCGGAGGAGTCCGTAGAACGCCTTTTACCTCAGGACAGGGATCTGCAAGGAGCCTTGCTAGCGATAGAGCCTAGAACTGGACATATTAAAGCAATGGTAGGAGGGAAAAATTACGATGCCTCTCCGTTCAACCGTGTTTTTGCTGAGAGACAGCCCGGCTCCTCGATCAAGCCTTTTTTGTACTATGCAGCACTTGAGCAGGGATTAACTCCTTTAACAGAGATGAAAAGTGAAGCTACGGTATTTACCTATGACGAGGGGAGAGCAACGTATAGCCCCCGCAATTTCAATAATTCGTATCCAAATGACTTTATTACAATGGAGCAGGCCATTGCTAGCTCAGATAATATTTATGCCGTAAAAACTCTCCTTTATTTAGGAGAACAGAGCCTAGTAGATACTTTGAAGCGATTTGGTTTTGAGCGTGATTTTCGCCCCTTACCCTCTCTAGCTTTAGGAGCACAAAATGTCTCTTTGTTTGAGATGGTTCAAGGCTATTCCATTCTAGCCAACGAGGGTGTTAAAGCGGAGCCTATCGCTATTCTACGCATCGAGGATCGGAATGGAAATGTAATTGTACAGGAAGGGGCTGTCCAGCAAGAGTTAGTCTTGGACAAGGCAGATACGTTTATCCTTACACGTATGCTTCGTAGCGTGTTTGAACAAGGGGGTACTGGGTTTAGAGTAGCTCCGCAGCTTCATCGTCCTGTGGCAGGGAAAACAGGCTCTACCGACACAGATTCGTGGATGATTGGCTATACACCTGAATTGGTTGCAGGGGTGTGGATTGGCTATGATATGAATCAGCTGATCAATCATAATAATGATGGCAGGCTTTCGGCACAGATTTGGGCAGAGTTTATTGAAGGAGCCTTACATGATCGACTTCCCTCTCTCTATGATGTGCCAGATGGGGTAGTAGGAGCGTATGTAAATCCAAACAGCGGCTTATTAGCTACAGAGCATTGCCCTGTTCAAAAGCTGATGTATTTTAAACAAGGGACAGAGCCATTAGAATACTGCCATGAGCATCTTCCTGATCCAGATATGGCGCCTGTGCCCCTGGAGGATCAACCACCGTCCACCATTTGGCAGAAGCTTAGGCAATGGTGGGGTGGGTAGCAAGCTTGGTTGCTAGGTTACTTACACTCAGGCAAAAAGCGATTATTTAAACACCAAAGGGGTAGAGAGCGTCCTCTCTACCCCTTTGGCTGTCCTAGTATATATCATTTTACATATACACTGTCCTTATTTTAATCGTTTCTTGCTTTCTGTACAATACACTTTTTAATTCAGAACATAATTTTAATTTACAGCCCTTAGCTGCTTAATGTAAACGAAGGCTCGATCCATTTCTTCATCCGTATAATTCTGCTTAGCCTTCACCTTAGCTACTTTTTGGAATAAGGCTTCCTGCTCCAGCTTATCGAAATAAAGCATCGTTGAAACAAGCTCTAGAAAACGAGAGCTTTGCTCATTCAGATCATGGACAAAAGATTGATAACGCTCCATCTCGATCGGATAGACCTCCAAATATTCCTTCCCTTTATCAGAAAGCTCATAGTTATATTGTGAGTAGCCCGATTTTGTCTCCTTCACTTCTTGAATGAAGCCAAGGTTGGTCAGCTCTTCAATTTGTAGACTTAACTCCTCTGAATAGGGGCCGAAAAAGTGAAAATTATATTTCTGCTGAAAATCGTACTGGCATTTTTTTGATATGTAGATGATTTTCTGCAGCTTCTTTCTTCCAACTACCTGACCTGCTTGCTGAATAGCGTATAATAGCTTCGAATGCTCGATTAGCATGCAACCTCTCCGTCCTTTCGCTTTGTATGTCTTTCCTAGGATCTATGATGATATACCCAATAAACGTTTGATTTGAACGACTTTCTCTGCGTATTGTTTATGCTGTGCTTTTTCCTCAATGAGCTCTTGGGCATAATATAGCTTATGATCTGTCCTTGTTTTCCCTGTAATCGCTTGGACAATATCTGAGACCTTGGAAAGCTCCTTTAGCTCTCCATTAGGCATAAGTAAATTAATAGGTATACGCTCTCCCTCTTCACCAGGTCTGTAGAAATCATAGGGCAAATCAGAGGAGGAGTCAGCCACTAGGTAGTAATCCGTATCAATACCCACCTCAAGAAACAGCTGCTTTAATTTAGCATAAACATCTTCATCAGCGTTTGCTGTAGGAAGATACTCTATATATTTAAATAACTGCCTGTCCATAAAACGCTGACAAAGATCCTTAAGAATATTATCATCTTCCTCCATCCAGATTTGGAAATAATACATGACGACCGATTCATCAAGCTTTAAATAGGCCTTGAGGGATACGTTTTTTGTCATTAGGGGGATTAAATGATCTGGATTCTGCTTGAATGGATACCCTTGCTCATACAAATGAGCAGCACGCTGGAAAATCTTGCGTAGGATAACCTCCGAGCTCCGAGTTACTGGATGAAAATAAACCTGCCAGTACATTTGGTATCTAGACATGATATAGTCCTCTACAGCATGCATACCACTGTACTTGATAACCGCATATTCTTCATGAGGTCTGATGACTCTCAGGATTCTCTCCATGTCAAAGTTCCCGTAATTCACTCCAGTAAAGTAAGCATCGCGTAGCAGATAATCCATACGATCTGCGTCAATTTGGCTAGAGATTAAGCTTACAACAAGCTTATTGTCTGATGTTTTATCAATAACCTCACTCACTTTAAGAGGGAAATCCTCTCCTACCTTACGTAGGATTTTATTGATGGTGGTATCACCAAGTAAAATTTCTTGTGTCCATTCCTCGTGATCTGTATGGAACACCTTTTCAAAGCTATGTGAAAATGGACCATGCCCGACATCATGCAAGAGGGCGGCACTCAAACAAAGTAGGCGATCCTCCCGGGTCCATTCCGCTTTATTTTTGAGCTGTTCAATAATCCTACGCATCACCTCATAGACACCTAGAGAGTGATTAAAACGGCTATGCTCCGCTCCATGAAACGTCACATACGTTGTCCCAAGCTGCCTAATTCTCCTTAAGCGTTGAAACTCTGGAGTATTAATGAGCTCCCAGATCAGCTGATCCTTCACATGGACATAGCGATGAACGGGATCTTTAAATACTTTTTCCTCATTTAAGGTTTGTAGGATGTCACTCACCTTGCTACCCCTTTCTTCCGATACACGAACAGTTGTTTCTGCTTTATTCTATCTCTATTTTAATCGAAAATCTACTGAATTCAAATAGCCGCTTCTGCCTAAAATTCGTCACCATGAGAGCTGATCAGTTGGTACTGTTGCTAATTAGCTTATTTGACTCTAAAAAAATATTTTTTATGTGGCTGTCTTGTTCAGTAAATCGTAGAATGTTCTCTATATTTCTCAATAGCTTCAGAGATATAATAGGAGTAACTTCATTCCTATAGAAAGGTGCTACACATTCATGCTATTATTTGATGTTCTTGCCGTTCTAACATTAGTTTATTGGTTAGGTATATTTATAGATAGCTTAATCGGGCTGAGATCGATTAAAGAGATTCAAAAAATGCCAAATGATAGGGTCCATCATAATAACCCTACAGCAGCTAATTATAATGGTTCCATGTCAAATGTAGGACTTCCTTTTGTATCCGTCATTGTTGCCGCTCGAAATGAGGAAAAGGATATTAGTCGTACTATTAAACAGCTTTTAGCACAGGATTATCCTGCCTTTGAAGTGATTGCTGTGAATGATCGTTCCACAGACGGTACGGCGAATAGGCTTTCGGAGCTACAGGCTTGGTGGGAAGAGCAAAGCATAAACCGCTCATCTTCTCCTACGCTTAAACAGCTAGATATCACAGAGCTTCCAGACGGATGGATTGGCAAAAATCATGCCCTATATCAGGGTGTACAGCTAGCCAAAGGAGAGTATCTGTTATTTACCGATGCTGATGTTCGTTTTGATCCTGCCATGCTTAGGAGTGCTGTAGCTGCCGCTCAGGGGGAACAGGTCGATCTTCTTACCCTTTCTCCACAAATGGAGGCGAAGCACTTTGTTTTACGGCTATTTGTCCATTATTTTCTCTTCTCCTTTACTCTGTTTAAACGCCTCTGGGTAGCCAATAATGATAAACAACATAAATATGGTGTGGGGATCGGAGCCTTTAATTTGATTAAGAAAAGCGTCTACGAGGAGATTGGTACTCACCGCTCCATATCGATGAGACCTGATGACGATCTCCAGCTTGGTATGAAGGTTAAGCAAGGGGGTTTTCGTCAGCGCGTCCATACAGCTAAGTCAATGCTTCAAGTAGAATGGTATCCTACGTTAAAGGAAGCGATTCAAGGCTTGGAAAAAAACGCATTTGCTGGACTCCATTACAGCTATGCTCTTGCTTTTTTTGCTTTGTTTGGTCAGCTATTTGTATTTCTATTTCCGTTCATTGCTATTTTTATTTGGCAGGACTGGAAACTACTTAGCTATGGCTTAACGATTGCTCTCATCTTTACGTTATACCTTCTACATGTTAGAAAAATGTCCTCCGATTCTGGATTGAACATGTTTCTGCTCCCTGTAAGTGTACTTTTGTTTTGCTTCGTTTTTGTCAGGGCTATTTTGCTCACTATGTTTAAGGGAGGCATCGTTTGGCGGGGAACATTCTATCGATTAACTGAACTCAGAAAAAAGAATGAGTAGCAGGACTAGCTTTACGAGTTATTCTAGGTAAATTATTCGAAACGCCTTCTCCTCTTTTTCGTAAATAAAGACAAATGACTAAAGGAGGAGTACATAATGAAAGCCATACAGCCTGTCCTTAAAAGTATAGGAGTAGGGGCACTAGCTCTGACCCTGCTCACAGCTTGTAGTACTGAAGACGAAAACATACCTATTGATCCAGACAATAGTGAATCTACTGAACAAACAGATCCTGTAGAGGGAGACGAAGGAGAGAGTATAGTGACTATTGATCCACAGGAATTTGGAGAAGCCTTTACACGTGGGGACTTTTCCGAAATCTATGCTCAGACAAGCTCTGATTTTAAAGCAGCCGTAGATGAAGCAGCCTTTATAGAGCTTTCAACCTCCTACAATGAGAATGTTACTAGCTTTGAGCTGCTATCGACGATTCCCGTACAAGGATTGATGGAGTACCTGTGGATCGACCAGTCAGGCACTAAGGGAATTCAAACGTACTTTGATGCTGATCAGGCGATTGCTGGCCTTCAGCTCACTCCATTAAGCTCGTTTCCTGAAACGGATGAAAAGCTATCTGAAACAAGCTTTATCGTACCTACTACTGAGACATGGTTCACCTTTTGGGGTGGACGGAACGTTATGGTCAACTACCATTATGCCGTAGAAAGCCAGCGCTATGCGTATGATTGGTCAATTATGCAGAATGGATCAAGCTACGCGGGCGACCCTGCCGAAAATGAAAGCTATTTCGCCTTTGGTAAGGAAGTCGTAGCTCCGGCTGGGGGGACTGTTATTTCTGTGGAAAACGGGATTCAGGATAATACACCACAGGTTGAAACAAATGCAGAACAGCCTCTAGGAAACCATGTCATTTTGGATCATGGGAATGGTGAGTTTAGTGTCCTTGCCCACTTTAAAGAGGGGTCTGTAACTGTAGCTGAGGGGGATACTGTAGAGCAGGGTGATCTGCTCGGTCTTTGCGGAAACTCTGGAAATTCTAGTGAACCTCATATTCATTTTCATGTGATGGATGATGCCGATTGGATGCATGCCTCCTCGATACGGGTTAACTTTGAGGGTGAGATTGATCCTAAACGCGGGGATGAGGTGCCTGCCGGGAAGAACTAATCTTCTTGTACTCGAGTACTCGAGTACCCGAGAATCTGAACATCCGAGTATGTAAAGATAGAGATAATCTTCATTTCTTGAACAGATACTACGTCTTAAACTAGTTTAATACACGGAAGCCTTCTATAAATGCTTACTAGCTAGGTAGCAGGAAGAAGGCTTCTTTTTTTTGTTAAAGTTATTTGTTGAAAAAGAAAGAGCTAGAACATGAATTGAAAGAAAGAGACAGATAAAGTCGAAAAAGCAGTGATTAAAAATACATTTGTCCTTATCAAACGAACGAAATTAATGACCTCACATAGATTTTCACTTTAACAAACTGTTTCATATTGAATAAGGGAAGATTAAATCAATCTCTCACTTTCACTTTCTTCCTTCGGTCTTAAGACGGAGCTGAAAACCCTGCTGACGCCTGTTACCCCACTTCACTTCTTTTTATATGATGGATGTAACAAATTAGGAAATTGAAGAAAGCTAAGGAGTGAAGTAGAGGATGATTACATACGTGTATGAGCTAGACCACGTTAATAAAGAGTATAAGAAAGGAAAGGTGCAGGCAAACAAGGATATTAGTTTTTATGTACAGCGCGGGGAAATTTTAGGTCTGCTAGGACCGAATGGAGCAGGTAAATCTACATTGATTAAGCAAATGGTAGGACATATTGTTCCCACTTCAGGAAAAGTGTTTTATCAAGGAGTTGAGGTTCTACAGCAAACGAAAAAAGTGGCCCAAGAGGTTGCTTATTACTCTCAAGAGCCACATGCCTTAACTTCATTAAAAGTATGGGAAGCTCTGTATTTTACCGGACGCTTAAGAGGCTTACCGAAGGATGTCGCATTGAAGCAATCAGAAGAGCTATTACAGCGCTTTGAATTGGAGAGCTTGCGAAACAAGCTATTAAAAAACATATCTGGCGGACAGAAGAGATTAATAGGGATAGGAACATGCCTCATTGGCTATTCTCCTGTTATGATTTTAGATGAACCGACCAATGAGCTAGACCCCAAGAAGAGAAGACTTGTTTGGGATTTAATCAAGGAGCGCAATCAACAAGGGGCAACAATTATTCTTGTTACACACAATGTACTAGAGGCTGAGCAGGTCGTCGATCGTGTAGCGGTCGTTAATCACGGACAGCTTTTAGCTATTGATCATATTAGTCATTTAAAGCAACGGGTCGATCAGCGAATGAGATTAGAGGTCACAGCTACCTCTGGAAAAAGCGACTTGTTGTCCAAAGAGCTGAGCGAGCTTGGAGAATGGACCAAGGTAGGAGAAAACCGTATCCGTACTTTGCTAGAAAAGCAAGACGCTAGTCAGGCGATTGAACGACTTGGTGACCCCGCCTTGCCCCTTGAGGAATACTCACTTGTTCCTCCAAACCTAGAGGATGTCTATTTTCATATCGATGATGATCGAATTCAGGAAAATGCGGAGGCCGTGTAGACATGAAAACAAACCAGCAATCTTCAAATCAAAACATGTTGCATGCTCAAGGAGCTATGGAGTTCCCTATACAGCAAGGAGGCTTTAGAAGGAAGATTACAGAATGGCTGATTTTATCCCGCATTCAGTTTTCTATTATACGGGAAGCATGGGTTTGGATTTTCGTTATGGCCTGTATGTTCCCTTTGACAACACTGATGTTTCTTAGATTTTTCACTGTTGATCCTACACCGGAAATGATGACAAGAATTATTACTGGAAATATGCTATTCGGGCTGGTCATTATGGGGCTTAATGTGATGTCCCAGGAAATTTCATGGCAAAAGCATCAAGGACATTTTACGTATTATTCCTCATTACCTATTGCTAAAATTAATTTTATTTTTGCTAATTTACTCCGCGGCTTAATTATGTGTGTTCCATCGTTCGTCATTTTAGCGTTTATAGGTCAGGCGGTCTATGACCTCCAATTCACGTTTAGCTGGGGACTTATTCTTGTCTTAATGCTTACGGTTTCTAGTGTAGTTGGACTTGGAGTATTGATCGGTTTTTGGTCTCCTAATCATCAGCTTGTCAACATGCTTGCTCAGGCATTGATGATGGTTGTTGGCTTCATGAGCCCGGTATTGATTGACATTAGCCAGCTCCCTGTATTTTTGCAATGGTTATCCTATATTTTCCCTACCACCTATGCAGCTGACGCTATGCGTACCGTTTTAATTGAGGGATGGTCCAATAGTGTTTTAATAAATACACTTATCCTTCTAGCTTATACACTAGTATCTGTTTTCTTGATCATTAAGAAAGTAGATTGGCGTGTAGAGAATAAGTGATATAATGAGTATTAAGACAAAGATTGTGAGCAAAGCCTAGGTACACGTGGCTTAAAGGATAAACTTTGAGCAATATGATCAATCATCTATCTTGCTCGAGGTGTATGTAGACAAGGTAGATGATTTTGCTAACCAAAGGAGAGAAAGAGAATGGCTAGATATTTATGGGGACTATTACTATTACTACTCGGCGGTGCCTTTTTATTATCGAATATAGGTCTGCTAGATATAGAGTTTAATATTGGGTGGATCCTTGCTACCTTCTGGCCGGCTATTCTAATTATTTGGGGAGTCAGCGAGCTGATTAACGCACTAAATCGGCTTGTTACAAATAACCGTAGTGTTAGCGGAAGTGTATTTACTGGCTTGCTCTTAACCTTTCTTGGTCTTATATTTCTAGGTAATAACTTAGACTGGTTTTCTATCAGCTTTAGAGATATTTGGACGTATGCCTGGCCTTTACTCATTATCTATATAGGGTTTAAATTGATCTTAAATAACCGCTTTCACCAGCGCAGGGTACGAAAATGGAAAAATGATAAACATCTTGATATGAAAACACAGGATTTTCCTGTTCGAAGAAAAATGATGGTTGGGGATATGAAGATTGGACGAGGCTCATGGAATCTAGAAGATATGACCGTGTGGCTTGGTGCAGGAGATGTAGATATTGATCTGACAAAAGCCATTATTCCTGCTGGGGAAACGATCATAGATATCTCTGGTTTTGTAGGAGAGATTAGTGTGTTAATTCCTGAAAATCTTTCCGTACATGTTGATGCTAAAGTTCGTGTAGGTGAGGTTGATGTTTTAGGCGATAGTGCTAACGGGACAGGTCGATCCGCTTTCTATCAAAGTGAGGACTATAATGAAGCTATAAAGAAAGTATACATTGTGGCCACTCTAAGTGCTGGTGAGATTGATATCAGACGGGCTGATTAAGAGGGGGCGCACAAAAATGATTCGACGTTTTTTACAGAATCAATTTAAGCTGGTTAATTTACAATGGCATATTTTTTTAGAGATTTTGAAGAGTACGCTTAGTAGTGTAGCAGGATTAATCATCTTGCTTCTTTTGACTTCTATGATAATTACTGAGCTTTCCCCTTGGCAGCCTATTTTGGAGTCCTCCTTCTTACCTCCTTTTTATTCAAAGGAGTATTTTACTCTCCTTTTCTTCATTGCGGCTTGTGGAATCATTTCAGCCTTGTTTTTTACTGCTTTTTTTGGCTTCCCCTTTGGTCGCAGCTTAAAAAAAAGACTTCAAGGTATCGCTGGAGCCATAGAGGCCATTAGTAAAGGAAAGCTTGATTACAGACTGGATTTAGAGGGTGAGGATGAATTAGCCCAAATCAGTGAGAAATATAATCATATGGCTGACCGTATTGAAGGTCAGGTGCTTGCTCTGCAAAAGCTTGCTAACGAAAATGCCGAATTGCTACAGCAATCCCAAGCAGCCGCTTCTTTAGAAGAACGTAGAAAGCTGGCCAGAGAGCTTCATGATGCGGTCAGTCAGCAATTATTTGCCGCTTCTATGAATTTATCGGCATTGCCTAGATTGATGACACAGAACCCTGAGCAGGCTCAAACCTTAATGGGTCAAATCGAAAAGATTGTCAATCAAGCTCAGCAGGAGTTGCGAGCGCTAATCCTTCACCTGCGTCCTGTAACCCTTGACGGGCAGACACTCATAGATGGTTTAGATCAGCTCCTGACAGAAATTCAAGGAAAGTACTCCGAGCTACAGCTCAAATGGGATATTCAGCTCGAGATTAAACTAGAAAGTGGGATTGAGGACCATTTATTTCGTGTCATTCAAGAGGCTCTTTCTAATATGCTCCGACATGCCAAGGCAACTCGTATTGAGCTAAGATTGTGGCACAAAGGGGAACGTATACTATTATTTATGGAGGATAATGGTGTTGGCTTTGATCAAAATACGAAGAAAAAGAGCTCCTACGGTCTGGCCACCATGCATGAGCGAATTATGGATATAGGAGGGCATATTGATATCCTATCATATCCTAGTAAAGGAACTCGCATTGATATACGAATCCCGATTAAGTCGAGGAAAGGAGAGGAATAGCATGGAGAATATTCACGTTTTAATCGTCGATGATCATGAAATGGTACGCATGGGTTTAGCTACTTTTCTACAAACAGAGCCTGATCTAGTTATTGTTGGCCAAGCGAAAAATGGGCTGGAGGCTATTGAGCTAGCTAAGCAGCATCAGCCTCATGTCATCCTCATGGACTTAGTCATGGATGGATTGGACGGTGTTGGAGCAACAAAGGAAATCATGAGTCATCCAATAGAGGATGGAAGTTTACCTAAAATCATTGTGCTTACTAGCTTTATTAATGATGAAAAGGTGTTTCCTGCTATCGAAGCCGGGGCGTTTAGTTATCTGCTGAAAACATCACCCGCAGGGACAATTGCCGAAGCCATACGAAAAGCGTTTAAGGGAGAGCCGATGATTGATTCTCAAGTAGCTAGTATGATGATGAATCGGCTACAACGTCCTGGAACTAAAGCAAATCAACTACATACAGCTCTAACCAATAGGGAGCTAGAGGTGCTTGCTCTTTTAGGAGAAGGAAAAAGCAACAAAGAAATCGGCGAGCTTTTATATATTGGGATCAAGACGGTGAAAACTCACGTCAGTAACATTCTCTTGAAGCTTGAAGTTGAGGATCGCACACAGGCAGCTATTTATGCCGTTAAGGAAGGCTTGACGAAGCCTAGCTAGACACATAGGATAGAAGCATATACCTTTTTAACCTTACTGGCTATTAAGAGAAGAGTGGAAAAGGAGAAGTCATTGTCAATGAAGGAAACAAACTCAACCCAGCAGCCTACCGCCTTCAGAGATCGAGCTGATGTAGTGGTTAATCACCCATTCTTTACTGCGGCTGTCATGGTATTGATTCTCATAAATGCTATTATAGTTGGTCTTGAAACGTACCCTGCTATTCTTCAAAAATACCATACTTTACTTGGTATTGCCGATCGTATTCTCCTATGGTTATTTACGATTGAAATCGTTTTGCGCCTTATTGTAGCTAAACCAACACTTTCTTACTTTAAGGACCCTTGGAATTTATTTGATTTTACAATCGTGTCGGCTGGACATCTTTTTGCAGGGGCAAGCTTTGTAACCGTCCTACGGATTTTGCGTGTTTTACGACTGTTGCGGACCATTTCCATTATTCCTTCTCTACGCCGAGTCGTTAATGCTCTTTTACTTACCATTCCTGCGCTAGGGAATATTATGCTTTTACTAGGATTGATTTTCTATATCTTTGCTGTTGTTGGGACGATGCTATTTTCTAAATTGGAGCCTGAGCTGTTTGGTACCCTGCACGATACGTTGCTTACCTTGTTTCAGCTTGTCACGCTTGATTCCTGGTCTAGTGGAGTAATGCGCCCTATGCTAGAGCAGGCTCCTTGGGCATGGATATATTTTATTACATTTATTCTTGTAGGTTCTTTTGTGATTATCAACTTATTTATCGGAGTTATTGTGAGTAACGTAGAAAAAGCCAACGAAGCGGAACGAGCTCAGCTTTTTGAAAAAGAAGATGTGATCGATGTTAAAGTGACCTCTGTTAATCATGAACTGACTGCACTACGAAATGAAGTGCGCGAACTTAAAGCACTTCTAGTAAAAATAAATACAAATCATACTCGGAAGGATTAACTGTGGATGGTTATTTCTTCCGAGTCTTTGTTTCCCCTATCATCAAGGTGAGGGCGATGTTAAACGCTTTAAATCTCTACTCTATTTTGCTCATTTCAATGTCAGTTAAGGAAAGAAATCACTCTCAACATGTGCCCTTTGAATATGAAACTCTAAATAATACTTGTCTAGCCTATACCACGAAAAAGAGCAGCATCGTCGTCTGCTCTTTTTCCTTCTCTTTTATGTTTATAAGCTAAGCTAATTACTCTTTCACTAGCTTATTAATACCTTCTAGGATAGCCTCCTGATCCATACCTTGATTTGTGTTGCTCATTAAATATAGGCCCCGGACCTGATGATCAGCATCTAGAAGAAACATCGTTGTGGAGTGATAACCCGTTCCATCCTCGTTCAAGCCGTAAAAGAACTTGAGACCATCAGCTACCGCTTTAATCTCCTCTTCTGAGCCCCTCAATACTCTCCAGCCCTCTGCATCTACCTGAAAGGCTTCACCATACTCACGTAGTAACTCTGTTGTATCTCTTTCAGGGTCAAAGGTAATGGACAGAAGCTCTACCTCATCACCAAACAAGTTTTGATCCTTCAGCGTTTCCTCTAGTTCCTTATAATCTATCATCGTTGTAGGACAAACGCCATCTGGACAGTTAATAAAAATGAAGGATAAAAGCTTAATTTTATCATTATCAGAGTTATACGTATCCCCTACCATAACATCCTCTAATGTAAATGGCTCTATTTGATTTAGTACGTCTAACGGCTCCCCAGCCTGCTGGAACACACCTATCCACAGAATGCCTCCAAGTAGAACCAGTAGAACAATTCCTCCTAAAATAAAGAGGAGCTTTTTATTCATTGCTGTATTTCCCAATTACATCACCTCATAGAATAAAACTTTTAATCAAGGCTAACTATCAGCCTTTCTTCTCTCATAAACTACTTACCATTGTAGCTTAAGCATATCAAATTTTGAATGGCACTTTCGAGTCAGGTTGTGACAGAATCTAGAACAGAAACTAGAGTGAAGGAAAATAATATGGGAATACAAGGAACAAAATGTGACCGATTCACGTCCTTAACTGTGTTAAAGGTAAAGGAGGACAGAATAGCCATGCAGCAAAATTTGCTCCGGCCGGGCGAACATGTGCCAGGCTCTTACGAGAAATACGCACACACGCTGTTCAAAATCGCGATTGTTCATCTTGGCAATAAGGAAGATGCAGAGGAAGCGATACAGGATACCTTTATTAAGTTAATGGAAAAGGGTCCCGTGTTCAATGACGAAGAACATGAGAAGGCTTGGTTAATCCGGGTACTCACTAATCATTGCAAAAATATGCTAGGCAGAGTATGGCGTAAGCGTGAGGTTAAGCTTGAAGGTATGGAGTCGATTTTCACGACACCTGCTGATCGAGAGCTCATTAGTCTTGTTCTAGCTCTTCCTATCAAGTATAAAAATGTCATACATCTTTATTACTACGAGGATTACTCTGTTCGAGAGATCAGTGAGATATTAAAAATCAGTGAATCCGCTGTAAAGATGCGCTTACAGCGTGGAAGACAATTGTTGAAGCTGGATCTGGAAGGAGAACAGAAACATGAAGCAGGACAATTTTAAATCTAACTATAAGAGAGTGATGGATCAGATGAAAGCAGATGATAAAATGAAACAACGTATCCAAGCAAAAATAGAAGAAAACAAGCAGGAAAAGAGAAAATCCAATAAAGGCAAGATTATTGCGGCAAGTCTATTGGTTGCTGCTGGTATCGGCTTAGCAGCCCCTAGCGTTTGGAATCAGGTAAACCAGCCAGTTCCAACACAAATTGAAGTAGCCGATGGTGTAACGATTCCGAAGATGGAGATACCTGATACAGATGGTCCTATGCTTAATATGATTCCTTTAGTTGTTTATCAAGGAAATGTGTATACTCAATCTGAATCCATGCTATCTCCAGCTGATGCTTTAGAGCTACGAGGAGAGAAGCTTGGACAAACAACAGGCGGAATTGATGAGTGGAGCTCAGAGGATGATTATATTGAGCTTGCTTCCAATATTGGCGAAACTGAAATTTATGCGGTAAACGGGTATGATACAGACTTTAGAGTTATGTCCTATATTGAAATAGATGGACAAATATACGCCGATATCTATGAAAACATGAACGGTATGACCATTACCAATGGGGAAGATCTTCTAGGTAAGCTAAAACTTGAAGGTCGTATCAGCTCTGCTCAATGGGAGAGCTTTGATAGCTGGAATAACGGCAAAGAAGAGCTCAATACCTTATCAACAGACGGAGCTCTGCAAAGCTTTATTCAGGAATTACACGAGGCTCGCCCTCTTGCAGCAGAACCTTTGGTGGAGCAAGGAATATATGAGGACGAATCGCGTAAAACCATTCACCTAACCCTAGAGGACAACACTCACGTTCAGCTAGTGTTATTTCCTAATCAGTTGGTGAGATACGGTAACGTACCGGTTTTCCTTGAAGTTGATGAAGAGGCGTTCCAAGCTCTTTGGGACAGGATGAGTGAATAAATGCTGATTGCGTTTACTTAAAACTTATAAGATATGATAAGGTAGGAGTTAGAATAAAATAAGAAGCTGTACAACAGGAGATTTCTCTTTCTTCACTAAGGTATAGCTTCTTTTTTTCAACCTTTGCAATGCTGCACTTCTTTACTGTCGCACTTTTTTACTTTTTCACTTTTTCAGTGTAACAGTGTTGCACTGTTACACATCTATTTTAACTTGCCTTGATCTCTAACGGTCATTTTAGACTCTTAGACAGCTATTTCGACTTACTTTCATCTCTAACGGACATTTTAGACTCTTAGAATGAATAATTGAACAGTTTTGTTTGAAATGCACGTCTAAGGTGCGTTTTTGACCGTTAGAATTTTTCGAAGTGCAAGAAATACCTCTAAGGTGCAATTATGTCCGTTAGATTTTAGTGAGAGACATAAACACTTCTAAGGCGCCGAGTCCACCGTTTGATTTCAGTGTAGAGACGTCTGTTAGCTGAAGCCACTACACTTTTAGAACTACTGTTTTTAAGCTTGTACAGTATCCATGTCTGTGTCTGTAGTTGTATCAGATAGAAGAATCCCTTCTTGTTCAAGAACAGCACATACTTCATCCAATATGTCAGTCGTATCCGCTTGGAGAGTATGCAAATGTACTCCTTCTGTTAGCTCTGATAGCAGTGATGCCTTTTTCTCTTGAATTTGTTTCAAAAAGTGCTTAACATCCTGACGACTACTAATCATAAGGGATGCTGTTAATTGCCCATACATGGGATGCTCAACGATAACGTCCAGAATCGTAGCTCCGTGATCTACGATCAAGGTTAATTCCTTCTCTGTATCCTGTGGGGTATGGTAGCAAGCAATGACTCTTTGTGGTTTAGGCTCTGATGAATTTCTTAGATAAACATAACCCTGAGCAGTCGCTAGAATAGGCTCATTTTTGGCCTTTAGTAGTGAGATATCCTGTACGATGACCTGCCTACTAACCTTCGCTTTTTCCGCTAATACTCTGGCTGGGATCGGCCCCTCACTGCCTTTAATCCAACCTAAAATCGTATCTCGACGCTGCTCTCCTAGTAGCTTTCCTTTTTCCACAGTACTCCTCCCTTCCTGCCTATTCAAATGATCTTTACTTTTTTCGCTCTATTTCCCTTAAAAAACCTTTCCCTTTCACGTACCGTGCACAGCTCCCATCGCACGGTGTTGCACTGCATGACGGCGGTCGGTTGACCACGTGTGTTAAAGAGTTTCTGTTAACCGTTTATCGCTAAAAGCTCCTTATGTTCTGTTCCTGAGCTTTGATCTTACCTCTTAAAATATTGCTGGCAAATTTGATCAATAGTCTTAATGGTTTGGGTAACCTCTTCCTCTGTTGTTTCTTTGCCCAGGGTCAGGCGAATAAATTCATTGGCTTCTGTATCTGTTTTACCAATCGCCTGCATGGTCTCTGAAGAGCCTTTTTCATGAGCGAGGCAAGCGGTTCCCGTTGAAATTGCTACACCATACCGGTTACATTCAAGCATAGCATATTGCCCCTCCATACCCAAAATCCTAAGCCCTAGATGATGAGGTAGCCGTGTCTTAGGGTGACCTTCAAGAACGATTTCCCATTTTAATTGACGCAATCCTTCTAGCAATTGTTGAGTCAATCGTCGAACCCGCTCCTTCTCTATCCCTAGCGTAAGTACTGTTTCCTCTGCTGCTGTGACAAAGCCAGCTATCCCTGGCAGATTCACGCTTCCCTGACGAAAGCCTTTTTCATGAGAGATATGGGGTAATACGCTTTTCCACGAAACAGAAGGGCTGATGTAACAGGCTCCCACTCCTTTTGGTCCATAAATTTTATGACTAGATAGACTGATACTATCCACTTTTGCTTTTTGCACATCTATAGGAATTTTCCCAAAGGACTGGATACAATCACTATGGAATATAATATGTTTCTTTTCGGTCAATAGCTCTCCAATCTGTTCAAGAGGTTGAATGGTCCCGATTTCTGAGTTGGCATGACAAATCGACACAAGGATGGTATCCTCGGTGAGTAGCGCCTCTAGCTGGACAAGATCCACCTGTCCATACTCATCCACTGGAGCATAAACGACTTCATAGCCTTCCTCCTCTAATGCTATAAATGTGTTTAAAACGGAGGCATGCTCCACCTTTGTGGTGATCAGTCGTCTACCTTTTCGATCATTCCCTTTTACAAGGGAGCGGATAGCCAGTTCATTTGCTTCAGATCCTCCACCAGTGAAAAATACTCCTCTTGATTCGGCTTGAATCAAAGTAGCAAGCTTTGCCCGACACCCCTCTAACAACTGAGCTGCCTGCCCTCCTATGTCATGTAGACTGTTTGGATTACCATAATAGTTTTTAGCTACCTCTAGGTAGATCTGTAGTGCTTGCTCTGATATGGGTGTTGTAGCTGAATAATCTAAATAGATCATACCTTGACTCCCTTTTTTTGAACAGAATTTATATATAAAAGTAAAAACCTATTGTTATTATTGTAGTTTTGTGTCAATATAGATGTCAAGACACATGTAAAGCTAATGTTTCAAACAGCTGATAATTTCATCTTATCTAGGCTAATTTTCTTTATTTTGTGAAATAATTCACATTATTTTGGAGGTAATTCTGATGAGTGTACTAAATCTTCTAAGCAAGCAGTCTATGCTGCCTGCTTCTTATAAAGCATTGAGCGTACCAGACATGGAAGCCCGTGTTCATGAAATCAAAGCCCATTTTGGGGATCGTTTATTTATACCCGGACATCATTATCAAAAGGATGAAGTCATTCAATTCTCTGACGCTACAGGTGACTCTCTGCAGCTAGCACAGGTTTCAGCTGGGAATCGGGCGGCAGAGTACATTGTATTCTGCGGTGTACATTTTATGGCTGAGACTGCTGATATTCTAACAGATGATTATCAACAGGTGATTTTGCCTGACATGCGTGCGGGCTGTTCAATGGCTGATATGGCTGATATTGATCAAACAGAAAAAGCGTGGACAGTTTTTCAGGAAATGTTTGGTGACACCATTATTCCACTTACCTATGTGAACTCTACAGCGGCTATTAAAGCGTTTTGTGGCAAGCATGGTGGCGCAACGGTAACCTCTTCTAATGCGAAAAAGATGATTGAATGGGCTTTCACTCAAAAGCCAAGACTTCTATTCCTACCTGATCAGCATTTAGGTCGTAACACAGCGTATGATATTGGTGTTCCTTTGGACCAAATGGCTGTATGGAACCCGATTAACAACCAGTTTGAATACGAAGGTGACCTTGAACAGGCAAAGGTTATTTTATGGAAGGGACACTGCTCTGTCCATGAAAAATTCACTGTGCAAAACATCGCTGATTTGCGTAAGAATGAACCAGACATGAGAATTATTGTTCATCCTGAATGCTCACATGAAGTCGTTCAACTAGCGGATGATGCAGGTTCAACACATTACATTATAGAAACCTTGAAAAAAGCAGCACCAGGTACAAAATGGGCAGTTGGGACAGAAATGAATCTAGTCAATCGGTTAAGCGATACACATATAGATAAAACGATTATCTCACTAAACCCTAATATGTGTCCTTGTTTGACAATGAATCGCATTGATTTACCTCACCTGCTATGGGTATTAGAGGAGCTTAAGAATGGAGTTGTCATTAATCCAATTAAGGTCGATTCTGAAACTGCGCATTTATCTAAGCTTGCTCTAGACCGGATGCTTGAGAGAGCTTGATAAGATTAAAGGCTTATTTTAACTGATAAAAAGACCTTAAATAAGACGTCTTACTTACTGAAATAAAAAATCACCTCCGACCCCACTCCGTAACGGTGAGATTGGAGGTGTTTTTTATGCCCTAGCTGCTAAGAGACTGCTCCGCATCTACATATCCATGTCCCTGTACAATTCTAGGATAGCCTCGATCCTCTGCTCCATTTAGCAGCTTCTGCTTCACCTCATCCGGTGTCAAGTTTGGCTGAGCCTCTAGCAGCTGTGCTACAATACCTGCAACGATAGGAGTAGCCATTGATGTCCCTGATAAAGAAAGATAATTCTCTCCCACTCGGCTTCCTTTCTGCATTTTATAAAGATAGGAGCCCGGTGCATTTGGAGCAATAATGTTAACCCCTGGAGCTAGTACGTCTGGCTTAGGCAATTGGT
The DNA here is from genome assembly GCF_030813115.1 of Bacillus horti. Taxonomy (NCBI): domain Bacteria; kingdom Bacillati; phylum Bacillota; class Bacilli; order Caryophanales; family Bacillaceae; genus Caldalkalibacillus; species Caldalkalibacillus horti. The sequence continues at coordinate 233,409 of NZ_JAUSTY010000003.1, read as the reverse complement.
CAATAGTTGGACCTCTGCTAGAGAAGCTTGCTACTCGGTCATCAGCTCGCTCATCGGTCCTTTGATCATCCATCGCTCCAACTGTAATGATTTTTGGACTTATACCTGGACTGGCTATCGTTCCGTTATCCGGTCCGTCGTTTCCTGCGGCGGCAACGACAACGATCCCATTGTCCCAAGCCTTATTCACTATATCAACTAACGGATCATCAGCAGCCGATTGCTGAGCAGGCGCACCAAGGGAAAGAGAAATAATTTTAATATTATATAGATCTTTGTAATCCATACACCATTGAATGCCCTCCATAACTGTAGATAAAGAGCCTGAACCCATTCGATTTAAGACCTTCACTCCCACAAGGTTAGCTTCATACGCTGGTCCTTGATACAGACCTCCTGATGCAAACCCATTTCCTGCTGCATCACCCGCACAATGTGTACCATGACCATTGTCATCATACGCTTCTGTTCGATTTTGTACGAAATCCTTAAAGCCAACCAGACGATCCTCAGGCTGTGTAAAATCCTGATGACCATGTATACCGGTATCCACAACGGCTATGGTTACACCTTTCCCTGTAAATCCTGATTGCTGCAGGGCCGGAGACTTAACTGTAGGCGTAGCCACATTCAGTAGTGACTGAACTTTGCGATCATAGTAAATTTTTTTAATCCCTGAATAGTGCACCAAAAGCTCTTCAATCGCATTAGGTGAAAGCTCACAGGAGCACGCAGACAAGCTGTGATACTTTGCCTTCCATTCACATTTTGCGTCCTTGTGAATCATTTCGTGTACGGCCTGCATGTTACTGGAAAGTGCTTGCCCGTTTGTACTCTCCTCTTCAAATTGAATGATAACAGGTATTTTTTTGTTTCTCACCACCCAACCTTCAATCAATTTATGCAGGACACAAGGGATCCATTTCATAGGTCGGTATAGGTTCACTAGTTGATGTCTCATCATTTTATCTAGCTTTGTACTATGTCGACGCACAAGGGTAAGCATGGAAAAACCAAGCATACATATCCCTCCTTTTTGTTAAGCTACGGTATTCTATGAGGGAGCTTGTTCAAAGGAAGCGGTGTTTGTCCGACCTAAGGGACAGATGCTTGAGCATATTTTTTATTAATAAAATAAGCAATCCCTATTAACATGAAGCTAAAAGGAATTGCTTTTGTATTTGTATGATCCTTAAACTATTAGGAAAGGTGCCCCTATAAAGGAGCACCCTTCCCGTAAGATCAGTCTGAGCAGGCTTAGTTTCCTAGCATCTCATTCACATGATCTTGATTATTATCAATCCATTCTTGCGCTACTTCCTCTGCAGAAGCACCGTCCTCAATTTTGAGGATCATTTCCTCAATATCGTCTACAGGAATACTCCAGTTGCTTAAGAATTCGAACGCTTCAGGAGCTTCCTCTTCTACGTTTTCATTCGTGATAACATGGACTTGTGAAGCTTCAAAAAATTTCTCTGGATCCTCTAATACTTTTAGATCCCAGTTTACGAACATTGGATGTGGTCTCCATCCTAGGAAAATAACAGGCTCCTCATTGTTAATCATTCTTGTCGCCTGTGTGAGCATACCTGCTTCACTGGAAGCGACATACTCGAAATCTAGGTCATAGGCTTCAATCATTTCACGGGACGTGATGGTCATACCAGCCCCTTCTTCAATACCATATATTCTTCCATCAAACATGCTTTCATTTCCAATTAGATCTTCAAAAGAATCAATGTCAACATACTCAGGAACAACCCAACCAAGCTCTCCGTCAGGATAGCTAACCGCTGTATCAACTAACGAATCTCCGTAACGATCCATGTAGTTGGCATGCATATCTGGCAGCCAAGAATCCATAAATACATCGATATCTCCGCGAGAAAGGCCTGTGTAGACGACACCTGCATCTGCTTCTTGTAGATTAATGGTATAGCCCATATCTTCAAGTAAAATCTTCGCTACATGTGTAGGAGGAATTGTACTTGTCCAAGGAGTTACCCCAAACGTAAGTGTTCCTTTTTCCTCTGGAGCTGCTTCTCCATCTGTACCATTCCCATCCTCAGTTCCTGTACCTTCTTCAACACCTGTTCCTTCTTCTGATCCATCGCCATTATCAGCCGCACACCCTGCTGCAACTAATACGAAGATTAAACTTAAGAATAATGTTAGCTTTAACCAGTTCTTTTGTTTCATCATATTCTTTAAATTCCTCCTCTTAAAATAAACATAGTTTGTTTGTCTGTTATTCCTGAATCATCTATATGTTCTTACATGACTCATAACTTGAATTACATTATTTTGTCCGAATTATGATTTATTCGGATTATATTTCTTTCCTAGCCCTTCAGTAATACGGTCTAATAGGATAGCAAGCACAACAATTCCTAATCCACCTACTAGTCCCATTCCTACGTTAACACTGGAAATACCCGCATTAACGATAGACCCTAGCCCCGGTGCTCCAATCATCGATGCGATAACCGCCATGGATAAGGCAAGCATAATCGTCTGATTAATACCAGCCATAATGGTAGGTAAAGCCATTGGGAGCTGTACCTTCCGGAGCATTTGCCAAGAGGTTGAACCGAAGGCTCTAGATGCCTCGATCACTTCTGTTGGCACCTGTCTAATACCTAGATTGGTTAGCCTAACAGCTGGTGGAGTAGCGAAAACAAACGTCGCAATCACAGCCGGAACCACGCCAATTCCGAATAAAAGAACGGCAGGAATCAAATATACAAAACTCGGTAAGGTCTGCATAAAATCGAGAATGGGTCGTACGACACGATTGACCGCCTCGGATTTAGCACTCATTATACCTAATGGGAGCCCAATGATAATGGAACATAATGTAGCTGTTAGCACGACAGCCAGAGTCTGCATCCCAGCATTCCACACATTAATTCCTGATAGCTCGACGTTCCCTAAATAAATCAATCCGATTAAACTAAATATAGCAACACCCCTGCCAGCCAAATACCAAGCTAGACCAACAAGGACTACAGTCATTAGCTCGGCAGGAATCCAAATTAAAAAGCTTGTAAAATGGCCTACAAAGAAGGCAATCCACTTACTGATTACATCAAAAAATGGACCCAAAACAGGAATTAACCATTCATCGACAAACGTATTGGTCCATCTATCTAATGGAAAGTTGAAATAATTCACGATCCATTCACCTCCTCGCCTTTTCCTAAGGCAAGACCAGAAAGAATAGATACCCTAACAATAATTCCCTCAAGCTTTCCTTCCTCAACGACCGCAATAGGATATTTCGTTTCAGCTGCCACACCTATAAGCTCATTTAATAACGTATTAGGTGGAACAATAGGATAATCTTGAATAAGGACGTCTTCTACCCACTTATTTTCTTTTAGAGCTTTGATAGCAGCATCAATCGTTAGTAATCCTTTTAGCATTCGATCCTTATCGACAACAAAAATACTGGAGATTCCTTTATCCTCCATTTTTCGGATGGCTACACGCGGGCCTTCCTTCCATGTTGTGACCACATCTGGCTTTTTCATAATGTGTGAGGCTTCTAGGACTTTAGAGCGGTCAACGTCCTGTACGAACGTGGAGACATATTCATTCGAAGGAGATGTCATAATCTCTTCAGGGGTACCAATCTGAACAATTTTACCATCCTTCATCATGGCAATCCTGTCCCCAAGTTTAAGTGCTTCGTCCAAGTCATGGGTGATGAATAAGATGGTTTTCTTAAGTGTTCTTTGCAATTGTAAAAGCTCATCTTGCATTTCTTTTCTAATTAAGGGATCTAGCGCACTAAACGCTTCATCCATCAACAGAATATCTGATTCATTAGCCAAGGCTCGGGCTAATCCTACCCTCTGCTGCATACCACCACTAAGCTCGTCTGGCTTGCTGTTTTCGTATCCCTTTAGGCCAACAACCTCAAGGGATTCTCTTGCTTTCTTTTCACGTTCTTGCTTGGGAATACCCTGTACCTCCAAACCATACTCTACGTTCTTTAGTACCGTGCGATGAGGAAATAGAGCAAAGCGCTGGAATACCATTCCTAGCTTTTTTCGACGTGTTTGCATCAATTGTGTTTTATCCATTTTTACGATGTTTTCACCGTCAATGTGGATATCGCCATAGGTGGGGTTAATGAGGCGGTTGATAAGGCGGATAAGCGTTGATTTACCACTTCCTGAAAGACCCATAATGACAAAGAGCTCGCCCTCTTCGACTTCAAAGGTGGCTCGGTCAACACCGATATTCATGCCCGTGTCTTTGAAGATTTGTTGTTTACTCTGGCCTTTTTCTAAGCGCTGATACGCTTCCTTAGGCTTAGAGCCGAAAATTTTGGTGACTCCCCTCACTTCAATCTTTTTCATATTCAGTTTGACTCCTCTCTATACCTTATTCATTATAAGTAGAGGGTTTTTAGAGTACAAATCGTGTATTCTCCATAATTTCTACCTATCCATGTGTATGTGAAACTGTAAGCAAACTAGTAGATAAGTTCCTTAGGATTCTTCCAGAATACTGGACGATGGTCTCATTTTCACCTCTTTCATTTCATATTTTGGTAAAAAACAAGGAACATTATACTTTCTTTAGAAAAATGGAGAATGAGTACCATGGTTTACGTACCCTTATCTCCTCCCTTTTAAACCAAAAAAGAGGAGAAAATTTTTTTCTCCTCTAAACGACCTATATTCATTCCTCCTTCTAAGTAACCAGTTAATGATACGTGGAATCGAATTAATTGGAAGGAAGTCTATCAAGATATTAATATTAAACCTAATGTAAAGGTCGAAATTATCAGACATGGAATTATTAACTAATTGGCACTGACTACTATGATTGTTGGCGGTAATACCGTAGAAACAAGCTGGTGAGCAGAAGCATATGAAATATCAATCCTATCATATACAAGAAGAATGTTATTCCTAAATTCTCACCGAGTAGTGCCCCATTCAAATATAGTCTAGAAGGCCAATAGGTCGGCAGTATAATGCCTAATGTTTGCCACGGGTCAGGGATGAAGTAAGGAAAAATGGCACCCAGCAGCATGAGACTGGCGAGCTTTGATAGAGCTAGTCCTTCTACCTTGTTGGCGGCGAAGGCGACTAGGAAAAGTGTGTAAAGTGGTGCTTGCAAGGCGAGTAAAATAAGGACGGCAATATTTTCAATTTGGTGTTTTGAAATGCCGTTGGCCAAGAGGAATAAAGCCGACATTAGAATCGTTATTGTAACAGGTAAAAGTAGACGGTAAATCAAATAACCATGTCTCCCTAGTGGAGATACTGTATAGTAATCTATAATCCTTTCATCGCGCTCATCGAGCATAAGCAATCCTGTTGCCGTACCAATTAATTGAGGGATAACAAGCATGATGAGTATCGTAATAAAATCATTATAGGACAGAAGATCAAATCCAGTATACACAATCAGCCAGTCTGCAACTACAGGCAAGACATACCGAATAAGAAGAAGTAGTAACAGAGGACCAATACCAATTAGCATAAACATGGGATTCCTAGCCGCATTTTTTATATCACTGATAAGCAAGGTCTTATATTTAAGCATCAGTTTTTCCCCTCATCCAACATTTTTATCGTTCTTTGTAACAGACTTACGCTCCACCAGCCTGCAAAACCAATCCATAACAATAAAACTATAATTGCGTACACCGCATCACCTAGACTAATGATTTGATTTGATCCTTCAATAAGGAGAAGGGATCCTTCAGTCGGTAGAAGCTTATAGAGTGGTGAAGGAAGCCAATTTAAATATCCAAGAACAGGAAATACGAACGGTAGGGCGAAGCCTTGAGACAGCAGAAGAAATCCATTAATAGAGTGACTAAGCACGGCTGCACACATCCCGAGTAACGTAAAGAAGAAGGAGGATAACAATACTCCAAGTGTGAATGCGATCGGCGAAACAGGCCATCCCTTCACAGCTATATGAATGACGTAAGCTGCAGCTAGCGAAAGGACAGAGAGGGAAAGGCACCTAGCAATGACATACTCTTTTACGCGAAGCGGAGTAGCAAACAGACTCTCCTGAATGCCCTGTTCTCTTTCCAACAAAAGCATACCTCCTGAGAAAAAAAGCCCTAAAGCTGCCGGGTCAGAGAATGTAAGCAGGACGATTGTTTTATCCACATAGGCTTCTGGTAGTAAAAGTAAGAGACTGATATAAACGGCGCAAACCAACAGATAAACATGGTAGAAACGTTGCTTCCATTGAAAGCGAACATCGAAAGTCACTAGACTTCTAATCCTCATCATAAGCTTGCTCCTGTCACCTTCATAAAGATTTGGTCCAACGTGGCTTCCATAGAATGCATCGTAATGATAGGGTGAGAGCGAATCACATGAAGATAACGCTCGTTTTCTCCTATACCTTCTAACGGGAATTCCTCAGTATAACGTTGGCCATCTACTTCGAACTCCACCTTGAGCTGACGTTGTCCGTACTGTAGCATCAGATTTTTTGGCGAATCAATTAGATTAATTTCACCACCCACAATAAAGGCAACTCGGTCGCATAGCTGTTCAGCAGTCTGCATCTGGTGGGTGGTGAGTAGAATCGTAGTTCCAGATTGTTTGCGTTCTAGGATGAGTTGCTTTAATCTATCTGCATTGACGGGATCGAGTCCAGAGGTAGGTTCATCAAGAAAAAGGATTTCTGGATTCCCAAGTATGGCACGGCAGTAATTTAAGCGCATTTTCATGCCCTTTGAGAAGTGCTCGAATTTGACATGTGCATATTCCTTTAGGTTTACTTGCTCTAATAAAGCTATAGGGTCGTTCTCCTGATTGCGATAGAGAGATTGGAAATGTCTCAGGTTTTCTAATGCTGTAAACCGACTATAAAAGTTAGGGAATTCAAAAGCTACTCCAATCCGTTCATAGTAATCGGAAGTCACAGTTTTCATCTCTTGGGAAAATACTTGGACAGAACCTGTGTAGTTTCTTAATTTACCGATCAAGATGTTTTGCGTAGTGCTTTTGCCTGCCCCAGAAGGTCCTAAAAAACCAAGAATCTCCCCTCGCTTCACTTCGAAATTTAGTCCATGCAATATTTTTTGTTCATACTTCGGATACGCATAGTTCAAATTTTTCACCTGAATCACATGTCTCACTCCCTGTTTTTCCTATTTGCATTTTTAACCAATCAAAATATGATCTTCCGGGTAACCCAGTTTTGATGATCTTTTTTTACGGGCCAAGGCAAAGGCCAACGTCAATGGGCCCAACCGTCCCGCAAACATGGTGAGGGTGACGATGACCTTGCCAAGGGGAGATAATTCGCTGGTCAGTCCCATGGAAAGCCCTGTTGTGCTAAAAGCAGAAGTAGCTTCAAATAAAACTTCAAGAAAATGTTCCTCCAACATGTCTTCTGTAATAGTTAAGAGCAGCGCAACGACAAGCACAAAGGTAAGTGAACTAATGACGACAGCAAGGGCACGCATGACGACTTCTTGATTAATTTTGCGCTGGAAGGCATGGATCTGTCCACCGCCGCGAAAGGTGTTTAGAGTGGCCAAAAGGAGAACAACGAAGGTGTTGACCTTGATTCCCCCACCTGTGCCGCCTGATGCCGCTCCGATAAACATCAATATGATGATGACAAATTGAGAGGCAGTCAGCATGCTGGCAATATCAATGGTATTGAATCCCGCACTTCGGGGTGTAGCTCCTTGGAAGAAAGCAGCTGAAACCCGTTCCCCAAAAGTTAAATGACCAAATGTATTGTAGTTCCAGCTCTCCAGTAAAAAGATAAGGAGAAAACCTCCTGCCAAAAGAAGACCGGATGCGAGAAGCACAATTTTGGAATGCAGGGATAGCCTGCGCCAAGAGCGTTTCTGCACAAGATCAACCACTACGATATATCCCAACCCACCAATAAGAAATAGTAAGACAATAGTTATGATTACGACTGGATCGTCTAAAAATCCAGATAAGCTATCGGACCAAAGAGCAAAGCCCGCATTGTTAAAAGCAGATATTGTGTGGAATAACGCATAATAGGCAGCCTGACCAAGACCCATTTCATCCTTCCATCTCAAAGTAAGGATGACTGTTGCCAAGCTTTCCAAAATAAACACAATCATAGCAATGTATAAACTCAACTTCACCAAACCTTGGGATGAGACGGATTGGGTTGTTTGCTGAATAATCAATCTTTGTTTTAAACCAATTTTTTTGCCTAGTACAATAGCCACCATGACCCCTAACGTCATAAATCCCAAGCCTCCAATTTGAATAAGCATCATAATGACGACTTGCCCAAACGTAGAGTATACACTTCCGGTATCTACAACGACTAACCCGTTTACACAAACGGCTGAAGTAGCGGTAAACCATGCATCAAGCAAGCCAACCGACTTCCCACTGGCTGATGAAAGGGGTAGGGAGAGCAGGAGAGTTCCAATTCCAATTAATAGAGCAAATACACTCATAATCAGTTGAGGTGGACCCATCTCCTGAATTCGTGTTCTAACGTTTCTTCTCATACTTATTCTCCATATAACGAATGTCTTCATTACGGCCAATCATCAACAGAATATCTCCCGTGCTGAACCGAATCGACCCAGCCCGATGATCATAAATTGTTTTTTCATACTTTCAAATCACCGCCTCATTATTGTTTAACTCTTACCTTTTTTATCACATCAATGGCTGCTTTTATCAGTAGTATCAGTACCAATAAAACACAAAAAAACCCAAGAGCAGAGAATTCTGCTGCCAGGGTTTTGCATGACAAATAACATGGTAACGGGCTGCGCTTCTCTCTCAAACGCCTACGAGGTTAGCTGTCGGGTTCGGGCTTGAGAGTGCCCGTCGTTATGATTGTATGACAACCAAAACGATTAACCCCATTGAAACCAAATTGGCTTCAGGTGGTTCCCCCGTTTTCCATAATGGAAACTCGGCGACTTTATGCAATTAAAGAATTATTATAAGGAATAATACTCCTATTTTCGATAAAAGTAAAGTGTAAAAATGGATGAAGGATAAAGGTACTGATCTAGCCACGCAAAACAGTCATCATTGAAGTGATACATGGGAGTAATGAATAGAGGGAAGGTAATCTATTTTTCTATTTATTGCTTGGCGGTCACCTTAATTATATTATTTTTCTTTTAAAATATGTGGTATTGCACAAATGCAATACCACATACGTTTGATAAAGAACTAAAAGTTTTTTAACTCTCTTCTAATAAAGGGGCTAGCCTATCTTCAAGAGCACGCTCCAAATAAGGCTTAGCTTGAATAAAGTCTCTAAATGTCGTGTATTCTCTGACTAGCTGCTTTTGTTTGTCCTTTGCTAAGGACTCCTCTTTGATAGCTCGAATTAATATATTTTTCGGGGTATGCTCCAAATCTATAAATTCCAGCAGCTGTGTCCTATATCTCAAAATACTGAGTAGCTTTGCTCGGATGGAATCTGTTGCTAATGAAGCAAAGCGTTCTTTTATAAGACCGTGACCCAGCATAGGCTCAAGGATATCGTTATCTATTTGCGTCAATAGCTCATGCTGACAGCAGGGAACAGACAAAATAATCCCTGCATTCCAACGTACAGCTTTTTCAAGAGCCGCATCCGTTGCCGTATCACAGGCGTGCAAGGTGACCATCATATCAATGGCACTCTTCTCATCATACTTGGCAATATCCCCTACTTTAAACTGTAGGTTCTCATAACCAAACTGTTCAGCGAGCTGCTGACAGTGACGAATTACATCCTCTTTTAAATCTAATCCCGTGATATGCACGTCAAGCTTTTCAAGCTCAACTAAGTAATAGTACAGAGCAAACGTTAGATATGATTTACCACAGCCGAAATCTAGGATTTGTACTGTTCGATTCCTTGGAAGATGTGGAAGAATATCACGAATCATTTCAAGAAAACGATTGATCTGCCTGTATTTATCATATTTCTTATTGTGAACTTTGCCTGATTCAGTCATGACTCCTAATTCAACGAGAAATGGTACAGCTATGCCCTCTTCTAAAATATACGTTTTCTGGCGATTATGCTGACGATCAATGCTCTTTTTAGTCGGAGGCTTTGTCATGATTTTTAGCTTCCCTTTTTTACTCACTAGGATGTGATAGTCATTATCGGTTGTTTGAAGCACTGCCTGTCTATAGCTTTCCTGCAAGAGACTTTCTACCCGCTCTATAGACTCCTCACCTAGCAAGTTTTCATGCTTCACCTTGTTTTCATAATAATAGCTGAATTGATAGTGCATAACTCCCTTCAGCTCCACTGGCTTAATTTGAACTTTTTGGGCTAGAGATCCGTCCTTCTTACGCACCTGACTGAGAATGGCTTGTACCCACGTGTTCTGCTCTATGTGTTGTCGTAATATGTTAATCAGTTCCACTAGCACTTCCTCCTATTTAAGCATCATACTCAGCTATGAGTGAGATTACTTCTAGATAACTTATTATAGCGATCTGACGTTAGAGTTGCCAGTGTCATGATTTTAGAACAAAACACATAAGTCCTTTATCCTCTTTTAAATTCCAATCGACAAAGATATCATTGACCTGTCGTCTAAAAATCTGTTCAAATTGACCACTTCGGTGAAAATGAGCCTTTTCCAATTCATCTTTTGTAAATAGAAGTTCCTTTTCAAAGCCTTTAGCAATCAAAGCTTTTTCTATAGGAATCAAAATCCCTATTCTTAGAACAACATAGATGGTAGGTGAGATCCGATGAACCGTCGTTTCATTTGGTACCTTTTGTACTAGCCCACTAATCCGATTGACCTCTGCTTCTAGCTTTTCAATATCTACTGACTCCTCTTCTCCCCGTGTTTCCTGAACAAAGCGCTGTTCATCATGCTGTAGAGCGGCTATAATCACACCTGAATTATTCGGAAAGTTCCAATCGTGATAGAAGCTACCCACCTCTATATCAAAGGTGACCTGTATCACTCCCTTTAATTCCTCCACCGTGCTTGTAATGATTGTCCTTCGTGCACTTGTTACACTCTTGCTTCTTTTCTCCTGGAGCAATACCTCTTCCATAGGAGAAATGAATCCACGTATGTAAAAAACCAGGTACCGGTTGTTGATCGCTGCATAGCAGGATTCCGGTCCTCTGCCAAATTTTTTCCGCAGTAGCTTACTCATATAGCTACTGACATGCTTTAGCTTATCTTGAATGTATTCCATTTCCTCACCATATCCTTTATCCTATAGTTGTTAGACTCAGCTTGCTTTAAGGATCTCTAAGTAAATGAGAGCTGTATCTTGTTCATAGTCCCAAAGAACAGAAACGTGGTCAAAGGTATGCTCATAATCCCAGCCCAGTCTTTGGCTTAATCGGTGGAGGAAGCTTGCTCTTCTAGGATTTTCTCTTTTTCTTAAAAGCTTCTCATGCCCTTGCTTAAATAGCATTTTCTCTATATCAAATAATACCCCCGAACAAGCAAGTAAAAAAGCATGCTGGTGGACTTCCATCACTTTTACCCTTTCTGGTTCAGTATGAATCTCGGTATAACAGTCTACCACGATTTCTGCAAATGTATGAGCGGAATTCGCTACATCTGACATGAATCCTTTCTCTTCTTTGGCCATGATGATACCTTGATTAGCTCCGTACTTCCAATCGTAATACCACCTCTCTACCTGGAATGCCATCGTTTGCTTTAGTTGATCCTCTAGCTCTTCTAGCAATGGCTTCATGATGACATCACGTATTTTCTCCACGAGAAACATTTCACCCTGATTAATGAGGCTTGATTCCAACGGAGATAAGATATTTTTGAGTGTGATGACTAAGTAGGGGCTGTGCAAATAAGAAGTACATGTCGGAGGGCTCATGCCAAAGTAAGTTGACATTTTGTCTTTCAGCATGATTGAGATTCGTTGAGTTTGGTTGTCATTAGGAATCATTTTATTAAATTGTCCCCCTTTAGTTGCTTGATCAGCTCCTTTTTCTTTTTCATCTTTATAGAGTCTGGTCGAGTATAAGTATGTATTCACTTACTGTACGGTAAAACTTGGGCTTTCAAATAAGAAAAAGCCTAACTTCTCTATGATATAAAGAAGTTAGGCCATGGAAAGACTACACTTTCTTCCATTTACCTAAGGAATAGCGTTATGTAAGCTAATTGAAATCTTAAGATTAGTCGGTAATTAATGACAGTTAGACATTAACCAACGCTAGTATATACCATAAACCTTTTTGTTTCAACCACTTTCAGATACCCCGCCTAAGATTTCACGCCCATCTATCCCTTTCTTCTTTAAGCTTGTAAATTCCACTTAACGGATTCTTGCCCTGAATCCTGCAGAAGCTGATTGGCAGTAGAAAATGGACGGCTGCCGAAAAATCCACGACGCGCTGAAAACGGACTAGGATGTGGAGACTGAAGAATGGAATGCTGAGGATTAGTGATAAGTAGCTTTTTCTCTTGAGCGTGTTTGCCCCACAGAATAAATATCACTGGCTTTTCTCTCTCATTCAATTTCCTGATGACTTGATCCGTAAACGTTTCCCAGCCCATCCCTTTATGGGAATTAGGTTGACCTTGTCTAACCGTTAAAACGGTGTTTAATAAAAGCACTCCTTGCTTCGCCCATTCTATTAAGTGACCATGATTGGGGATTTGGAAGCCTACGTCTTGTTCGAGCTCCTTATAGATGTTCTGTAATGATGGTGGCGTTGGGACACCGGGCTGTACCGAAAAGCTCAGCCCGTGGGCCTGTCCATGTCCATGATATGGATCCTGGCCTAAAATGACAATCTTTGTTTCGGCATATGGAGTATAGTGCAAGGCGTTAAATATGTCATACATGGATGGAAACACCTTAGTGGTTGCGTACTCCTTTTTCAGGAATTCTCTAAGCTCTAGATAATAGGGTTTCTCAAATTCTTCTGCTAAAATGTCTGCCCAATCGTTTTTTAATATACTCATAATTTCTTCTCCTGCATGCGTTTTAGCTTTTAATTCATATGTCAAAGCTATCTTTCTCTCTATGGTAACATACTAAGACCAGTACTACATTGTAAGAGATCATTAATCGAAATAGTCATTTAGGAATTCCCATGAAAAGGCTATTGTGTAATTATACCATGTTCCTTTGCTCTACTTCGTATCTACCAACCAATTTGTTTTACGTGATATACTTAGTTATTCTATGATGATATTCCGTTAGGCAACTTCCTTACCAAAATAGGTTTACTACTCAAAAAGGAGAGCGAATCATGACCAAGAAACTGTATTATTCCGATTCATACCTTAAAATGTGGCAAGCAAAGGTTGTACAAGTTATAGAAAAAGAATATGAGATTCTGGTACGTTTAGATGTAACCGCTTTTTATCCCCATGGAGGAGGACAGCCCTGTGATCTAGGGTCTATTGATGGAATTCCTGTGTTAGACGTCTACAGTGAGGGTGAACATATTTGGCATAAGCTTGAACGATTGCCCAAAGACACTGAAGTGACGTGTACAATAGATTGGGAGCGAAGATTTGACCATATGCAACAGCATACTGGTCAACACTTACTTTCTGCCCTTTGCTTGGAAGGGCTTAATGCTCAAACCATTAGCTTTCATTTAGGCTTGGATCATGTCAGCATTGACGTGGCTAAGTGGCCCTTAAAATGGGAGGAACTGATGACTTTAGAGCGGGAGGTTAACAGACAAATCTATTTAAATAGAAGCATACATAGCTATTTTGTTACAGAAGATGAGGCGAAAAGCCTTCCGCTCGTCAAGCCACCTACAGTTAGCGGCAGTGTTCGTATCGTAGAAATCGAAGATATTGAATACAACGCCTGTGGAGGCACTCATGTTTCTCGTACAGGTGAGATAGGCATCATTAAAATGCTAAAAGCAGAAAAGCACAAGGAAGGTACTCGGATTTATTTCAAATGCGGTTATCGTGCCTTGCAGGACTATAATGAAGGTCTACAAACTCTTACAACACTAGCAGCTACCTTCCAAGCAGGACGCGAGCATATTCTGGATCGTTTCGCTAAATGGGAGGAGGAGCGCAAACAGCTTGAAGCAGAGCTAATCAGCCTACAAAAAAGGAATCGTGCCTATCAAGCACAGGAGCTGTTGAATCATTCCCCCGGAAATGTCGTTGCCCATGTATTTGCTGATCAATCCTTCAAGGATATACAGCAGCTTGCCCAGGAGATTGCTTCTGGACATGATGTTCTTGTTCTTTTTGCTACCACCGCGGAAAACAAATTAATTCTACTCCATAACGGTACTCAGCAGGTAGCTTGTGGAAAGCTTTTTAAAGAGCATTTATCCACCTTCAACGGTAAAGGGGGAGGCAGTGATAAGACTGCCCAAGCTGGTTTTACCTCGAAGGAGGATATGTTGAAGTTTTTTGATTTTCTCGGTCAATTTAGGTAGAGATGTACGTGCAGGTTTATTCCCATCATCCCAGCTCTAACGGACATTTTTAAATCTTAAGCATCGATTTTACCTGCTTTGATTTCTAACGGTCATTTTCGACCCTTAGAAGGCATCATTCATCGATTTTTGTTCAAAAATCTCGGCTAAGGTGCAGATATGACCGTTAGAATTTTCGAAGGTCGAAAATACGGCTCTAAGCTGCAAATATGTCCGTTAGAATTCCCAAGATTCGAAAATACAGCTCTAAGATGCAAAAATATGTCCGTTAGCGGAAATGTTCGTAAAAGAGATGTCTTTTCCACATTTAATGGACTGCACTGACATATCATTATTACATTTACATCTTAAACCTGCTCCCAGTTAACAGGAGGTTTATTTAGTTGCACAGGTACCCCCAACTCTTTGCTAACCGCAAACAAGAATTGCTTACAGAAGAAATAGCTTTTATGAGCTACAATCTTACTATTCTCTACTTCCTGATATTGCACGTCATGTAGCGCTTTCCCTTGTTCAGTTTGAGCAAAGGTGATGATGACCCTTCTGCCCCATAAAACTCTTTCCTCAGCGAATACGGCTCCTAGTTTGCCCCCTTGTAGTGAACCGCTGCGCATTTCATTTTTGGAGTATTCCTGAAATCCTGAAACGGCTTCGTTCACCGTGTGCTCATTAAATAATTCGAGCATAGCAGTGATGTCTCCACTATTGAAGGCTTTGAGATAAGCATCAATTACAGCTCTACCTTCCCCTCCTACCCTTTCCATATCAACAGCCTGTTCCTCAGTAGGTTTGCCTTCCTTTATACGATTTTTCAGAGTTTCTCTTGCTCGTTTTGCAGCAGCGTAAACTCCTCCTTGAGTAGAATGTAACATTCCGGCTACCTCACTCCCCGAAAAATGGAATATATCCAGCAATAAGAAAGCAGCGGTCTGACGAGGTGGAAGAATGTTTGTTAATAAATATACAGCTTCCTCCAGCTCCAATGAATCATGGGGATACTCGACTGGTGCATTTTCTTCCTGCAAGGGATCGAGCTTTACTTTCTGTTTCCTACACCAATCTATCCACAAGTTGGTCGCCATCCGAAAGAGATAGGATTTTGGATTGGTTGGATGCCACCTCTGATAGAGCATGCCGAAAGCTTTCAGCAGAGTTTCCTGAAACAAATCCTCGCCATCCCATGGAGAGCCAGTTATATAACGGCAATACCTCCATAGCTCATCACGAAACGGCTCAGTTAGGTTTTTGAATTGGTCTTGCACTTCCCGATTGGACTGAATCATACTCATAAATTGTTGTTTTGATTCGATAACAATAACCTCCTTTTTCTTTGTTCAATATGTAAGACGGATTATGAGAACAAAATTCTACGCAAAATGAGGAAATTTTTTTGGTTCTCTGTATTATCCTATAAGATATGTAGAAATTGCACTTCTAAACATAAACCAAGAATAGGCGTGGCGCGCTCAAGGGCACGACACACCTATTCAAAATTGGACCTATATACAGCTTAAAGCGTTACTCCTTCTCGTACTGCGCCTTCAACTGCTCAATATACTGAACAAGCTCAGCTTCATCTTCTTCAGATAAGCCCTTGTTTCCTCTTTGAGCATCCTCGAGCACCTTATCTAGAGTATCAATCCCTTTATCATGTTGTTGCTCGGCCTTCTTCGTTAGACCTACTTTGGAAAGCTCATCAGCTAGAGTAAAGTAAACCTCTGCTTTAGCTACTTTAACAACAAGAGAAACCTTTGCTCCGTGATTCTTAAAGGAAATACGATCAATTAGCTCATACAAGCCTCTGAAATCAACCAAGTCAGGTTCACCTGGCTCACCTGGCTCTTCTCCCCCTTGGGCAGGAGTAATATCTGCTGCACCTCTAGGCTTAAGCTGGTACGTTCCGTTAAACTGACTTGAAATCCCCGTTATATCTACAACATCCCCGTTTTGAAATTCAAAATCATCAAAAACTAATCCCGTACGGTTATCCACACGTACAACTACTGATTCTGTCCCTAGGTTCGCTGTGAATTCAAAAGTTCCAAAGTTATTGACCTGCTGCAAATTAGCGATTTCCACTTCTTCTAAGGATACTAATTGACCTTCATTATCCTTGCTGATCTGTGCTGGACTCACAGCTACCGCTGTAGGCACCTCTATTGTTGATGTTGTTTCTAGATGAGTTAGGGAAGCAAGCTGGAACTCTCCATTGAAAATTCCTGTTGTCCCTGTAAGCTGTACTACATCACCTGGGTCCACATCCGCTTGATTCTGGAATACATATGCTCCTGCCGTTTCATCTTGTACATAGAATCCTTTAGAGCCCCATGCACCTACCTGTGTAGTCACAACCGCTTCAATACTTACTTCTGTACCAGCAGGTACATTTCTCGCTTCTGCAAGCGTAATATATTCTGGCTCTGGACCTGGTTCCTGTCCGTCCACAAATTCATAGGCAGAAGGAGATCTTAATCCAGGCTGTGAAAAGTATGCTGCTAAATCGCCCGTAATGCGTACTGCTTGACCCAAATTTTCTGGGTTATCCACTAGGTTAAGGGCTGCTCGCAGCTGTCCTTGTGGAAGCTGTACAGGAAGAATTTTCGTACGATCACGTTCACTAGCATCATCCGCTAATAAAAGGTTAGTCGCTTGGAAGGGAGTTCCTTCTCCGTCAAAGTTCCAGTTCATGCTTCCAACAATATATCCTTGAACCGTGGCTGTACCTGAATTATTTTCAATCGCTTCTGCAACTGAAATATAATCTGGCTCAGGCTGCTGTACATCTACGAATTCATAAGCTGATGGTGATCTTAAACCAGGCTGTGAAAAGTAAGCCGCTAAGTCACCTGTAATGCGTACTGCTTGACCTAAGTTCTCTGGATTGTCTACAAGATTAAGAGCTGCACGTAGCTGCCCTTGTGGAAGCTGTACAGGTAGGATCTTCGTGCGGTCCCTTTCATCTGGGCTATCAGCTAGTAATAGATTTGTTGCTTGGAACGGTGTTTCTTGTCCATCAAAATTCCAGTTCATTGTTCCTACAATATATCCTTGGACAGTGGCAGAGCCTGAATTATTTTCAATCGCCTCCGCTACTGAGATTACCCCGTCAGGAAGCTCAGGTCCTGGACCGCCTTGTCCTTGGATAGTGATCCGTTGGCCTTCCTGATAATCAATAGGACCCTGATGACCTTGAACAAATTCGATAACAGCTTCCCACACCTTACCATGGTCACTACCCACCGTTTCAGAGCCAAGGTTGTAGAAGTTCGCTCCATGCATGTAGTTGTTATAAGCAACGGTATACTCAGCCTGTAAATCTAGTGCTGTTCCATCCTCTAGAGTAATGATCACATCACTAAACCTGTCACTCCCTGTTCCTGGAACTAACACATAGTTTAATCCAGATGCTTGAATATCTACACTACGATAATAGTTCGATTGGGAAAGAATAACTTCCTTAATTCGCTCACCTGTAGCTTTTACAACCACAACGTCATTCGAGAAATTATCTAGCCCCTGAATTTGTCGATCTGTTATATCTCCAGCAGGAATTTGCCCTGTAACAGATGAGCCATTTAACAGACCGAAGTCAGCTTGACCCTTTGCTTTTACTGCATCCGTGTATAAATTTCCTAAGCCAGCATCAGATCTAGCTTTGTTTGTATCAGAAAGACCTCTTTCTGTAGAACCAATCACCTCTCCAGGATTTCCACCTGTAGGATCAATCGTTACTTTAATACGACCTTCAGTTGCTGGATAATCAATGACTCCTTGTTCAGCCATAAGCTTCTCACCATAAGAGATCATGGCATTTGTCATGAACCCTGCGGATGGCTGTAACACCTCTCCTACAAACTCATAGCCACTTCCACCTGTTCCAATATAGTCTGGAATGGCAAGAGTGTATGTGCCCTCTAAATCAATTGGCTCACCATTAACCTCTAAATAAGAATCTAAATAGTTTCTTGCCGTATCCACAAAGATTTCATAATGTAAACCTGATGTTTGGAGATCAATCTGATTACGATCATCTCTTGTATAGGAGTATTCAATCACGTCCTTAATCGCCTGACCTGTCATTTCAATTTCCATGACTTCATTAGCAAAAGGCTCTATTCGATAAATATCTCCAGCCGTAATCTCACCAACGGATATCCCGTCTCTGATTCCTCCATTATTTGTTAAGGAGATATCTGCTCCAACAAGATTACGCATCGCATCTGTCCAGAAGTTCCCTAAGGCAACATCACGATTCGTACGACCATCTCTTGTTAAACCTGTATTCGTGTATCCAATTACTTTCCCTAAAATCTCTTCCATGTCCTCGTTATATTGATCTACGATATCCTGAATATCTTGATCCACATCAACGAGATCAGCCACTCTTTGAAGATGACCTTGAAAACCTTCAATTTCCTTTGTTTGACTGTTAATTGTAAACGTCAAATTACCAACATTCGTACCGTTGGCTCCCGTTTGGACAATAGGTGTTCCATTGACAACTTGAGGTTGGTTTAACGTTGTATGAGAATGTCCTCCAATAATCACATCAAGAAAATCTACTTCAGCTGCCAGCTGACGATCCTCTGGATAGCCAATGTGAGTTAAACCAATGAGAATATCCACTTCATCCTTCAGAAACTCGTACTGTCTCACTGCATCAGCATAATCCTCATTAAACTCGATTCCTACCACATTGGCTGGTGCGGTTGAAGGAGGAGCTTCCGTAATGGACAGTACTCCCACTGTCAAATCGTCTAACTCAAAGATTTTATACGGATCTGGCTGTTCAATAGGAATGCTAGAATCCACAATATTTGTATTTGCGCTTAACCAGGGGAAGTTAGATTCTGCTACACGATTAGCAAATTCCTCTTGTCCATAATCAAATTCATGATTTCCAATTGTTAACGCATCTAATCCTAATAAATTTAATAGATTAATAATAGGTCGGCCTTGCTGCAAATCTACGACAGGGTTTCCACTAAAAATATCCCCTGCATCTAGATATAAAGAGTAATCGGCCAATTGTCTTTGAGATTCAATATAAGAGGAAATCTTACCAAAGCCATCAATGCTTGCATGAATGTCATTGGTATGTAAAACTTTGAATGTGATGACCTCATCTGTATTCGCTAAGCTAGTAGTTTGAAACCCTGGAATCAACAATGAAAACACTAAAACAAGCGTCAGTAAAAAAGCTATATACTTAGAACGCACCATTCATTTAGCCTCCCTATTAAAATAGTTTTCTAGTAAACTTACAAATTCATTATAACGCAAGATTATGAATTTTGTATAAATATTAGATTAAAAAATAATTCAAATTTTTATCCGCTCATTACACTGATTTAAACAGCCTTATACGTATTCGAACACACCATCAAATATAGGAGGGACACAATGAAAATTTTTGTTAACAATCAGGAAATCGAGCTATTCCAAGGAGCTACCGTGAAGCACGCTTTATTAAAAGCGAATCCTGAGCTTTACCATCTAGTGTACGATAAAAAAGCTGATGTTTTTGATCAGGAAGGAAACCCAGTAGAGTTACATGGGGCTGTCTCTTCTGGCTGGAGTTATCAAGTGCTAAATAAAAAATGATGCATAATTTTGCTTTCTAGAGCAAAACTAAGGGCAACATTTTCCAAGGAGTGAGAATAAAAAATGAAAAGTTTACTTAAATATACCCTGCTTTCCTGTTGCTTGTTTGTTCTATTCAGTGGGTTTACCCTTCCAGCTAACGCTGTGGCTAGCCATCAAGCAAAAAACTTTGAAATGGCTCAAATCCCTTACGCTAAGTGGGGGGATCTCGCTGTAAAAATTGCCAAGGATACTTTCCCCGACTTTGAAGTCAGCGATTATAAATATATTGGGAGAGAGGAAAAATCAGCCAACACAACTCAAGATCAATTTGAGCTTATCTTGACTAAAAATTCTCAAAAACGAGATGTTATCGTTTCTATTCTGTTTAACAAGCAATCGGGTGAAGTGATATCCGTCAATTTTGAAGAAAAATAACCTTACTACATGCTATTTCTATAAACAAAAAATAAAAGCCAAGCTGTACCACAGAAAGAGGAACCTCCTTCTTCCGGTGTACAAACTGGCTTTTTTTACTTTGCATGTTCTCTAGTCTATCAACCATTACTAAGCCTTCCCGCTATAAACCAAACTTATCAAGCTTACGATATAAAGTAGATAATGAAACATTCAACAACCGCGCTAGTTGACCTTTATCCTGCTGATAGGTAGGAAGCTGCATATAGTGTGCAAGAATCTCCTTTTCACATAGGCTTAATAGCTGTTCCAATCCTTCTTTATTCTGCTCGATTAGGCCAGAAATAGCCTCACCTAATAAGTTGTCCACCCTAGACTCATTCTCAGCGTTAACGTTACCTAAAGGCAAATCTTCAATTTGCTGAACAGCTTCGCTTAAATGTAGAAGATTAGGCGGTAAATCGTTTAGACCCAGTATGACTGATTCCGTCATATTGACCATATATTCTACAGCATTTTCAAACTGTCGTACGTTCCCTGGCCACGTATAAGTGTGCATCCATCGTTCCAAATCTGGATCTAGGCCCACAACTTCTTTCCCTAAAAGAGTACTGTATTTGTGAATGAAATGTCTAATTAGAGCTGAGATATCTCCCCTTCTTGCATGAAGTGTAGGCATATGCAGAGGGATGACATGTATACGATAGTACAAGTCATGGCGAAACAGCCCTTGCCCTACCATTTGGTCTAGATTTCTATGAGTAGCTGCAATAACCCTGATATCTACAGGAATGGAATGATTCCCCCCTACCCGCTCTACCGTCTTTTCTTGCAGAGCCCTCAGTAGCTTAGGCTGCAAAGCTAAGGGCAAATCTCCAATCTCATCTAAAAAAATAGTCCCCTTATGAGCCATTTCTAGTTTTCCACGTCTTCCTTCACGTTTAGCCCCTGTATACGCTCCACCTTCGTAGCCGAATAATTCACTCTCCAGCAAATGCTCAGGAATAGCCGCACAGTTCACCACAACAAAGGGCTGATCCCTTCGGTTTCCTTCATTGTGGATAGCTTGGGCAAGGAGCTCCTTTCCTGTACCACTCTCCCCTAATAGCAAAACGGTAGAAGGACTATTTTTAATTTTATTGGCTTTAGCCAGCACTTCTTTAAATGGGCGGCTTTGTCCGATCATCTGATCAAACGTTATTCGTGACCCTGCTGGATTTCCACGCTTTTCCTCATGGATGAAACAGGTGTCTTTGTCGGAAGCAGACCCCACATCACGATGAGCCGAAGAAGGCTGTTTCCTACTTTGAAGTACATCAATAAGTAATAGCTTATGCTCTAGCAAAGAGCTCATATGGCTTAAAAAGGCAAGGAGCTTGTCCGCATCGTGAATCATGGCTTCCTTCTGAGCAAAATTAAAGCCTACAATTCCAATGACCCCAGCTATCTCATTTTTCTTAAACACTGGAAAGCCTATCGTTGCTAGCTCCGTACAATGCTCAATAAACTGACATTTTTGACATTCCGATTCATTCTTTTTCGTCTCCAGAATCATGCCTGGTTGTCCGGTATGCAGTATAGTTTCAAAAAAGGAGCCAGTGGGCACAGGCTTTCCAATTAATTGCTGGTGAGCTCCCGTTCCACAAATACGCACACCCTGCTGATCAAGGACCGTAACCTCTAGTCCCAAAACCTCAGCTACTGTGTCAGCATACTCTTGCACAAAAGCCTTTATTTTAGCAAAACCCATAGCTGGCCACCTCCTTTTGTACTTCCATTCGTCCGTTCATATTCGCTCTGTTTTGTTCTCTATGTCCTCCGGCTATATATATGCTATATATAATATCATTTTTTTAATGCTGTGTTGAGCTCCAATTAAAACCTACCTTCCTAGCTTCTACTTATCCAACGCTTGAAGCAAATCAGCTATGATATCCTCCGTATTCTCCAATCCTGTTGACAATCGAATTAATCCGTCCGTAATGTGACAGGATTCACGCTCCTCTTGTGGGATAAAGGAATGAGTCATGGACGCTGGATGCTGAACGAGGGTCTCCGGGTCACCCAAGCTAAAGGAGATAAGGGCTAACTGTAAAGAATTAAGAAATGTTTTGGCTCCTTCATACCCACCTGTCACCTCAAAGGATACGATGCCCCCCATTCCTCGCATTTGCTCTTGGGCTAAATCATACTGCGGGTGTGTAGGCAAACCCGGATAGTATACTCTTTTGACCCGTTTATGGCCTTGAAGAACTTCTGCAATGGCCCAGGCTGACGCACAATGCTGTCTCATACGTAAAGCTAGCGTCTTAAGTCCTCTTAAGATGAGATAAGCTTCCCATGCGTTTAAAGGCTGGCCGAGATCACCCATCACATGCTTACGCATCATAGAAATATCTTCGCTCGAACCTACAACAAAGCCAGCCAAAACGTCTCCATGACCATTTAAATATTTTGTGGCACTATGAACAACGATGTCGGCACCTAAAACGAGCGGTTGCTGCAGTAAAGGCGTCATGAACGTATTGTCCACGATCACCTTCAATTGGTATCGATGGGCTAGCTCCGACAGCCTTTTGATATCCAAAATTGTTAAGCAAGGATTCGATGGTGTTTCTAAGTACAGTACTTTCGTATTGGGCTGAATGGCTCGTTCGACAGCATCAAGATCCCTACAATCCACAAAGCTATGATCAATTCCAGAACGCGGAGCTATAGCAGTGATAAACTTAAACGTCCCCCCATATACATCCTTGGTTACTATGACATGATCCCCTTGCTTCAAATAAGCTAATAACGCTACTGTAATGGCAGCCATTCCACTACTTACTCCTAAAGCAGCTTCAGCCTGCTCAAGCTCAGCTATCTTTTCTTCTACTTTGGCCGTGGTTGGGTTCCCATAACGTCCATAATAGGCACCTGGAATGTTTCCAGCTACTACCGCTCCAGCTGTCTCCAAATTCGGAAAGGCATAACCAACGGCAGGAATAATTTCATTCACAATAGCTGTATCTCTACCATAAGGATTGAATTGTTCATAATCGCCCTTGCTCAGCCCCTCTTTATGAGTTGTATGAATTAATGTTGTTTCTAAGCTCCATTTCATTGTCTAATCCCCTCTTTACTTTTCCTTAAGCTTTTACTTATCCAATCATTACTGATTGCAAGAAGACCTTTAATTAAGTACTTGTGAAAGCTATAAATTTTAACTTTCTAAATGAATATGCAAGTTAAATGCCAAGTTAATTAGAAGTAGAAAAGTAAATCAAGTCATCGATTTTTTGAAGCTATGCCCTGCTTTAGCTGAGCATGCGAAGTTTAGTAGAGATTGAGACGATGGGTTGAGGGCGGCATAATGAATGGAACCTTCCAGCTCTAAAAGCTCTTAGATTGTCATGGATGAGAATTACTTTTGCTTTTTTGAGAATAGAAAAAGGACCCTCTTCAGGATCCTCTCTGGTACATATATGATACATAGATGCTCAACTACTTTTCACTATACTTATGGATGGTCTCCTCTTTAATTTCAGTAATATGTGTAGCCATTAGCTCCTTAGCCGCGTCAACATCCTGTCTAAGCAATGCTTCTAAAATTTGTTTATGTCTTTGATTAGCTTGCTTTGGTCCTTCCACATCCCTTGTAATGATGACTCCGAACCATTGAATTTGCGCTTCTATGGACTGCATCATATAGAGCAAGCGCTGATTTTGCGAATAACGGATTAATGTCTTGTGTAGATTCCGATCAGCCGTAAAAAAAGCTTGCACATTCCCTTCATCCAGCTCTTTTTCCGCTTGAATCGCTTCTTCTACTAGGTCCTCTAAGACCTTTTGAGGAATCCTTGGTACAGCTAACTCAATAGCTAGAACCTCTAAAGCACGTCGTACGTCATAGATTTCTTCGATGTCTTTGAGCTTAGGTGTATTGACGAAAGTACCGGAGCGCGGTCTTACTTCAATTAAGCCATCCTGCTGCAAATGTGTCAGGGCTTCCCTCAAGGGCGTTCGACTGACACCAAGCTCTTCAATAAGCTCGTCATAAATAATACGCGCACCCGGAACCATCTCATTATTAATAATCTTATCTCGTAGGTAAATGTAAATACGGTCAGATAAATTTCTGTTATCAATAATAGATTTATACTCCATTTTTTCACACCTCAATACTCATCATACACGTATTCCGCTTGTGATTCTACGTCATTTTCTCAAGATCTTAAAACCGAATCACAGGTTTGTGTACTTTCTTATGAATAGCGTCTTCAAAAGCTTGATTCACTTGATCCATTGAATAATACGAGATGAGCGGTTCAACGTCAATTTTGCCATCTAGCACAAGTCTAATGGCTCGTTCAAAATTATGCCAATTTGAGGCAAAGCTTGTATAAATGGTTGCTTCCCTTCGAATCGGCTGAAATAGATTTACTTCTACTGGCTTTGTAAATAATCCCACTAAGGTAATGGCTCCACCTTTAGCGACAACATCTAAGCAGGTTTGAAGGACGGGTCCAGCCCCTGAGCATTCAACCACTGCATCCACTGTTTCTCTACCGTAACGTTCCTTAAGAGCCTCTTGTACAGTCTGCTGACTGAAATTAATCGTCTGGTAGCCGAATTTCCTTGCTAAAGGCAGTCTGGTCTCTTCATCAGAATCAATCCCTACAACAACTGGCTCAGCTCCAAGAGCTTTAACCATCTGTGCGGCAATTAATCCGATTGGTCCTGGTCCAGTAACCATAACCAGTTCACCAGCCTTTATCTCACTCCGATCCAGAAGAGCATGGGCTAATACTGAAACTGGCTCTATTAAACTGGCTACATGCATAGGGAAGCCTTCTGGTAGTTTGTGAATGTATCTAGCTTTCGCGGCGACAAATTCGGCAAAAAAGCCATCTCCATGCATCCCTCTAATTTGAAAGCTGGCACATAAGTGAGGCTTTCCACGGAGGCAGTATTCGCATTGCTGACAATACTCAATAGGCTCAATGACTACCTTCTCACCTGGTTGCAAATCTGTAACAGCAGAGCCTACTTGAACGATTTCTCCTGCTCCTTCATGCCCCATAATAACAGGAACTTGAATATAATGATGGGTCGGGGCGTAATGATAGGCGTGAATATCCGAGCCACAGATGGATCCTGAATACATTTTGACCATGACTTCGTCCGGTTTTAAGGCAGGCTTTGGTACGTCAATGACCTGGACACAGCCTGGTTTACGCTCTGTTTTTACAATAGCCTTCATCTAAGCAACTCCTCTCTTCCTTCTACTAAATCGCTTTAACTAGACCTCCATCAACTAGAAGCGTTTGACCCGTTACATACGTATTAGCAAAAGAACCTAAAAAGAGTAGTGTCTTGGCAAACTCATCTGGCTCTCCATATCGACCAATAGCAATCTGTTCCTGCTTAGAGCTTTGTACAGCGTCTATACTGGTCCCAAGCTCCTTTGCTTTGGCTTCATCAAACTCCACGACTCTATCTGTTCTAATCTGACCAGGTCCTACTGTGTTAATTAGAATCTGATCTTTTGCTAGCTCTAAAGCAAGGGATTTAGCCAAACCTACAACCCCTAAGCGTAATGTATTAGATAATAAGAGATTTTCTATTGGTTGTTTTATTGAAGAAGAGGTAATGTTGATGATCCGTCCACTTTTTTGTTTCTTCATATAAGGCAAAACGCCTCTTATGGTACGGATATAACTTAAAAGTGTCAATTCAAACGCGTTGTACCAGTCCTGATCGTTAAAATCATCAAATTTGCCGGCCGGGGGACCACCGGAATTATTGACTAGGACATCGATCGTCCCGAAGCGCTCAGCTGTAGCTGCAATCAGCTTTTCTAAATCTTCTCCTTTAGATACATCCGCTACAAAGTACGACACATCTCGTCCAGTTTGCTCCTTTATCTCTGCTGCTGTCTTAATGAGTTCCTCTTCCTTCCGACTGGTGAGCATGACGTCAGCTCCTTCAGCAGCAAACTGAGTGGCTGTAGCCCTCCCAAGCCCTTTACTAGAAGCTAACACCAACACTTTCTTCCCTTGCAAACCTAAATCCATAACGATCCTCTCCTTTTAATTATGGTTTTTTCCGACTCCAATATTCTTCTGCAACCTGAATGGCTCCTACTGCTGTACAAAGGTCAACCTGCTCATCAGTAGCTTCAATAACGACTAGTTGATTTGCTGTTTCTCCCATTAAATCCTGCCATCCTTCTCTTAGAAGTGTGATAAATACCTCACGCAGTGGGTTTGAACCCCCTACCATAATCCATTCAGGATTTTCTCTGAGAAGCATGTCCTTTAGGATTTGTAGGTCAGCTGCTAGCAGGCATCCCACAAAATAATTAGCTCTTTGATTTTTCGACAAATCGGCAAACAGATCTAGGAGGCGAACATGGAACAATACTCTTGTAAGCCCTAATCTAATTCCCTGCCGAAAGCCTGCTAGAAGCGTATCTGGTTCAACGTTTTCCAGCAATGGCTGACCCAAGGATGCGGCAAGAATCGTTTCCTGACTTAACGCTTGGAGCATTTCTCCGCTTAATGTAGAAACACTTGATTCGATCCTCCCTTGTTCAGAAAAGGAGACATACTTGGTATGTGAGCCTGGTAAAATAATTAAACCTTTACCTCGAGGAGCATGCTGCTGGACTAGCCCAAATGCTTCCACCTCTTCACCACGCATGACATCAAATTGATTTATCTGCTCCACCGCTACTTCTGACGGAGCTTCAGATTCCTTGCTACCTGCTGCTAAGGATTTTACCCCGGGCACAAATAGACACGGGATACCTTGGAGTTCAGTAAACTCCTTCTGCACACTAGCTGAGACTAATGCATCGATATCAGCAGGAGCAAGAGCATGGGGCAATTCTAATATCCCCAATGGACTGGTCAGCATTCCTGAAGCAACCATATAGGCTATATCCTTAGAGGATAAATTATTTCTTTCCAAAAGCTCAGCAACACTAGTTATAATGGCATCTTTCAGCTTTCCATTGTGACCTTCAATGGCCGTATTTCTAACTCCTACCTGTCGTTTTATCTGATCCACGATGGTTGTATTTTCAGCTTTTACAAGACGTACACGCGTATTTGTTGTTCCTGAATCTATTGCAATGATATACATACATGCCACCCTTACCTTAGTCTTGTTTGTTGCTCTTAGCTCTCAGCTTTGGTAGATATGGTCTTACAATTGGTGATAATAAAGATAGAGCAGCTAACACCAACAAGACAACAGCAATAGGACTAGTCAAGAAGATCATCATGCTCCCATCAGAAAGAACAAGCGCTCTCCTAAACTCACTTTCAGCCATTGGACCTAATATGATAGCCAAGATAATTGGAGATAGGGGGAATTCAAATTTTATGAGTATATAGCCTAACAGTCCGGCACAAAACATAATGATAACGTCGATATAATTGTTGTTAATGGCATATGAGCCTACAACACTTAAAGTTAAAATAACTGGAACTAGAATACTCTTCGGTATAGCTAATACCTTCATGAATAAACGGATTCCAAGAACCCCTACTAGTAGTAACACGAGGTAGGAAATAAGCATTCCGGAGAATAAAGAATATACGAGCTCACCGTTTTCTTGGAAAATTTGTGGTCCCGGACGAATTCCTTGAATCACTAGGGCACCCAGCATAACGGCTGTTACCGCATCTCCTGGTATTCCCAAGGTAAGCATTGGAATGAAAGCACCTGCTGTTAAGGCGTTCCCCGCTGCTTCAGGGGCAGCTATCCCCTCTGGACGCCCTTCTCCAAAGGCATATTTAGATTTTTTCCGTGTCCATCTTTTTGCTTCATTATAGGAGGCAAATGCGGCTATATCCGCTCCAGCACCTGGAATAATACCAAGAAAAACTCCTATAATCGCAGAGCGTATAATGGTTACCCACAGAGTGAACAAATCTTTTATTTTCTTGAAAATACCGCTAACCTCTAAAGCAATTTTTTCAGCGATATCCCTACTCTCTACATTACGGAACGCTTCTGCCGCAGCAAAGAGACCAACTAATACAGGGATTAAGGATAAGCCGCTTTGTAGCTGATATTGTCCAAATGTAAATCTTGGAACGGCCGTCACTGGGTCTAGACCGACAAAAGCAATAAGCAAGCCAATACAGCCTGAAATTAATCCTTTTATAATCGACTTACCAGATACAGCTGTAATAATTGAAAGTCCAAATATCGCCAGCGCAAATTTCTGTGGGGAGGCAAACTCTAAGGCGATTTGAGCTAGCTGAGGTGAAACTAGAATCAAGACAAGGACACCAATTAATCCACCTGCTACCGATGAAACGATAGCGATCAATAAGGCTCGTCCAGCCTCATTTCTTTTAGCCATAGCATATCCATCAAGAGTAGTTGCTGCAGCAGCAGGAGTACCTGGTGTATTAAGCAGGATAGCTGTAATTGAGCCTCCATATATACCACCAAAGTAAACTCCCGTTAATAGAAGTAGAGCTAGCAAGGGATCCATTCCAAACGTTAAAGGAACGAGTACAGCTACCCCCATTGTAGCTGTCAGCCCTGGTAAAGTCCCAAAGAAAACTCCTACAAGGACACCAAACACAATCATCAATAGAACGGAGGGTTGCAGTACATTACCTAAACCAACAAGTAACATTTCCATAGCTAAACACCTCTATAAAATAATGCCCGAAGGCAAAGGAATGAGTAAGACTTTTAAAAATACATAATACAAAGCAAAAGTAACTGCAAGCCCTGTCACTACAACAGCTATTTTGTTTGTGGCTTTTAACAATAGGGAGAGCCCTATAATCAGGATAGGGGTAGAAATTAAGAAGCCGAGTATAGGTAGTAGAAACACGTACCCCCCGAAAACAACCATAACCAGCAGAGCCGTCCATGATCCTTTATGAAATATCTGCTTCCAGCTTTCTTTGTCTTGATTGGTAATGAAGGACTTTCCGGCAAGCAAAACACCTAAGCCTAATAGAAGATAGCCAATGGCCTTTGGAAAAAAGCCTGGTCCGACGTCTGCTGTTGGGACTGTAGGTAGGGCTGCCGCTAGTAGCACCATAACTAACCCGATTACGGCTATGATCAGCCCTACTATCATATCTGCATATTTCACTTGGTCTCCTCCTTCTAAAGCAAGCAGGGAATAGACGAAGAGGCTTATATTTCTATCTCCATCCATTCCCTCCAAGATAAGCACATTAACCAGATCCACTTAGGAGAGATAAATTTGCTTTCTCTCCTACTCTCTTAATCCTAATTCTTCAACAATCGTATTCCATGATTCTGAATTTGATTGAATCCAATCCTGAAAATCACTAGAGCCACGAACCAGTATTCCTAGTCCTGCATTCCCCATGAAGTTCTCAAAGCTCTCTTCATTGGCTGCTGCCGTAAAGGCCGTTTCAAGCTGCTCCACAATTTCTTGTGGCATATCCTTAGGTCCAGCTATACCTCTCCAAGTACCTGAGACAATTTTTCCTATTCCTGCCTCCTCCATCGTAGGCACGTCTGGCATGGCATCTACACGCTCTTCGGCAGCTACAGCTAATGTTTTCAGCTCACCAGATTCAACCTGAGAAAGAACCTCTCCTGGACTAACTGTAACAGCGTCTACCTCACCAGAAAGTAAAGCAATGACGGCAGGCGCTGCACCATCATAAGGAATATGAGAGAATTGAGTTCCAGTCTCTTGAGCTATCGTTGCCGCAACCAAATGCCAGATTGAACCTGAACCAGCGTTCCCTATTCTTAGACCAGGGTTTTCTTTGGCATGCTCAATAAATTCCTCAGCTGTTTCCCACGGAGCATCTGCTCTAACAGTTATGGCACCTGGATCCATGTTGACTTGAGCTATTGGCGTAAAATCATCTGGAGTAAATGGTGCCAATCCTAAAGCAGGTAAAGTTGTTAATTCAACCGTAACCATAGCAAGTGTATAACCATCCGGCGAAGCGTTAGACACATCGGCTAGTCCAACAGCTCCTCCTCCACCCGTTTTGTTCATAATTCCTATATCATTCGTTAAGTGTGGCTTTACTGCATCCACTAATGCTCTTGCAGCCGCATCCGTTCCCCCACCAGCAGCATATGGAACGACCAATTGAATTGGTTTACTTGGGTAATTAGACGCGTCTTCAGCAGTCCCACCTGTTCCTCCGCTACATCCTGCTAAAACAAGAATGGAAAGCAATGCAACAAGCATTAAACGATAAAGATTTTTCTTATTATTCATTTTAGTTCCCCCTATTCAAATTCTGGTAACCGCTTTCAATTGTTTCGAAACGACCAGATATTTCTTAGTGCGGCAAAGCTTTAATTTCCTTCATTTCCTATTATTTGTTGAAGGATTCAGCAATTCGTACAAATTCTGCTGCTCTGTCTTTAAGCTCACTAAAGCGGTTGGTAGCTAGAAGCTGCTGATCTGTTAACGCGCTGCCAATCCCTAGAGCAAATGCACCAGCCTCCATAAATTGGGCAGCGTTCTCTAATGTTACTCCTCCAACCGGTATCATCTTGATATATCCTATTGGTCCCTGCAAATCTTTAATGTATGCCGGCCCAACACCACTTACAGGAAACACCTTCACAACCTGTGCCCCAAGCTCAGACGCTTTGATGATTTCCGTTGGTGTAAATACGCCTGGAATCACAGGAATTTGATATCTGTTAGCCGTTTGTATAACGGACTCAGACAGGTTAGGAGCCAAAAGGAAGCTGGCCCCTGCCCGAATCGCTAAGCTTGCAGACTCTTGATCTAATACAGTTCCCGCTCCAATCACCATGTCGGGGAAGTGGGCTTTGATAAAGGAAATACTTGATAACGCATCCTCTGAATTCATCGTGACTTCAATAACCCTTATTCCCCCGGCATGTAGAGCTTGTACAGTCTTTTCTAAGACGGGAAAAGGAACAGAACGGATAATAGCTATGATCTTATTTTGCTCAATGATGCGTAAAGCTCCATTCATTTCACTGACCTCCTTATCCCTCATCTTGCTCTCCTTATAGCCTTCGTTTAAAACTTCAAGTCCTTGACCTCAATATTATGCTTCTCACAATATTCCATATACCTTTTCATTTTACTAAACACATCATCCTGCTCAATGATTTGATCCTGATCATCTAAATAGTGGATACTCCCCTCTAGTATAAACAAAGTGATCATCTCTTCTTCTCCGTCTACTACTAAAGTGTGGATATCTCCAGGCGGCTCATACACAAACGTCCCTGGCTTCGCTACCCAAGTTCTTTCAAGATAACGCCATTGACCTTGCATCGTATAGGCCATCACCTGTCCACCTGTGTGACGATGTCGATTCACCGCTCCACCTGGCTTAACTTTAAGAAGATTAATCCATTGACCTGTTGCTAGATTAAATCTTACAGGCTTAAACCAAACACGATCTCCTTGTGGGACCCAAGGAATTTCTTCTAAATCAATCGCTTGATCTGGTAGACCAAATAGTTCTGTAAATTCGTTTAGTGTTTTTGACATCTCTTATTCCTCCAATTTCATTTCTTAGATATTTTTTAAACTGCTAGTATGCTTCAAATAAGTTCCCTACATTTCATTATGCTGGTGGGAATAGGGCTGGGTCTCCTGCTAGAAGGCCTCCATCAATAGGAATATCAACCCCTGTAACAAAGCTAGCTTCATCAGACAATAGGAAGTAGACAACAGCCGCAACTTCTTCTGGTTTACCAAATCTCCGCTGAGGAGTACGCGATAAAATGCGTTCCTTAAAGACAGGATCTTTCGTAGCTCCTGATGACAAAGGAGTTTCTATATACCCAGGGCTTACAGAATTAACTCTGATATACTCCCCTGCCCATTCTACAGCTAAGCACTGTGTAACTTGAAGGACTCCCCCTTTAGAAGCAGCGTAAGTTAATAGGTTTTTGCTACCATAGTGAGCGAGCATAGAGCCAAAGTTGACAATACTCCCTCCACTTACTTCTTTCATGTATGGATACACAGCCTGACACATGAATGCGCTTCCAATTAGGTTGATATCAATGACTCTCTTTAAATCAGTGGCAGCGACCTCCGCTGCTGGTGCTCTTGTAATAATCCCTGCTGCGTTCACCAGATAATCCACTCTCTCGAAGTGTTCGTAAATCCTCTTAACCACTCCAAGAGCTTGTTCTTTATCAGAAACATCCGCTTGAAAAAATCTAACCTCTTTATCACTCTTACTGTCTAATTCTTCTGCAATTTGTCCTGCTTCCTTACTTACATCGACTATGGCTACATGGATCTGTTGACTGATCAGCCTTTCAACGACCGAGCGACCTAACCCTGAAGCACCTCCTGTAACAATAGCCACAGGAACTCTCTGATCCATATCATCCCTCCTCCTCTATCGCTCTAAATATTCTATTAATAATAATTAATCTAATATCTGATATATTACATATAAGAAAAAGAAATGTCAATAATATGTCGAAATTAATTTTGTTATTCTTTTTTTATTTGTGATATTTGTCATTGAGAATATACGAAAATGTTTACGTGCCTGCTATTTCACTAACATTTTTGAAACAAAAAACACCCCTTTATTTAGGGATGCGAGTGAACCCATGCACTATTAATGCGGTAATTGAGAAGCAACCGTTGATTTATTGTAAGAGGAATTCCTTTACACAAAAGGGTTCTTCCACTCCATCAGTACAGCATAATGATGAGATTCTTCATCCTCTAGATAATTGTCTACTAAAGCTAACGGTGTGCGACCACTTCGCAGTAGAAAGGAAAGCACAGGGTCCTTTATTTTCCCTTTTACAACCTGATCCATGTACTGTTCAGCTGTAAGCTGATGAGCATATTTATGGTAGCCTGGCATACGCCCTCCCCCAAGCAAACGATCAAGATGAAAATGAACAACTACTTCATATAAGGATTGCAGTAGCCACTTTCCAAGATCAAGCTTGCGGTAGGATGGTCGAATACAGATATCTACGACGTATAAGGCATTTCCTTTAGGATCATGGTTTCGAATATACCCATTATCAGTAACCTCTTCCCACGTATGCTTAGGGTTCTCAGGGTCAAAATGAGTCAACAATGATGTCACAGAACCTGCTAACGTTCCTTCTACTTCTATACATAACGCTCCCTGGGGAAAAAGATTCACATGGTTTGTTAACTGTTCCTCATTCCACCACAATTCTGAAGGAAAAGGAGGAGGAAAGCTTTCTTGTTGAATGCCAATCAATTCAGCAATATCCTGCTGCTGGTATGTCCTAATCGTCACTTTCCGATTTCCTTCCCCACTTGGAAGATAAAGCTGCTTCTTATACATTCACATTTCCTCCTCTACTTTCATTGTTTGCTTTTGTTTGCTCTATTCTATTATTTTCGTTTTGGCCCGTATATCATCTACAGTTGGCAAAGCTCCAGCTGTACAGGAGTGACCATGTAGTCCTGATCTCTAATCGTCCGAGCATGACAAAAATAACGACACTTGGAAACCATGACGGTCATCCGTACGGCTGAAACACGCATATTCAGTGGCTAGACACTCCTAACCCTCTAAGCAAGCAGGTTTCGTAAACAATCATGAACCTCATTATATACAATTTTTAAGGATTTTCAATCCTTAAAAATCTGGGTGCTGCGCAGGAGCATCATCCCATCAAAGCTGCCACCAGGAATAAACTCTTGAGGTCGCTCCTGCCAGACGTTATTTAGCTCACTTCCTTCAGGATTTTGAACCTCCACCAAAAGGATTTCCAGCTCCTGATTTACAGGCAATTGATCGTCACATCTAACCCACCATCGGGGATTCCTGTTTGTTTCAGATATAAATCTTCTCCTATTTCCAAAGGAATAGTTTGCTCGGCTAACTGGATTGAAGAAGCGTTTGTCTCAGGGAGAATCAGGTAGAGCATACTCGTGTTCTCATCTGTTTTAATCCTCAAATGGAGGCTCTGCTCCCCATTCGCTTCCCCTTTCTCCAACACTTCTACCTCTGTATGGGGCATTGAAACAACAGGAGCATCTCCTACCCAAAGAGGGGCATCTCCTGCTCCAGGTAGAACTTTTTCAAATACTGAGGGATTCTCCTCACTGACATATTCTGAAGTCCACTCGTTTGGATGAAGTATAGTTGTCCATTTGGCCTCCTCTGTGTCGCTATCTAACACATAAAACAAATTGCTATTTACTTGTCTGCTTTCACTTGGAGTTCCTAGTGCCCAAGTCGTTCCTAACAGAACAAGAGCAATACCAACTGGTATAAGGCTCATCCATTTGAAGGCTACTATAACTTCTTTAAGGGGGACATACAGCATGGCTAATACGAACACAACTAGCACATTAACGAATACATTGATCCCCACAGGTAAAAAACCATAGAACAATTGTAAGATAGTTGTGAATAGCAGGACAGGAGGAATGACGAACAGAGTAATGGATATAAAACTCCTAATGCTCCGCTCTTTCTGCGGCCTAAGCATAGCAATTCCTGTAACGATTAATGAGATGAATAAAGGCCAGGCGAATAGATACGTGGCACCCTTTAAAAATACTGTAAAGCCGATTAATATCAATAGCCAAACAAACGACGTACTTAAAAGAACGGCCCAATGATTTAGTCTGACCTTCATCAGCTGCCAAACAATCAAGCAAATTCCGATAGTCAGTAACAAAAAGCTAATATTGTAAAGCATACTATTGTATAAGCCACCAGCTAGCATTGTCATTTTATGCGCCCATAACCTATCAACAAGCAACCAAAGTGGAACAAGCACAGCAAGAGTAATTACACTTGCACCTAGCAGCATACCAAAGCTTGAACCAAGCTCTCGGATAGAGCTAAGCTTCTTTCTCCACCCATAGACAAAGACAAGGGTGTACAGAATAGTCAAAAAGATTGTGAATGGTAGCACAAAGTTCTCTGAGTAATGAAAGACCTTCCCTAACACACTAAAAAATACTCGATTGCTCTGTGGCTGCTCCCCCGTCAGATCTAGATTTCCAAAATGGCGAGCCAGATAAAGAGCATTTTCACCATGATGCTGTAGGGTGCGCAGATCGACATTTTCCAAACTATCTCTAGTTGTATGGTAGACTGTCCACCCTTGACCATAAGCAAAATTAATACCCGGCATCCCCGCTTCAATAGCGATCGTTAAATCCGTATCATTAGGCATTTTTTCGTAAAAGCTGCTTAATAAAGACGAGGTTACTGGGCGAGGGGCTACCTGAGCAAACTCACGAATCAACCAATCATTCTGCGGACTCGTTTGAAACATCAAGGAGGCTCCCTTTGAGCCTCGAGCTTCTAAGTTGACGACAATCCCTGTTCCGTCTATACGACCTGGCATGTCCCAAAACTCTTGGGCTCCAATCAATCCTATTTCCTCCGCGTCCGTGAAGGCGAATAAGATATCATTCTGTAGCTGTGGTTCAGATTGGAGAATTTTTGCTACTTCAAGCAAGGCAGAAACGGCAACTCCGTTATCATTAGCTCCAGGTCCTGTAGGAACAGAATCGTAATGTGCCATGAGAACAACTTGCTTCTGTTTATCTCCCCCGCTTCCTTTGATTGAACCAATCACATTATGCACATCTACACTGTTTACAAAGTGATTGGAGGGGTCCACATACTGACTATGTTCCACCTTGACCTCTAATCCGAGCTGTGTTAGCTGCTCAACTAGATACTGCCGTACCTTTGCATGTTCTACTGAACCTGTTGGATGAGGAGCTTGAGCAATCCTTTCAAGGTGCTGCATAGCTCGCTCTGCTGAGAACTCCGTTTCTGGTGCATCATTGGCAACTGGAGTTGGGGGAAGCTCCATTGTCATACAAAGTAGTATTAAACCTAAGAGTAGAAAGAGAGTAAACCATGCTTTCATCTTTGTCTGTTTTGTTTGTTCTAAAACCGTTTCTGTGTTTGCCATAGTACGATTCCTTTCCTAACGAATTCCGATTACCTGTTATATAGTTTCTGGATCACTTCTAAAATGTATTGTCATAAAAACAGACTCTTTTCAAAGAGTAAGAGTCTGTTTTTTTTATTTTCATGTGTGGTTTGCAAGCTAAGGTCTGCTTATAATACTTCTGTTATGGCCGTTGAGGGAAAATACCTTCTAGAGCGATAATAAAGTTTACGGTTAGAAAGGGTTGTTTATTTTCATGAGGGGTACTTCCTCCGCTTGGAGAAATAGCAGCAGGACTCATAGGAACTAGGTTAGAGTTTGGGCTAGTATAAGTCTCAGCTTGTCCTCGTCCACCTGAGGCCCAGACCGCTCCCTCTGGAGATGCTTGAGTACCTGATCCAGCAACATTAACGGAATGCAGATGATTAGGTAGATTTGCTTCAATTAATGTAACTGCGTTCTCACCCCCCATTTGGCCTAGGATTCTCTGACTCAGCCCAGGACCATTTCCAGCATGCAGAGGGACCCTTCCTTGCAAGTTAGGTAAGGCAAACGTTGTTTTTCCATCTCCACCATATGTTGTACCTAGGATGGCAAAGAGTGTCGTATTCTGCGATATAGGTATCAGTTGCCCATTACAAAACGCCCATCCTAATGGTGCATAAGTACCTGAAAAAACTCTAATCTCCCCTATAAATGGATCCATATTAAATTCCTCCTTTTATCTCTCACTTTAAAACGAGACTTTCATTCTTAATTTCTGCTCGGGTAAACGCCTTGCAAAGCAATACAAAAATTCAAAACTCCGTAAGGTTGCATATTAGAATGAGCCTGTCCCTGGCCTACATTTCCTATAGAACTAGCACTCATTTGGGTATTAATTGTTGTACCGTAGGGCTTATTTGTTTCATTAGAAGCCCAAACTAAATCATTTGCTTGCCTGTTATTTGCAGGAGTTGAAGTACCCATTACCGTATGTTGGTGATTTGGCATTTCAGCTACTGTTAGAGTATGTGCTTCCTGCCCGCCGACAGCCCCCACCGGTCCTCCGCTATGCACAGGAACTCTCCCCTGTAGATTAGGAAGAGCAAAGGTATTAACACCATCTCCTCCGTAACTCCTTCCTATAAGAGAATATAATGCTTGATTCTGTTGAATCTGTAGTAATTGTCCATTACATTGAGCCCAACCTTGCGGTGCATAACCATTAGCAAACAGCCTAATTTCCCCTAAAAAAGGTTCTGACATTAGTAATTCCTCCTCTAGTTATTTTTTGTTGCTTTTAATATTACATCATCTTATCTAGATTCCAGTCTGTAGCCATACTCTATCTGACAATGTGCCTATCTCCATACCTTTCCTATCCTTGTTGCGGAAATATCCCTTCTAAGGCAATAATGAAGTGAATGGCAGTAAAAGGCATTATATTATTATGTGGTTGGTTTCCTCCCACAGAACTAAGAGCTCCTTGAAACATGGTCCCGCTAACTTCACTTTTAGAATACTGAAGTACATTATTAGCCCACACATTCCCAGAAGGATTTGCCTCAGTACCTGTATCTGATGTAGCGTTCACTATGTGTGTGTGTGAAGGTAGCTGATTAACCGATAATTGAACCGTCTCACTTCCACCAAGCTGCCCCAAGGAGTAGCTTGTCCCCGTAGTAGCAGACCCCTGATGAATGGGTACCCTCCCTCTCAAATCCGGTAGTCCAAAGTTCGTTTGACCGTTTCCACCGTAGGTTGTTCCTAACAATGTATACAGCAATTCATTTTCTGCAATCTGCAAAAGCTGTCCGTTGCAAAAGGCCCATCCGCTTGGTGCAAAACTCCCCCCAAACATACGTATTTCTCCTATGTATTGATCCATCTCTATTCCCCCTAAAATTATTTAGTACTAGTTATATTCAATCTTCTGGTGACCAATGCATGCTCACGTATAATTCATTTTTTGAAACGATTTGAAAGCTCCGCCTCAGATACCATTCGAAGGCTTTAATATTGTTTGTTTGCACGCTTAAGCAAAGAGGAAGCCGTATAGTCGCAGCTTCATTTTGTAGCTCTAATAGAAAATGTGTTCCAATACCCATCCCTTGGTAATCTGGTAGAATTATAATATCGACTAATCGTAGTTCACTACGATTTTGAACGGTAAGCAGCTTACCGATTGGATTCTCTTCCAAATAGATTATTTTAGCTTCTATATTTGGAAATTGGGACTGATAGGACTGACATTGATAGGTATATTGCATTTTTAGAAAGTCTTGCTTTTCTTGTGCCGTCCAATTCCAAAAAGCTAGCTCCTGCTCTCTAGACTTACAATATAATAAATAAAAAAAATCCTCTTCTTCTAACCTTGAATTTATGGTTCTTGTAGACATTTCTAAATGATTAGGAACCTTCATCTGACCTCCATACCTTAAAGGTAAAAGAATCTTATACTATCTTTTACACTTACACAGTTTATAGGAACCCTTTTGGTCCTCTGGTTCTTATTCATAAAAGATGCCGAACAGCTTCAAAACGAATCTTACCTAAATAAACTGTTCGACATCTGATTTACTTAACCCTATTCCTATTACAACAGACGCAGCAATCGATCAAACATCACAGCTAGTTGGGCTCTTGTTATTGGTTCAGCAGGAGACATAGTAAACAGCTCCCCTTCAAGTAGTCCTAACTCCATACCTAAAGCTATTGCCACACGAGACCATGGCTTTAAATCGGCTTGATATGCATAACCTTGCAGAATTGTGTCAACTTCCTGCTCCGACAATGAAACATCACGTTCTATGAATTCCAAAGCACGAGCAATAATAACACTTGCTTCCTCTAAGGTTATTTCCTGCTGTGGTTTAAAAGTTTGATCACCATATCCTTGAATCAGCCCGACGGCTAATACAGCTTGTAACGCTGCTTCATACCATACGTTGTCTTTCACATCAGTAAACCTTGCATCTTGACGGTCTGTCCATAGCCCTAATCCTCTCGCTGAAATAGCCGTAAACTCAGCTCGATTAACCGGATCGTTTGGAGCGAAGTGTTCATGATCTCTACCATTTAGAATGAGTAGCGAGGCTAAGTGCTCTACCTCCTCTTGCGCCCAATGTCCAACCATATCTTTAAATGACTTGGTTGATGTCTGAACGAATCCAATATTTCCAAGTAACGCACTAATAACAGTAAGATGGCTACTATTATTGGCTTGTTTAATCCATTTTGTAGGCAGAGGTAATAGGGAGCCGTCCTCTAAAAGGAGAACAGCAGTCGTAGTTGCAGCCTCTACCGTGAAAGGAATAGAGACAAGCCCCGAAACTAACCCAGTAAGATGGTTTATAGCATATTCCTGCTCGTTCTGAACTAGAAATAATTGTATATTCAGAATAGGTTTAAGGGCTTTATACCCCTCCTTTTGAGCGTAATTCTGCCATGTAGTTTGAACCTCATTTGATCCTTTTCCTGCTCTAAGGAGTATTCTGACGTCACTACCCTGAAGTCCAAACGTATTTTTTAACTCTTTAAGTTTAAGTAACTGAATTGGGAGTCGATACACAGCTTCTTCAGTGTCAATTTCCAGATCAAGTTGGTGTTTGTGCAAAAGCTCAAAATGTTCCGTTGTTAACTCTGCCTCTAGGGTATCTATTTGACCAGTGATAATTAGCCTTAAGGTATCCTCAAGTACATCCATTTTTTGAGAGAGTAGTCTATCATTAAAGCTAATTCTAAGGACCTTCTTCCCATCTAGTGTGGAAAATTGGGTACTTACTGCCTGTGTTAAAATCCCCTCTGCTCTGACACTTATTTCCTCTACATCTCTTTGTTTAGGCGGTACTGGTGGATTAATGGAAGGAGGCGGCTCTGGCAGAGGCTCAATAATATACCTTGATATATGAATTTCTACCGTTGCTTCCTCTGAGTATAGTTCACCATCAAACGCCCGATACGTAAATGTCACTACTCCGTGATCCTCTCGACTTGATACGAATTCAAATGTACCTGTCTGATCAAAGTTCCTAATCTCACCTTTTTCCGGATGCTCTACAAGCTCAAAGCTTAATTCATCCGGCTCGTTGTCTACATCTGTGGCTCTTAGTTGCCCTTCAAGGATACTGCCTGCTAACATGCTAAAACTCAAATTCTCTGCTACAGGTGGGTCATTTACAGGAGCAAGGTCCATTCTTAGAATTTCATGCCCTCCAAAGTATTCATATTCATTTCCAACGGTCCATACAAGATCCGTAATACCGTTCCAGTCCAACTCTGGTGTGAACATCAACTCTTTCTGTTCTAACTCAGCCCACGGTATGACCTGCTCGACACCTACCGGCTCACCGTCAAGAGTAAGCTCTCCGTGACTTGGTAGAGTCAATATTTTAAGCGAGTATGGTGCTTTTTGGTCCTCGTTTTCGTATTTAAAATCATCTTTGCGTAATCTTAAAGCTTCATCTTCAAAGCCTGAAATGGTATTAAATAAAGGCTCAGGAATTGTTTGATAGATAATACTCTCTGAAATAACCGCCGTATTCTGATTCCCTGCTTCATCTTTGATTTGCATAAAGACACTCTTTTCACTGATCCCGTTATCCTGAAAGGACCATGGGCGTTCAATCTCAATAGGTTCTGAGCCTATTCCATACTCGACCCATTCATTGACAGGGCTATCCCATGAATCTAGAGATTCACTCAATCTGACATATAGTTTGGTAGAACCACCAGTATCTTCTGCTTGAATATCAATTGATACTAGAAGTGAAGGAGTGTAGACTGCCCCACCATTAATAGCTAGACCTGCGGTTGGTGGAGTTTTATCAATTGTAAATCCTTTAATTGTTTCGTTGCCAGCGCGGTCCCTGACTAGTACCTCGTAGCTATCTTCTTCACTGACCGTATCACCACTGGCGAATGGATCTCCATTCAACGTTGCTAGGATCACATCGGCCTCATCATACGTTATTACTTTATCTTCGTTGTAGTAGTAACCATCCTCTACTCCATCCACCCAAGGAGCCGTTTTATCGATCGTAAAGCTTACTACTGTTTCGTTGCCTGCTCGGTCCCTGACTAGTACCTCGTAGCTATTTTCTTCACTGACCGTATCACCACTGGCGAATGGATCTCCATTCAACGTTGCCAGGATCACATCGGCCTCATCATACGTTATTACTTTATCTTCGTTGTAGTAGTAACCATCCTCTACTCCATCCACCCAAGGAGCCGTTTTATCGATCGTAAAGCTTACTACTGTTTCGTTGCCTGCTCGGTCCCTAACAACCAGCTCGTGGTCACCTTCTTTGCTTACCGTATCACCACTGGCGAATGGATCTCCATTCAACGTTGCTAGGATCACATCGGCCTCATCATACGTTATTACTTTATCTTCGTTGTAATAGAAGCCATCCTCTACTCCATCCACCCAAGGAGCTGTTTTATCGATCGTAAAGCTTACTACCGTTTCGTTGCCTGCTCGGTCCCTGACTAGTACCTCGTAGCTATCTTCTTCACTGACCATAACACCACTGGCGAATGGATCTCCATTCAACGTTGCCAGAATCACATCGGCCTCATCATACGTTATTTCTTTATCTTCGTTGTAGTAGTAGCCATCCTCTACTCCAACCACCCAAGGAGCCGTTTTATCGATCGTAAAGCTTACTACCGTTTCGTTGCCTGCTCGGTCCCTAACAACCAGCTCGTGGTCACCTTCTTTGCTTACCGTATCACCACTGGCGAATGGATCTCCATTCAACGTTGCTAGGATCACATCGGCCTCATCATACGTTATTTCTTTATCTTCGTTGTAGTAGTAGCCATCTTCTACTCCATCCACCCAAGGAGCCGTTTTATCGATCGTAAAGCTTACTACCGTTTCGTTGCCTGCTCGGTCCCTGACTAGTACCTCGTAGCTATCTTCTTCACTGACCGTATCACCACTGGCGAATGGATCTCCATTCAACGTTGCCAGGATCACATCGGCCTCATCATACGTTATTTCTTTATCTTCGTTATAATAACTGCCATCAATTACACCCGTCACCACTGGAGGAACCCGATCTAAATAAATGTTACTACTAACAGTTCGTTCATTGCCTAAGCCATCTCTGAGCTTAAGGTAAACAGTCTTTTCCCCATCCACCTCATCTGAAAGATTCCATGTTTTGGACTCTAAAAAGTCCTCCCATAAATCCTCTGACCATGTATCCTCATCGTTTGAAAGCTGCATTTCAATCTGACCTATGCCGTCATTGTCATCTGCTTCCAAAGCAAGGGAAACCTGCGAGTTATTTGTATGTGTTTCATCGTTATTTATTGTTATGCTTCCCGTTGGAGGGGTTGTATCTAAGTAAATATTTGTAGTAATCGTTCGTTCATTATTTAGTCTATCTCGCAGTTTTACGTGCACTGTTTTTTGCCCATTTCCAGCAGACAAGTCCCAAGCTTTTGAAGGAGAGAAATCCTCCCACTCACTCCAGGATTGACCATCATTTGAGAACTGCATTTCTATCTCGCCTATGCCCTCCCCATCATCTGCTGTTAGAGTTAATGTTACTTGCCCACTATTTGTATAATCCTCGTCCTCACCATTAATACTTACGCTTCCAAGGGGAGCTGTACCATCTAAAATAATAGTATTGCTAACTAGGGTATCGCTAATATTGCCCGCTTTATCCTTTAGCCACACGTAGGCGTTTTTTGCCCCATCCCCCGGATAATCAAGCGTCCAATCAGCTTCACTAGCAAAGGATACCCACCCATTACTAGTACATGCATCATCGGTATTTGAGAGGCACATTTGATCAAGGTATGCATCATTTCCCGTAATTTCTAATCTCACAGAAGCTGTATTAGTGAAATCGACTCCATTCCTTGACACTTCAGCAGGAATACGTAGATTTCCTGTAGGTTTAATAGTGTCTAGGATGACCGTTGTGGAGTAAACCTCAGACAGTGAACCACTCTCATTTCTGAATTGTACATCAATTTTCTTAGAGCCATCACCACTAGAAATGACCCATTCCTTCGTCTCTTGGAATGGCTCCCAATGTTCTAAATTTTGTCCTTCATTGTAAATATTCATCTCAATCTGACCTTGCTCAGGATCTATTGCTGACAAGGTTAAATTCACTTCAGTTGTATTCGTAAAGCCATTTCCTTCAATTGTTAGTGAGCCTGTCGGAGGTTCGCTCGCCCCATAGGTTATCATTAATTTTGGGTGGTAGCTCGGGTTCGAATGAGCCATAGAATACAAATAGACTCTTCTTTCTTGACCGGGTTGTGCTCCAGGTTCAGGTCCAGTTGCACCCTTAAAGACAAATGTAGCTGTTCTAGGCTCTCCACTTTCTACCCTACTTTTAATATAATTGGTAACATCAGAGACTAACTCAACATTCTCCTGAGCGCTAATAGGAGAAACATTATCAATTAGAGTAAGAGTGTCTAAGGGAGGCATACTAGTCCCCTCTCTCCAGCCTGTTTCACTGGAGCCATAAATATCTAAATAGGCATTATTTACAGTTGCACTTGCACTTTGCTGCCACAGTATGAGCTCGGCTTTTTCAATCGTTCTATTAGGATTTACAGCTCCTAAATCAAATTGAATGACACTTTCTGTAACGATGGGGCTTCCAGCATCATACTCATAACCTACAGCATTAATATTACCTATACCTAAGTCAGACATATCAGGCTCATGGAAGCCTAAGCTTCCATTGTAATCTTCTACTGTCTTACTTTCGTTCACAGAGATTATTTCCGTGCTGCTACTAGCGGTCACGACTCTCTCCCCGAAAGCTGGATGAAACAAAGTGAAAGTTAAAAGAAAAATAAGCATGCCGGCCAAATATCGCTTCATTTTAAACCTACCGCCTTCTTTTCGTTTCCTATTTCTCGATTCATTTTATATTCAATTAACGGATTATCATCCCCCCTCTCAATAAAATGAGGATATCACAGCTAGCTGACCTACGTTAAGTAGACACTTCTATATCTACCTTTCAATTTATTATATTATCAGAATATTACCCCTATTAAACTTATTAGTACTCCCCTTCAACAGGACCATTAAAACCTCGCTCGTTATTTAGTAGGCAGGATCATCCTCCTCTCAAATTCAATGATCAAAAAAGTAACATAGATACAAACATCATACCAAAAAATACATATAAATACATCTAACTTTAGTTATATAACCACCATGATTACTTTTTATTAATACACCTCATGTTCCCTTTCGAATGAATTAAAACAATTGCCAGGTTTATAAAAATAGGCTATAATTTTGATTGATAATGATTATCAAAATCACCTTGGGAGGTCAATTAAAATAATATGAAAGCACATAACGCTACTCACACTAAAAGTAAATTATTTAT
Organism: Bacillus horti; assembly: GCF_030813115.1. Classification (NCBI taxonomy): domain Bacteria; kingdom Bacillati; phylum Bacillota; class Bacilli; order Caryophanales; family Bacillaceae; genus Caldalkalibacillus; species Caldalkalibacillus horti. The sequence continues at coordinate 188,770 of NZ_JAUSTY010000003.1, read as the reverse complement.
ACTTATTGCTATGCTAGCAGCTTGTCTGTTCATTCTAGCTGCTTGCGGTGGAAATAATGAAGCATCATCTGAGACTTCAAACGAGAGCACTCCAACAGAGCAGTCTGAAGCAACTACTGAGGAGAATGAAGAGGAAGAAGTAGCAGCTACTGATACAAGAGACATCGAGCACGCTCTAGGCACTACACCAATTACAGGGACGCCCCTGAAGATTGTTACACTATATCAAGGAGCTAATGATGCGGCGGCAGCACTTGGTATTGAGCCGGTTGGAGCAGTAGAGTCCTGGTCTCAGCTACCGATGTATGATTATTTAGCTGATTCCTTCACCAATACGACATTTATTGGAGGAGAAACGCAGCCTAACCTTGAGGAATTATCTAAGCTTCAGCCTGATTTAATTGTCGCTACTGTTGCAAGACATGAGGAGATTTACGGACAATTGAGCCAAATCGCTCCGACAATTATGACAGAATCGCTTTCTGAATGGAGGGAAACGATCGAAATGATGGGCGAGGCTTTAAACAAACAGGATGAAGCCCAGCAGATTTTTGCTGAGTGGGATGAGCGTGTAGCTGACTTCAAAGCGAAAATGTCTGATCAATTTCCAATTGAAGTGACTATAGCAAACTTTAGAGCAGATCATGCTCGTGTTTATATCACTGGCTTTGCTGGTAGTGTATTAAAGGATCTAGGCTTTTCTCGTCCTGAAAACCAACGCTCCGATGAATTTGCTTTAATGCTATCAGATAAAGAAAGTATTCCTGAAATGGAAGCTGAAACGATCTTCGTTTTCATGGATGATCATGAAAGTGTTCAGGAAAATTATAAAGAGTGGACAAGTCATCCACTTTGGGAGAACCTTGAGGCGGTTAAAAACAACGAAGTACACCGTGTCGATGAAATCGTTTGGAACCTAGGTGGTGGATATCTAGCTGCGAATTTAATGCTAGATAATCTATATGAATTCTACGGTGTTGAACAATAGTTGGCTGGGAGCCTTGGGGCTCCCATTTTTATAAACCTAATCTTATGTTTCATTCATGTAAATCTTGTGTTTTTGTTCTTGTAATTGTCATCTTGTACTAGTTTAAATTTTTATAAACCTTACTAACGAAGCGTCAAAGATAAGCTGTTAAAAATACAGATCAGTCTAGCAGGTGCGAGGGATGTCATGATTCACTTACTTTCAAAACCTTCATTAAAAATTGTAGGCTTGTTTTTTTGTTTAGTTTTGTTTCTTTTTTCACTAGCTTTGAGCTTATTTATTGGTAAAACTCCTATCCCTCTACATGTTACAATAGAGGCTATTTTTCAATATGATCCTACCTCTACAGAGCATTTAATCATTATGTCTTCAAGAGTAACTAGGACCATCATTGCTGCTCTAGTCGGTGGTGCATTGGCTATTGCTGGCTTATTTATGCAAGCCTTAACTAGAAACCCATTAGCAGAGCCAGGCATATTCGGAGTAAATGCTGGTGCTGTTTTTTTTGTCGTTTTATTTATTTTCCTTTTCCCCGCACGATCTCTAGTAGAGTATATGTGGGCGGCATTTTTTGGTGCTGGGTTAGCGGCTACTATGATTTATTTTCTAGGTTCAACAGGAAAAGCAGGCTTGTCCCCGGTAAAAGTCGTTCTAGCAGGAGCCGCAGTAACGGCGATGTTTGGCTCTGTGACCTCAGGCTTGCTCATCTTGAATGAGAATGGTCTACAGGATGTGTTGTTTTGGATGGCTGGATCTGTAGCTGGTCGAACGCTAGATATGGTAGTTCCTTTATTACCTTTCCTTTTAGCGGCGTTGATCTTAGGCTTCTTTTTGACTCATCATTTAAATATTTTAACGTCTGGTGAGGATGTAGCCAAAGGGCTAGGACAGAATACGGTCTTAATTAAGGCTTTAACCGTGGTGGTTATCGTTGTTTTGGCTGGAGGGGCAGTTGCTATCTGTGGTGCAATTGGTTTTGTCGGATTAATTATTCCTCATATTGCACGTTATTTAGTTGGAACGGATCATCGTTGGCTCCTACCTTACTGTGCACTACTAGGTGCTAGTCTCCTTTTAATTGCTGATTTAGGAGCTAGACTTATTGTAATGCCTGCAGATATGCCGATCGGTGTCATGACCGCTATACTAGGTACACCATTCTTCATTTACATTGCACGGAAGGGGTTTAGGTCCTAATGAGTACACCTTTCAGACGCTATCGCACCGTTCGTGCAAAATCCAACTGGTTTTCCTTCCATATTGAAAAACGACCGATTTGGCTTATGTTGGGGCTTCTTGTGGGTACACTACTCCTTTTCGTGCTTGCCTTGTCCGTGGGAAGTACGTGGATTAGTCCAAAGCTTGTGCTTCAAACCCTCCTAGGGCAGAGCTCCGAATTCACCTTCATTATTGAAACATTACGCCTGCCACGGGCCATTGTTGCCCTTGCTGCTGGAGCAGCTTTAGGAGTATCTGGAGCTATTCTACAAGGAGTCGTTCGCAATCCACTGGCTTCCCCGGGTATTATTGGCATTACAGGTGGTGCTGGGGTTGCTGCTGTCGCCTTTCTTGTTTACTTTAACGCATCCATTAGCATTAGATTTCTCCCTTTATCTGCTGTTTTGGGAGCAGCCCTTGTCGCCTTACTGATTTATGTCTTGGCTTGGAAAAAGGGAGTAAGTCCGATTAGACTTGTCCTAATCGGAGTTGGTATTCAAGCATGTATGCAGGCATTGACAATCATGATGATCATGTTTAGCCCCATGCATCTAGCTGGACAGGCTTATATTTGGCTGACAGGAAGTGTGTACGGAGCAGATTGGCTAGATGTCTCTCTGTTGTTACCGTGGATTATCATATTTATTCCCCTTGCTTGGATGTCAACTAGACATCTAAACCTTCAGGAGCTTGGAGATGATACGACCACCGGTCTTGGAAGCAAGCTACAGCTTCAGCGCTGTATACTCCTAGCCATTAGTGTGGTCTTAGCAGGAGCGGCCGTTTCTGTTGCAGGTACGATAGGTTTCGTTGGACTTCTTGCCCCACATATCGCTAGAAGGTTGGCAGGAAGATCGTACGGTTACGTCATTCCTACAGCTGCGTTCATCGGAGGATTAATCGTCTTGGCTGCTGATATTGTCGGGAGAACGATTTATATGCCTCATGATATCCCTGCGGGAGTATTTATCTCTGGTATTGGAGCACCTTTCTTTATGTATTTACTGCTTAAAAACAAATTCTAAGAAGCTATGCATTCTGCGTGTACCTATCTCATACTTATCTAAGATAAGGTACACGCTATTTTTTGCCTTTTATCGGAGAAATTCTCTATCTCTACCCTTTCCTTTAATCGTTTTGTTCGGTTATATGTATTGAAAATAGTCGTATAACTCCAACCTCTTTAAGTAAAAAGAACTAGAGGCAAAAGACTTTGCAACTAGTTCTTTTTGATAGGCAACGTATGCTTCCGTGCTTACAGCGCCCAATTTCCGTTTCTGAAAATAGGCTCCTTTTGCCCATCTTGAGTGACACCATCAATGTTAAGCTCCCCTGAGCCAATCATAAAGTCCTCATGGATTAAGCTCTGGTTTACTCCACGCTCTTGAAGCTCTTCCTTAGAAAGAGATGTGCCATCCTTAATATTTGTTGGGTATGCTTCTCCTAGTGCTAGGTGACAGGACGCATTTTCATCAAAAAGGGTGTTATAGAAAATCAAGTTAGATTGGGAGATCGGAGATTGATGAGGCACTAAGGCAACCTCTCCTAAGCTCTTAGCCCCATCATCTGTATCTAATAATCGCTTCAAAGTCTCGTACTCTGTTTCTGCTGTGAAATCTACAACCTTACCGTTCTCAAATGTAAGCGTAAAGTTGTTTATGAGTTTCCCTCCATAATTTAGAGGCTTTGTACTACGTACCGTTCCGTTAATCCCGTCCTTGTGAGGCATTGTGAAGACTTCTTCTGTAGGAATGTTTGGGTTAAACGCTGCCCCATCCTGACTCACAGCTCCTCCTCCAGCCCAAACATGATTCTCCGGTAAGTCAAGGGTCAAATGTGTGCCTGGTCCTTCAAAGATAAGCTGCTTATATTGCTTCTTATTTAGGTACTCTACTTTTTGGCTAAGAGTGGCATTATGCTTCTTCCATTCCTCAATTGGGTTTTCCTGATTGACACGTGTCACCTGATAGATCGTTTCCCATAGCTTCTCGACAGCTTCTTCAACAGGTAGATCAGGGAAGATTTTAGATGCCCAAGCTGGAGTAGGCACAGAAACAAGACTCCAGCGGATGCGATCAGCCATCATGTAGGAGCGATATTTCTGCAGAGCCAATGCCGCGGTCTTATTCGCCTTGGCAATTTTTTCAGCATCTACATCCTTAAGTAGGTCTGGATTTGGGGAGTAGACACTGATGACTGCTGCCCCGTTTTCTGCCATTTCCTCATAACCCTTTGCCTTCCACATCGGGTATTCCTCAAACGCTTCATCTGGAGCATTTTGATATTTAATGAGCGTTAGATCCTCATCATTCCATTCTACATGAACGTTTTTTGCTCCTACTCTGTATGCTTCCTTCGCCAGCTTTCTAACAAAAGGGGCTGCTAACAAAGGAGCGTTTATAATTAGAGTTTGACCCGGCTGTACATTTGCCCCTGTCTGTACGGTTAATGCGGCATACTTCTCTAAGTTCTGCTCAAAAAAATCCATCTTCATTCCTCCTTAACATCAATATTTCCAGTTCTTTCATTTTCAGCTATTTAGAATAGTTTGTTCTTACATAGATTAACATATGCTTCACGGAAAAGCATTCCTTCCACCCCTTTATATTTTAAAAACAAAACATAACAGCTTGAAATAAGTCCTATGACAAGCATTATCGGATCACATTTTTGTTTTTTATGGTACCATTACTATACAAACAGTTCATTGAACTATTCCTATTTCATGAGTAAAGAATTAAACTATAGAAACAAAAGCTTTTCTCTGGGGTTCAAAAAGGGAGGAATCAAGTTGAAGGCCATAGATAAACAGGTTATTCAGGAACGGTTAGATCGCTTTCAAGGAGTGGAAGCGTATATCCATCTAGAAACAACGAATGGGGCATATGCCTCACATCGTTTTAACATGCCTAATGTAGGTGTATTTGTACGTAACGCAAAGGTTCGAGTCCAGCAAGCAAAAATTCAAGGTGCTGGAAGCTACAGAGTAGGGGTTCAAATTGAAACAGGCTGGATATATGCCGAAGGAATTACGTCCTATGATGAGCATAAAGAACAGCTCTTATTATATGGATTCGATGATAAAGGTAAGCTTGCTGTTGCTTTACAGCTTAGCCAGCAGCCTTTTGGAGAGGAGGCGTTATGATGAAAAAAGAGCGTCATGTGCTATTAGTGTTTCCTCATCCTGATGACGAGGCATTTGGAACGTCAGGGACAAGCTTAATGCATCATGAAAATGGGACTCCAGTAACTTACGCTTGCTTAACATTGGGACAAATGGGGCGTAATTTTGGTGCTCCACAAATTGCGAATCGAGAAACACTTCCTGTTGTGCGTAAGGAAGAGCTTAAGGCAGCCTGTGAAGTGATGAAAATTAAGGATCTACGTCTACTAGGTTTCCATGATAAAACCTTAGAGTTTCTTGATCCGGAACGTGTGGCTGATCCAATTGAAGAGCTACTGAACGAAATCAATCCATCTTTGGTCATCACTTTTTATCCAGGCTATGCGGTTCATCCTGATCATGATGCTTGTGGAGAAGCGGTTGTACGTGCGGTTAGGAGACTCCCTGAGGAAAAACGCCCTACCGTTCATGCTATTGCCATTACCAATGATCGTTTTGACGTGTTAGGGCAGCCTGATGTGATGTACCCTGTAGACCAATACATTGATCAAAAAATCAAGGCGATTCAAGCCCACCGCAGTCAATTTCACGAAGCAGCCGCTATCTTTGATCAGAAGATTAAAGAAGGCGATAAAGACGCTATCCAATGGCTTAGCTATGAGCGCTTCTGGACGTATCCACTATAGATAGTCTTTGATGAACGTATAGCAAGAATATTAGCTAGATCATTAAGAACATATCTATCGTATAAGCTTCTTTGTAATAACCACCATATGAAAAAACAGGTTACCTTGAAGGTAGCCTGTTTTTCTATGTGAATGCTTAATCTTTTTTATTGCTTCTTTTTCTTAGCTTAACCTTATTAGTCTGTTTTCTGCCTTTTTCTTGAGAGAACTCAGACTTGTTTGGACGATCATCACGAGCTTCGAACTTACGGCCACCCTCTTTACGACCTCCATCTCGATTCCCTCGCTCATTTCTTCCTCTGTCACGACCTCGATCATTACGCCCTCGATCGTTTCTTCCTCTTCCAGAACGGAAATCTGAACGCCCTCCGTAGGAGGATGTGCGTTTTTTCTTCACGCGAAGAGGAGCTTCCGCCGTCAGCTTCACTGGAGTATCCTTTTGCTCCTTCAACGACATTTTTAAAGCAGCCGCAACAACAGTGACTGGATCAGCCTCTTGAAGCAAGGATTCAGCCAGCCCTTGTAACTCTTTAAGCTGACCTTTGTCCATCGTTTCCTTCAGCTTCTCGATAGCTAATGTATAGCGAGCTTGATTGGCTTCAGCTGTAGAAGGAGCTGCTTTCTTGACCATCTTACGTTTCGTTACACGCTCAATAGTTTGTAAATGCTCTAACTCACCTGGCGTGACAAACGTTAAAGCCATACCTTCCTTACCCGCTCTTCCTGTACGACCGATACGATGTACATAGCTCTCAGGGTCTTGAGGAAGGTCAAAGTTAAATACATGGGTTACACCTGAAATATCTAAGCCTCTTGCCGCTACATCTGTAGCAACTAGGATAGAAATAGCACCACGCTTAAACTTACCGATCGCACTGTCTCTTGCCCCTTGCTTTAGATCTCCATGAATCCCTTCTACGGCATAGCCTCTAAGCTTTAACGCTTCATTTAACTCATCAACCCTACGCTTAGTCCGACCAAAAATAATCGCTAGCTCAGGCGTATGGATATCAAACAGACGACATAGCACATCAAATTTCTGCTTCTCATGAAGCTCAAAATAGATCTGTTCGATGCTAGGAACGGTCATTTCCTGTGCCTTTACCTTAATGGAAACAGGATCCTTCATGAATTTTTGCGAAATATCCTTTAATCGACTAGGCATCGTTGCTGAAAACAGCAGAGTTTGACGCTCAAGCGGAATTTCCTTTAGAATCAGCTCAATATCCTCAATAAAGCCCATACTTAGCATTTCGTCAGCTTCATCTAGGACAACGGAATGAATCCCGTCTAAGCGAATCGTTTTTCTCCTCATATGGTCCATAAAACGACCTGGTGTGGCTACGATAATCTGAGGCTTTTTCTTTAGATCCCTAATCTGTCTACCGATATCCTGCCCACCATAAATAGGTAAAGCGTGAATATCCATAAATCTGCCTATCTTATTAAGCTCCTCAGACACCTGAATAGCAAGCTCCCTAGTTGGAGCTAGCACAAGCCCTTGCACCTGTTTATTAGAGGTATCCATGCTTGAAAGTAAGGGAATGCCAAACGCTGCTGTTTTCCCTGTTCCTGTCTGAGCCTGTCCAATAACGTCCTTACCTTCTAATGCGTAAGGAATGATTTGTTCCTGGATGGGGGTTGCTGCTTCAAACCCCATTTGAGTCAAACCTCTCACAATGAGCTGATCTAACTCCATTTCATAAAAAGTAGTCATTCAAATACTCCTTTATTCCCAATTTTGCTAAGAGAGTCTCTAGCGCATCTCGTAACTTAAAGCTTATCTATGGCATTTCCGGCCTGAATGTACCACAGAAATGATTTTGCACTTGTTCTCTCTTCATACTATTTAAAACTATACCCTATAAAGCTATTCCCTATTATACAGCTAATTTGGTCTTCCTTCCAAACGAGTGAAGAGAAAGAATCAACCTGCATTCGAAACCGCATTAAGAAAAGCTTCTATAGAAGCCCTCTCAAAGAAGTCGTCTAGTCCATCATTAGAGGAAGCTTTTCATGCCGTCAGAAAGTATAAAATTTGAAGAAAATATGATATCAAATTTTATACTTTCTTAAACGTTAAAAAAGGGCACTTATTCCATCTTCCTGCTAGGAATAATATGCCCCTTCTACTGCTATTGTATGATTAGCTTTCGATTATAGACGAACAACGTTTGAAGCTTGAGGTCCACGATTGCCTTCAACAATTTCGAATTCAACATCTTGACCTTCTTCAAGAGTTTTGAATCCTTCACCTTGGATAGCAGAAAAATGAACGAATACATCGTCTCCGTCTTCACGCTCGATAAATCCGAAACCTTTTTCTGAGTTAAACCATTTTACTTTTCCTACCATTTTGATGGCCTCCTTTATAGAGTAATTATTAAAAGCTGAATACCGCAAACAATCATTTCGTCCTTACTCAAGAGGCCGGAAATATGTTTTCGATTTCAAAACTTTTGACTAATTTATGGTATCATATTCACGTTTAAAATGCAAATTCTTTTGAATAGAACAATGCTCAATCCGCTCGTTATTGCTCAGGACTCTGAGCCCACGATAAAAGAAAGCTGCTGCGAAAAAAGCCGAATATTTACAGGCGTTTCCATATACGTTTCTCCATCCGTATCGGCTTTCATTTTTCTATCTGTTTGCAGACGAACTCGAGATGTTTGTCTATATTGCCAGACATCTGGATTTGGCTCAAGAACCTCCGCACCTTTAGCACTTAGAAATTCTCTTAACAGCGGAAGCCCCGTTTCCTGGATGATAATCACATCAAGTAAACCATCATTTAACGAGGATTCCGGTAGTGGAAGCTGGTTGGTTCCAATAAAAGTTCCATTGGCTACAAGAATCATCAGAGCCTCGTCCTTAATCGTTTCCGAATCTGTCTCTAGCTCAAAGGAAAAAGATTGCGACTCTGGAAGAGTTTGTAGCACACTGATATAATAGCTGATTTTACCAAATAAATCCTTTGTTTGTTGATTAATGTTCTCTGATGCTTCGGTAATCAAGCCGATGCCAAAGAAATTACTGAAATATCTATCATTCATCTGGCCGATATCTACCTTCATACTTCGCCCTTCTTGAATAAGCTCCGCTGCCTTTGTTAACTGCTGAGGAATACCTAACGCCCTAGAAAAGTCATTACATGTTCCCCCAGGCAATATTCCAATCAGCGGGGGCTGATTGAGGGAAGCTAAACCATTGATACACTCATGAACCGTTCCATCTCCACCTAAAATGAGTACCAGATCATACGACTCTGCTCTATCGCGACAAATGCGTTCTGCTTCACCCTGCTGCTGAGTCTGTATAAGGGTCAACTCTATAATACACTCCGCTAATATTCCCGTTATAGCTTCAAGCTGCTTGCGCTTATCCGCTTGACCTGCCTTCCCATTCATGATCAATAGAGCCTTCGAAAACATGCTTCACACTCCCTTAATCAGAATCGTCTCCACCTTGAGGCCCTTTTGTCAATGATTCGTTATGCCAGATCTTTGCTTCTCCTGCTCCTGAGCAATAGGCTGTTTAGCGTCGAGGAGAAGGTACAAAATACTATCTGATAACGCCTCCCAGCTCGCCTCAACAACGTTCGTAGATACACCAAGCGTACTCCATGTCTGTTTCCCGTTAGAGGACTCGACGAGAACACGTACCTTAGCAGCCGTTGCTTCGTTTTCATCCAAAACACGTACCTTGTAATCAGAAAGATACATGTCTTTAATATCTGGATAGTGATGCTCTAACGCTTTACGCAGTGCGTTATCCAATGCATTCACTGGACCATTCCCTTCTGCTGCTGTATGCACCACCTGATCAAAAACCCTGAGCTTAACGATCGCCTCTGTCTTCATCGTCTCACCAGCTGTTTTTTCCGTCAGGATTTTAAAGGATTCAAGTGTAAACGAATCCTCTATGTCGTACATATCCTTACGCAGTAGAAGCTCCAATGACGCTTCAGCTCCTTCATATTGATAGCCCTCGTGCTCCTTCTGCTTGATTTTCTGTACCAAATCCTTTCCTACTGGATTGGATTTATCTAAATCAAGCTTCATTTCCCGGGCTTTAAAAAGCAGGTTACTTTGGCCCGAAAGTTCAGAGACAAGGACTCTCCGTTCATTTCCAACCTGTTCAGGCTCTAAGTGCTCATAAGTCTGTGGAGTCTTTAAAATAGCACTTACATGCATGCCTCCCTTATGGGCGAAAGCACTCCTGCCAACAAAAGGTTGATTATTTGGTGGAGCTACATTGGCAATCTCATGAACGTAGCGTGACAGAGAAGTTAACTGCTGAAGCTTTTCCTTCTCTACACAGCGAAATCCTAGCTTTAATTGCAGGTTTGGAATGACCGAAATTAAATTGGCGTTTCCACAGCGTTCACCATAACCGTTCATTGTCCCCTGAACCTGTGTGGCTCCTGCCTGAACACCAGCTAAAGAGTTGGCTACGGCACATTCCGAATCATTATGACAGTGCACACCCAAAGGAATGTTGATGTGCTGCGAGACCGTACTTACTATATTCCCCAATTCTTGAGGAAGGCATCCTCCATTTGTGTCACATAACACAATCCAATCGGCTCCTGCTCTTTCAGCTGCAGCTAAAGTCTCTAAAGCGTAGGTTGAATTTTCGAGGTATCCATCAAAGAAATGCTCCGCGTCAAAAATCACCTCAAGCCCATGTTCTTTTAGAAAAGCTATAGATTCATAAATCATAGCTATGTTCTCTTCAAGCGTTGTTTTGAGGGCATGAGTCACCTGGAAGTCCCATGTTTTACCGAATATCGTAACGGTTTCAACACCACTTTCCAGAAGTTTCTGTAAATTTATATCCTGTTCAGCCGAAACTCCCTGTCTCCTTGTGCTACCAAAGGCCGTAATCTTAGCATGGCTTAAGGAAAGCTCCTTCGCTTTTTGAAAGAACTCCATATCCTTAGGATTACTACCAGGCCATCCTCCTTCTATATAATGCACCCCGAATTGATCCAGCCTCTGTGCAATTCTTAATTTATCGTCAACAGATAAACTAATTCCTTCTCCCTGAGTTCCGTCTCGCAAGGTTGTATCGTAGATCCATACCTGTTGCATCCTACTCCCCACTCCCTTATTCGAAAGACTAGGCAATCTTCTCTATATTCTGATTGCTTGATTGATTTATTGCATTAAAGTATAGCACAGCCTATACGCTCTGGCTAGGTCAAATTAGCCCTCAAATTCCGTCATGGAAAGCGATTCCTCTTGCCTTAGAGCGAAGAAGGCAGAAAAAGGTCAGAGGTTTGAGAAATGGGCAGATGGCTGGTGAATTGTGTCCGAATCATGAACACCACCTTTCTTCTCCCTAGACCTTGACCAACTTAATATTGAATCTGCTATCCTCTTGAACTATAATCTATATGATGTGCTTTGATAACAATTCTCATTATCACAAAGTGATCAGGAAATGTTACTTAATCATAAATAAAATTTTACAACTACGGAGGACTCAAACGATGAATAAAAAGCTTTGGTTATTGGCCTTGTGCCTAACTTGTCTATTTGTCTTGGCTGCTTGTAGCCAGCAAGCAGAGGAAGCACCAGAAACGGAAGCTCCTGCACAGGATGCTACTTCGGAAGAAGAACAAACTGAGCAATCAGAAACAGCTGATGCTAGTCGCTCCATTGAGCATGTACTTGGTGAAACAACATTAGATCAGCCCGCTCAAAAAATCGTGGCTTTAGAGTGGACGTACGCGGAGAATCTTTTAGCTTTAGGTGTAAAACCAACCGGAGTCTCCGATATTGAAGGCTATAATACTTGGGTACCCGGCGATACTATTCCCGATGATGTAGTCGATGTAGGAACTCGCCAAGAACCTAATTTAGAAGTAATTGGTCAATTACAACCTGATTTAATCATTGCAGCCAAAAGCCGTCATGAAGGGATTAAAGATCAGCTTGAGTTAATTGCTCCAACGATCTTTTTTGACTCTTATCCTGCGGATGAAGAGTTTGACCAATATCAAGAAATGGTTGAAACATTCGAGAAGATTGCTGTAGCTGTAGATAAAGAGGATCAAGCTAAGCAGGTTCTTCAGGATTTAGAGCAGGTGTATGCGGACGCAAAGGAACAGCTATCTGAAGCTAATCTATCTACAGATGAGTTCGTTATCACTCAGGCGTTCAGTGCAGCACAAACACCAACCTTACGTTTGTTTACCCCAAATTCAATGGTTTCGGTTATTTTAGAAAAAATCGGCTTATCAAACGCCTATGAATCAGAAGCCTTTGAGATCTATGGATTTACTCAAACTGGAATTGAAGCTCTTCCTGCTTTAGAGGATAGTAATTTTATCTATATTGTGCAGGAGGATGACAATATCTTTGAGAATCAATTAAGCGGAAACGCAGTATGGACTAACTTAGCTTTCGTTCAAGAGGATCGGTTATACGCCCTGCCTGGAGACACTTGGACATTCGGTGGGCCTTCTTCAGCTAAAACGTTAGTGGAGCAGGTCGTTCAAACAATGGTTAATAATGAGTAAAAACTCAAACAGTAAGTCCTCTTGGTTTTTCCTAGGGGGCTTCCTTCTTTTACTGCTACTGTGCCTTATCCACCTTACACAAGGACAGGCTGGTTACACAGCCGGTATGCTACTAAGGGAGGTCTGGCACGAAGGACGTGTACAGGATATCGTCTTAGGACTTAGGCTTCCTAGGGCAGTCATTGGTATTCTAGCTGGTGGTGCTTTGGCCGTGGCAGGAGCCATTCTACAAACGTTAACCAAAAATCCACTAGCTTCAGCCAGTACACTTGGACTTAACGCGGGGGCGTACTTCTTTGTCGTGTTAAGTATGATCTTTTTTCCAGGATATTTAAGCAAATTCCCCTTTCTAGTTTCCTTTTTAGGGGCTGCCTTCTCTGCTGTTCTTATGGTTCTATTAGTAGGGAAAATGCTTGAACCGGTTCGAGTAACGCTAACAGGGATGATTATATCCTTGCTTTTTGCTTCTGTAACAGGAGCCTTGCAGCTTATTTTTGAGAATGAGACGAACGGATTGTTTTTATGGGGTTCCGGTACACTCATTCAACTTGATTGGGGCGGTGTTCAATTTGCCGCTCCGGTTATTCTATTAGGTGTCATTCTTGCCCTCATTGTTTCTAAATCACTTGATCTCCTTTCTTTAGGAGATGATACCGCACGTTCATTAGGACAATCTGTGCTACTTGTGAAGGGTACAGCATGGTTTACAGCCATTTTATTAGCTGCCGTTACGGTCAGTGTAGTCGGACCTATTGGTTTCATCGGTCTAATGGCTCCTCATATTGTAAGACTGTTGGGGATAAGAGAACATCGAGCATTGATGGTACACTCTTTCCTTTGGGGGGCTGTTTTGTTAGTCGGGGCCGACGTATTAGGACGCTGGATTTCGTCGGCTAGTGAAATTCCTGTTGGTGCTATGACAGCCTTAATAGGGGCTCCTTGGCTAATGTATCTAGCGTATAAAGCAGGGAAGGAACATAAAAAAGGAGAAGGACGCCTAGGTGGATACAGCTGGTCTATCCCCTATCCAATGATCCTACTTGGACTGGTATTTATAACTATAGTCATGCTTGTTGTATCCATTTCCTATGGAGGGACAACTTTCTTTACCCTACAGAACTGGATGAATATGGACTTTACAGCTCCATTTGTTTGGGAATTCCGGATTCCACGCATTTTTACAGCGTTCCTTGTTGGTATGCTATTAGCGATGTGTGGTGTTCTGTTGCAGGGCGTACTTAGAAATCCATTAGCTGACCCTACGATTATGGGAATTACGTCTGGTGGAGGAGCAGGGGCCTTAATTTTCCTAGTTCTTCTGCCAACTGTTTCTATTCAGTATCTTCCGGTAGCTGCCATGATTGGTTCAGGTGTGGCCATTACGGTCATTTTACTTGTGACATGGCGCTCTGAGTGGCAGCCTGTATTATTAGCTTTAATGGGGGTATCCGTATCCGCTATTGGAGCTGCCATCATTCAAATCCTGATCGTTAAGGCTAAAATTGGTGTTGCTCCCGCTCTAGCTTGGCTAGCAGGAAGCACGTACGCCAAAGGCTGGGATGATTTTAAGCTACTGCTTATCGTGGCGCTTATAGCCATTCCTTTAGGGTGGCTGATTAGCAGACGTTTGGACACGATTGCCCTAGGAGATGACGTTTCTATTATTCTGGGCATGCGCGTTCCTCGCACCAAAATTTTAGCGATTCTAATCGGTGTAGCTGTAGGAGCTGCTAGTGTCTCAGTGGTAGGAACGATAGGCTTCATTGGGTTATTAGCACCACATGCAGCGAGAAGAATGGTAGGGATTGAGCACCGTCGTTTGCTACCCGTAGCTCTATTGCTAGGAGGTATTCTTCTAGTGGGAGCCGACTTTTTGGGACGTTTTGTTCTAGCGCCTAAAGAGATACCGTCTGGCTTGGTTGTCGCTTTATTAGGCACACCTTATTTATTATATATCATGAAAAAATCCAGCAAAAAGAGTTAGGCATCACTCATCACATGTGACTTAAAAGAAGCAAACCGAATGTTTTAAACGGTTTGCTTCTGCCTTTTATCCTAAATTGGAGCTTAGATAGACCTCTTGCTTTTGATCCTCTGTAAACCCTATGTATCTTAAAGTCATGGATGGGGATGAATGGTTAAAAATATCCTGAAGAAGTACGATATCTGTCCCTTTTTTATAGGCATGATAACCGAATGTCTTTCTTAACGTATGGGTTCCAATCTCTCCAGTAATGATCCTACCCTGAGCATCCCGCTCCACAAGGCCGATCATTTCAGCCGCTTGATTAATAATTCTGTACGCTTGATGTCGAGTAATCGCTTTGTTTACTCCCTTCCTACTTTTGAAGACAAAATGCTCAAGCTCTAGCTCGGGTAAGCTGTCTAAGTATTCCTGAGCTGTTTTCTTCACAATTTTGCCTAAATAGAAGCGCTTTGTTTTCCCGGTTTTCTGCTCTTTAATCGATACGTATTCCTTTACTACTCCATCCGGTTTGGCCATGTCCTTAATTTTCAATTTTAAGATATCACTAATTCTTAAGCCCACATTAATACCTAGAATAAAAAGAAGTTCATTTCTCAAGGAGTCTCCGCGCAACAGCAAACGAATAGCTCGAATTTGCTTTTTTGATCGTATCGGTTCTACAGAAACCATAGCTCTCTCTACCTCCTGAATGCCTTATTTTTTAGTATAGAACTATATTATGTTACTATACTTTTTTTTAGAAAAAAATAAATCAGTGCAGATGGACACTGATTTAATCAAATTTTGAAAGTAACTTAAATTTATTTTGTATAAAAGGCTCTAAAATAAGCCATCTTATTGATAACTGGAATGGTCAACCATTTAATAGCATACATAATATTGAACAGTTAGGCAAGTCTTAAAAGTCCTTTCGTTCCCGAATCTATTGACTTTTCCCCGCCCTTCACTACATGTACATATTTTGAATCTAACATTATAAATTTAAGTTACATTCAAATATAGTGAAGGGAGCATGAAATGTTTTACAAAACACTTAAAGAGTTACAGGCTGGCGACATTATTAATGAGGATCTTTACCACAATGATTCATTACTTATTAAAAAAGGAACAGAGTTACAGCCACAGTACATTACAAAGCTTAAGCGATTTTGCATTGATAAAATCGCCATTCTTGCGCCTTTGCAAAAGATATCTGAGCAAAAAATCCACACATCCTTCGAGCAAATAATCAAGCAGGTAGAGCAATCACATCCAGATAAAAAAACCTCTCTTACTTTCTTTTATCAGACAGCACAGCATTTGTTATCCGAGAACAGATATGGCTTAGCGTTAAACAGTGAAGAACAGCTTTCGATGGTCATTGAGCAATTTGAAGCATTAATGCAAAACTCGTTTATTCATGGACTTTTCCTGCAGCTCAAGGATTGGGATGAATACACGTATAAGCATGTGGTTGATGTGTTTGTCTTAGGCATTTTATTTGCTAATTATCTAGGCTTACCTAAGCTTTCCTTTATGGCCAAGGCTTGTCTATTGCACGATGTTGGTAAGCTCTCTGTTCCCCTTTCCATTATTCAAAAGAATGGAGCTTTAACCTACGAAGAGTTTGAGCTTATGAAGCAGCATTCAATCAAAGGAGAGACTATGCTCGACACAGAAGAAGAAACAAACGGGATAAGCTACATTGTCCGCCAGCACCACGAGCGCCTTGACGGGACAGGCTATCCTGATGGTTTAAAAGAGGACCAAATTGACAACTACACTCGTATTCTCATGATTGTCGATGTCTATTCTGCCCTAACATTGGACCGTTCTTATCAAGCGGCCAAAGGTAGTCAAGAAGCGTTAAGTATTATGTCTCTAGGACAAAGCAAGTTTGATACGGTGTACCTACGCAAATTTATGGATATGCTGCACATCTATGCGAAGCACTCTATCGTAACACTTTCATCTGGAGAAAAAGCTCAGGTTCTTGAGGCCAATGATTACTATCCTTACCTTCCTAAGCTGCGAAACCTTACGACAAAAGAGATAGAGCGTTTACCTATTAATCTATCTACTCATATCTCCAAAAGCACAATGCTCCCTCAGGAGGCCCTAGAACAAGGTGTACTACACGGAAGTAACTTTACATATGAGCAATTTGTACAAGAGCTGTTAGCAGGAGATTATTTTCAAGCGTCCCACGTATTCCGTGATTTAACACATCAATTGCAGCTTGATCAGGTGTATACTGACTTGATTTATAAGACCCTTCAAGCTCTCATTCATAAGCTCAATGAAGAGGAAATTTCCCTTTCGGATCTGTATCTAGCGTTTCAGGATATCAATCAGCTCGCTTTTCACAACCTCGATAAGATCAGGGGAAGCATTGATACAAAACGAAAAATTCTGATCGTTACTCCCGGCATTCAAGACATGCCTTTCATCAGCCAATTTATCCAGCATTGCTTTCGTTTAAAGGGCTGGGACGCCATTGTAATGGAGCATCAGCTGGCTATTGTAGATATCGCTAAATTTATGAAACGCCATCACATTCACTATGTGTGTACCTTTTTAACCCCAATGAGTGATGTAGAAGAGGTTGAATTGTTCATGCAGGTTTTTAAACGTTATTACCCACAATATGTGGTAACGTTATGCACGGAATTTTACCAAAATAACTTCACCATGAAAAACCATTCTGATTTTCATGGTACCCTAGAAGAGCTAATGGAGAAACTGGCTGTTTTTTATTCAATGACAAACAATGGAGATTTCTTACACTTCGTTCCCTATACAACGAGTAACTCCAATGTTCACACTCCTTCCATGCTTACCCTAGAATAATACTCTCTACCTGTGCTGTTACAGAAGGCTATCCTACAAGTAGAAATTTCTGCTTAAGGACGGCCTTTTTCTTTTTCTTCCATTTCCTTTTCTTTTATCATAAAAATCCTTATTATTTCATATGGACTTAGAAAGGATATCTGCGATGAAGGAAGAAGAAATATATAGAGAAGAATATTGTGATGGTAAAGCTTTGACAAGGACGTGCTGCTAAAAGGACATTCCTTCAATAAGCTTGCAAAGGAGGAGAGGGCTCTTGCAGCTTGAAAGTAGAGTTAACAAAGAAAAAAGAGGAAAAAAAAGAAGGTGGAGCACCCTTTCTTATTGGATTGGTCTAGTGGTAGGGGTAATAGCAATCGTGGTTATTTTGGATCTTATGAGTATCGTACCTAGCGTTTCTAATCTTTCAGGGTTAGCGTCTGGACTAGGTCAAATGGAGAATGTTCTCTTTCCCATGACGCTCCTTTTTCTTTTGCTCGCCTTTTTCCTTACCGATGTAAAAACGAATTATCTATCCCTACGAGCTTTTAAGCACTCTCCACTAGGTGCATTATCTATCCATATCTTATTAATCTTTGGGTTTCTATTAATGTTGACTGGTCTTGCAGCTACGAAAACAAATTATGGTCAAACGGGAGTGATTACAGAGGATTTGCAGCTTGGTTTAATACAAGGTGGTAGCTCATTAGGTATTGGTATAGCCCTTATTGGTCTGTATATTTTGCTTAGGAAAAGTCTAGTCGCTACCCCTAGCGAAGTACCTAACCAACACACAACTCAGGTTATGGAAAAAATGGACGACATCAGCCAGGAGTTAGAAACGATTACAACTGATTATGACCTACTAAATATGAAGCGCCAAGACTTAGAGGAAAGAATAAATAAAATTGAAGAAGAGTTACGTGACATAAAGAGCTCCCTTTAAAGCTTTTCAATCCAAGCCTTCAATTATTTAGAATAAAATTCCTATAAAAAGTCGTATAGATGACACTTTTTTATTATTTCACACCAGGAGGACAACCTATGAAGCTCACAGCATATAATAACTATATATTTTATTGGATAGCCTCTACTCTATCATACTTTGGAACTTACGTGACCTCCCTTGCTCTCCAAGTCTTGGTCGTAGTTCATTTACAAGGAAATACAATTGATGTGGGCTGGATTAATGCGTCAAGGTGGATCCCCTACGTGCTACTTGGCTTAATGGCAGGCGTTCTTATTGATCGTGTCAGTCGTCGCAGTGTTCTCATCGTTACTGATTTTGGACGCGCAGCCCTGCTAGTCCTCATTTGTCTTTTGACTGTGCTGGATGTAGTCAATGTTAGCTTTCTCATGATCATCATGATGCTTTTTGGCGCCCTGTCGTTATTTAATGACGCGGCCAGTCAGTCTTTTGTCCCTCAGCTAGTACCAAAGGACTTGCTCATGCCAGCCTACGCACGATTAGAGCAAAGTGCAGCAGTCGCTGAAACGAGTGGACCAGCCGTTGCGGGAATGCTGATTGCTGTACTAAGCGCTCCATTCGCTCTGTTAGCAAACGCAGGCACTTATCTTTTCTCAGGATTCGTTATGGCTTCAATAAAACACAGCACTAGACAAGAGGCACCGCAAAAAGTAAGTTTTAAAGAGCAAATAAAGGATGGGTTACGCTGGGTGTATCATCATCGCTACTTGAAAACGTTAGCTTTGAATACACATGCTTGGTTCCTTTTTCACAGTATGATTGGAGCCATTCTTGTCACGTTTGCTCTCACTGAACTAGGATTCAGTGCTTCAACCTTCGGGTTTGTCATGACAGCAGCTGGAGTCGGAGCTTTACTTGGTACGACATTGTCTACTAGGCTTAATCTTCGCTGGGGAATTGGACGTAGCATGGCTATTGCTCGTCTTCTTTATTGTCCCGCCGTTATCATCATGGTTCTAGCCCCATCTGCTGAACAAGGCAACCTACTGCTGTCTACATTTGTCTTGATCGGCGTAGGACAATTCCTTTATGGATGTGCATTAGGAATCGAAGGTCCTCTCGAAATGGGGTATCGGCAAACCATTACTCCATCCCACTTGCACGGACGTATGAATGCCACAATGCGCTCTATCAATCGCAGTATGATTGTTATAGGGGCACCGCTTGGTGGTTTGATCGCCGATATGTTTGGCTTTCGGGCAGCCCTTGGTGTTGTTATTGTTGGACTAGCCGTTGTTGGCATTTGGTTTTTCTTCTCTCCTATGCGCCATGCTCGGCTTGACGAAACTGAAACTACGGATAAACCTCTTAATCAATAAGGTATAGGGCGAAAGAGTTTGACACTGTTATGTTTTTATGCTATTATTATTCTTAATGTTTTTTCGGAGATAGTAGCTTTTTGGAAATAGTGTAAGTTGTAAGGACTGGCGTTCTGCTAGGTTTTAATCAAGACTTATTCAAACTGGATCGACTTCGGGGTCGTAAGGATGTAAGAGAAGGTAGGGCTTACGTCGTTTAAGTAGTAAATCGACTGTAGAATTTATCCGCGGCAAACCATATCCTCTAAGACGAGGAATGTAAATAAAAGTACTGTAAAAGTACTATAAAAATGAATCACAATGAATCACTACACTTGTTAAAGTTACCATACATGTATATCTCGATAAACACTAAAGCGGACTAAGCTAATCTTAGTCCGCTTGTCTAATTTATGGCTAGTTTTTATGACAGATATTCCATCATGTAAACTATAAATTATTTTGTACAGGCACAATAAAAAACAGGAGAACAATAGTTAAAAAACTATAGGCATATTACAGTTTTTATTTTATATGATACACCTTTAATTGGTTCCAGGTCTGCTTCCAATTTTTCTTTGTTATTCTATCCTCGTAAATAACAGCTCTTTCTGTATCTTCAGTAAAATAAGGTGTTGGCTTCACCTCCATATTTATAACATCCT
Organism: Bacillus horti; assembly: GCF_030813115.1. Taxonomy (NCBI): domain Bacteria; kingdom Bacillati; phylum Bacillota; class Bacilli; order Caryophanales; family Bacillaceae; genus Caldalkalibacillus; species Caldalkalibacillus horti. Next base: position 168,479 of record NZ_JAUSTY010000003.1, on the reverse strand, counting down.
GAATTCCACATGGTGCTGTTAAAATGACGTTATTCTGCTTATCTAACGTAAGCCCTAATGCTGTTGCTGTTTCAGGGAATTTGGAGATTGCGTCTACAGATGAAGAGTACGGCTGATTGTTATTAATAATATGCATTCTTGCCTGATTTTTTACCGACCAGGGAATGGTTGAATTCATCTCTTTCAGTTTTTGTTCCAACTGTTTTTCTACTTCTTCATCTACACAGCTCATATCAAAATAGACAACATCTACATCAGGCATTGGGGTTCTTTCAGTAAAACCGTGGAGAATATCCCATATTTTTGAGCGGACAAATCCAGCACAGACCCACCAATCTGGCAAGCGTAGAAATTTAGCAGTTTGGAGAATTCCCATCATCCATTCGTCCTCTTTTATTAACTGAATGATGTCCTCTTCCGTTTCTAGTTTCATGACCACATCACCTTTCTAAAAAAGAACGTATATTCTCATTATAACTGACCACACTCAGTCTTGGAAGAAGATATAGGATGTTTATCGCAAAATTATGTTGAGAAATCAAAAGAATTGTTATTAAATGTGGATAAACAAACATAATCTTACATCTTTAGGATATATTCAATGCAAATTTAAATAAGGGGGGGTAGAGTGATTGCTTAAAGAGCGAATATTGTAAGAGCTTGAACTGCGTCATTTAGGGCAGAAAATTTGCCCGCATTACCGAGTTTAAGCGAACCTTCGATTTCAAGTTTACCCATAGTTTCAAGGAAGCAAGCTTGATTCGGTTCTTCGAATGGTGAGGATCTATTTCCAAATATTATTTTTTTATAGTTAGCGTCATAAATCGTTAGGATAAGTCGTTTACATTTATATAGTAGATTAGCTCCTTTTCGTAGATCTCCTACTTTTCCATTGCAGGTAATTTAAAAAAACTTATCGGTACATACATAGATACTTGCCATTAAAAGAGGGTGGCTTACAAATAGTTAAGGAGGTGTACTGTGTTATCAATTAAGTGGAGCTAATCTATTTATATATCATTGGAGCAAAAAGTTAGTGTCAAACGTTTTATGGGAAACTACTTTACTCTTTTGTATATAAGGAAAAATCACTTTCAAAATAAAAAATTCTTTTACAATACAATTTAAAGGAGGATAAAAATGAAAAAGTTATTAACTTTTATGCTAGTAATAATGATGATAATATCCACAGGATTAACTGTGTTTGCTTCACCGACAGAAAGTTTTGACACAGATACTTTAAATTTTTATGAATCTGAGAAAATGCATTATTTTGATTATATTCCAGAAGAATTAATTGAAAAGCATCAAAAAACTATTGAATTGGCAGATTTGTATTTGAATGAACTATATGGAGAGCATGCAATGCTGTCAACAGATGATAATTTTGCACTAGATATTTATTGTAAGGGTATTTCATTAGGTTTGTATCTAGACTTAGAAGATGAGAGTATTAAAGCAGCTTTAAGGAATTTTACGAATGATGCAGCCCAATTTTATATTAATCATGAGGCTATCTCAATGTTTAGTGAAGATGTTCAACCAACCATAGAGTCAACTGAACCATATGAACCACATAATCCATCAATAAGTCCAATGTTAGATGCAGGTAGGTATAATGTCAGCAGGGCAGTTCAATATGCACGCACTTGGACAGAAGAGGGAAAATCGATTAAATGTATTTATGTTCACTAAAGGTGTTATTGGTGTTGAGCTTTTAAACAAAGATTTTGTCCAGCTAGATGAACATATTTTTTTATATAAAACAAATAACGTAACCCCTTTGGTTGAATATTATGAAGCCAACGGATATACTTTTGATGACCAGTTTGGTTCAGGATATGTTTTTTATCAGAATGATAAGCGTGTTAATTTCAGCACGCAGGCAGTTACTCGTTGGCATTCAATCATGATTACAAACTAGTAATCTAGTTAAGTATTGACCGAGGTATTTCAGTCAACACGGTCAACTCCTAGGTTTTCCCCCGGAGTTGACTGTGTTGACGATTATATAAATGTACCTTTTAATAACTTAAAGAAAAAAGAGCTGCCTTTTTCAAATAAAACCACCTAATATACTCATATCATGCAATATATGTATTAAGTATTACAACAAAAAAAGATGACTAAGCTACAGCCACCCTTTTTCTTCCGCAATAGTTATTGCTTCAATTCTGTTTTTCGCCCCAAGCTTGGCAAAGATCTCAGAAAGATAATTCCTCACCGTCCCGGAGGATAGGAACAGCTCCTTAGCAATTTCATTCGCCGTCTGCCCATCAGCGGCCAGCTTCAAGATTTGCCTTTCTCTATCTGTCAATGGGTTGGTATTCTCTACTACCCCAAACAACAGCTCTGGTGAGACCTCCCTGTGCCCCTGCGTCACTCTGCGAATCGACTCCGCCAGCTTGTCACTTGGGCCATCCTTGAGTAAATACCCCTGCACACCAGCTTTTACCGCTCGTTCAAAATAGCCTGGTCTAGCAAATGTTGTTAAAATAACAACCTTACATGTACTCCCCTGCTTTTGCAGTTCTTCTGCTACCTGCAGCCCCGTTTTAATCGGCATTTCAATATCCATCAGACAGATGTCCGGCTTATACTGCTCCACAAGCCCAAGGGCTTCTTGCCCATTTGCCGCTTGTCCAACAACCTCCAAGTCATCTTCAAGATCCAAGAGAGAACTCAGAGCTCCTCGTAGCATTTGCTGATCCTCAGCTATCACAATTCTTATCATCAAAGCTGCTCCTCCTCTTGGTTTTGCCTAATGACGATCGGGACGGTCATTTTCACTGTGGTTCCTTGATCTACTTTAAGCGAGAGCCTTCCATCAATAAGAGAAAGACGTTCTTTTATCCCATTTAAGCCGTTACCATGATGGTTTACTTCTAATGCTCCTATGCCATTATCCTTCACAACTAAGCTTACTTCGCCCTCTGCTTTCTTCAATTCTATGAGACAGCTAGTAGCTTGGCTATGCTTGACTACATTTGTAACGGCCTCTCTCAAGCAGAGACTGAGGATATTTTGGGTGAGCTGTGAAGCATCTTTCAATTCCACATCTCCCTTATATTTCGGCTCAATACCAGCAGCATTTAAAATGGCTTCCACCTGTACAAGCTCTTCTGCTAACGTCATTGAACGCATGTCTGATACAAGCTCTCTGAGCTGCTTCAAGGCGATACGCGAGGTGGACTCGATCTCTTTCGCTTCAAGCTTCGCTTTTTCTGGACTTTTCGTTACAAGCTTTTCAACGAGTTGGCTTTTCAATGTGATAAGAGAAAGGGTATGTCCGAGTGTATCGTGCAAATCACGAGCAATTCTCGTACGTTCCTCTCTTTTGACTAGCTCTTCAATTTTCTTTTTGGCTAAATCAAGCTCACTTCTCAGCTCCATCTGTATATACATAGATCGAGTAGCAAACGGAGCAAAAATCATAACAAGACAAAAGACACCTAGCATAATCATGTCCGCTCCAAGCTGACTGGCCTGAATCATAGCAGACATAAAACCGAGTAAAATGACAAGGGTTAAAGCTAACCAAGCGATACGAAAGTTTCTTTTATTTGCATGCCATCCAATAAAGTTAGCTGGAAAGAAGCCCATCAGCATATTAAAAGGACTATACCCTATCGTTAAAATAACAATAATCCCAAGCTGCAAGGCTATCCAATAAGGGAAGGTCTTTCCGTTCACAGCAAAGTACAATTGCCGATAGCTAATAATAAAGATAGCCAGCATCATAAAACCAAAAAACTGTTTTGCTCCCGATGTCCCCAACATATAAAATATAGGAAAGGCAAGATACAAAAGGAATAGCAACGGGAAGAAGCCAAATTCCTTAGGAAAAAGTTGAAATTCTTTGAGCTTGCTACGCAAATCTATCACACTGCCTACACCGCTTCCTGCCTTTTACTAATATAAGTAGATAGTAACATAAACAGGACTAAATAACCGAGTAAAAACAAGACATTTGTTAATTCAGGTAAATCTCCAGCTGCTAAACTCCATGAGCCACTTCTAAAATGATAAGAAGGAAGCATTTGACCAATATTTTGGAGAAACTCAGGTAATACCTCGGCAGGCATCCACATCCCACCTAGTAAAGCTAGCCCTAGATAAATAAAATTACTTACTCCACTTGCCGTATCCACTCGCTTCATTGTCCCTATTAATGTACCTAGACCTAAGAACGTAATAGAACCAAAGATAATCCATAATCCACTCGTTATCCATTCCATAGGAGTAAGGGAAACATCATTAATCAAGTATCCAGCAACAAAAATGACCACAACAGAGAATATGTGAACTACTGTTTGACCGATCATTTTGGCTAAAAAGTAAAAGCTGCTCGGCAAAGGCGTCGTTTTCATTAAGGTAGCAAAGCCCTGTGTACGCTCTTGAACGTTACGAATACCTAAGGAAAATATCGCCGAACCCATAACACTGAACGTGGCCATAGACATCAGGTAGAACGCTCCCCATCCCTGATCTGCTTCAGTGCCTGTGTTGAAGATATTAGTGAAAATATAGTAAAACATAATGGGCAGTAATAATGACATAATGATATAAATTTTACTTCTAAAAAGACGAATAATCTCTGCTCTTGATTGTACCCATAGCATGTTCATGTTAGACCACCTTCTCATTTCCAAGTGTTAGTTCCTCAAACGCCTGATCAAGGCTTCCTCCGTCAATTTTCAGCCCTTGCAGCTTCACGCCTTGAGCATAAAGAGCTGAAACGACTTCATCCGTATTCTCTGTTACGATATAAATACGCCCCTCTTCACGATATAGATCCGTTGCTCCTGGAAGATTACGCAGCATACTATCTTGATGATTCTCTTCAGCAATGAAGGATACAGTTTGCTTGGTCAGCTTATGCTTAACCTCTTCTGGTGAGCCATCTGCTACTATTTCTCCTTGGTTAAATAGGATGATTCTGCCGGCCATCGTATCAGCTTCCTGTAGGTAATGTGTGGTGAAAATGACCGTTTTACCCCGCTTGGCAAAATTCTTAATCTGATTCCAAAACAGAGTACGTGATGTTGTGTCCATGCCCACTGTCGGTTCATCTAGAAACAATAGCTCAGGATCTCCTGCTAGAGCTATAGCAAAGCCCAGCCTACGTTTTTGCCCTCCAGAGAGCTTTTCTACTCTTTTTTTCATTTCCTTCTCTAATCCAGCAATAGCAAGTAGCTCCTCCTTGCTCATAGGCGCAGGATAATAGGATCGGAACAGGTCGATGACCTCTCCTACATTAAGCCCATCCAAAATTTGTACTTCCTGTAGCATCACACCAATTTTTTTCTTCACAGCTGTGTCCTTGGGCGGCTTATCAAAAAGTCGTATTGTTCCTTTCGTACATTCTAGAAGTCCAAGCATCATGGAGATCGTGGTCGTTTTACCTGCTCCATTTGGTCCTAATATAGCTGTAATACTTCCTTTTTTAATTGAAAAGGATACATCGTTAACAGCCGTACTACCTTTGAATACTTTGCTAACATTTTGTACCTTTAGTATTTCTGTCATTTATAGCACCTCCGACTTATTCTACTTTTATTATACGAGCCAGCCCTTCTCACTTATTAGTACATAGTGTCATGACTTCCATATGACAAATGTCATAATCTATGCTCCGAGCATGGATGATGTACACTTATGACTTCTGTAGAATGAAAGGTCATAGAGGGTAGAAAGGATAGTGGTCACTTACGTCGAATAAGTTATACGGTGTTTAAAATCGCTAAAACAAGAAACAGTACAGTGATATATACTACGCTTAAAAGCTGCTACAAAGCTAGAAAGTATGAATTTGAGAGGAACTTATACGATGAAAATTCTTGTATTCTCTATGGCTACGATTATGAAGGATGTTTCAATGGGAGGCTCCCAGCGCCATTTAAGAGAGCTACTCTTTCATTTAGCCGATCAAGGTCATCAGATTACAGTATTAACAAATAGACGGCAGGATAATAGTGAAGAATATGAGCTTTGTCCCGGTGTCCAAGTGTTACCTATATTGCGCTTCAAAGAGACTTTTCCGATTCCCTACGATACACATCCGTTTCATTTAGCCCACTCCTATTCGCTTATTAGGCAATACGCTGATACGCATGATGTGTTTTATATTCATGATGCCCAAATGGATTACGGCTATCTTCACGCCAATATTCCTACCGTTGCCTCCATAAAGAACTTTGTGTATCCCGAGGCTATGATCTCCGCTTTTCACACAAATAGAAATTATCTGATCGTTTCCTGTGATTACATGTACAGCTGTATTCAGTATACGGTGGGACGAGTTCAGCCACAGATCACAGATCAATTGAGAATTGTAAAAAACGGGGTTGACCTTTCTGTTTATAAGCCTGTAGAAGCGACGAGAAAGAGCCAGTTAGGCTTAACTGATGATGATTTTGTTCTCCTTTTCCCTCATCGGCCTGAAGCTAGCAAAGGAATAGTTCAGGCTTTCGAGACTGTACGAGAGCTTAAGGAAAAGCTGAAAGGCCCTCTGAAAGGGCAACTGAAGGGGAAGGCACGGGTGAGGCTACTCCTACCTAGGCATTTTGATGTTCATGTTTCTAAGGAAACGGAGCAGTTTTATACTCAGCTTACCCAGGAAGCTAAGGAATTTCAGGTGGAGGAAAGCCTGGTTTTTTACCCTTGGGTCCCTGGACATGATATGCCTCAGCTTTATGCGATCGCTGATGTGACTTTATGTATCGGACAGTTTATTGAATCCTTTGGCTATGTTCAAATTGAATCGATTGCTTGCGGAACACCCGTTGTAGTTTCCAATGTTGGTGCTCAGCGCTCAATCGTTCCTTCAGGGTATTCCGTGATTAAAGTAGATTATGGCGATACAGAGTCTACAGTTGAGGCAATAGCTGAATTAGCTAGCACCCCTATGGACATTACTGGTGTACGTCAATTTTTGGACCAGAATTATAACTATAAAGAAAACCTGCTCGGATATGAGGAGCTTATTACCTCAGCTGGAAAAGGAAGTTCATCTGTTTTTTCAAATACTTCTTTAAAGTCAGGATCCCCTATGGATGTTTCATATAAGCTAGCACCATGGTGTTACGTATCTGGACCTAAAAAAGGCATCTATCACGATTACTTCTATACTTACTTGAACCAGCATGAGCTGTATTCTTTTCTGTCTACTTGTACGGAGGAGAGCTTTTCACAGATGGAGCTAGTAGAAGCTGGAGTATCTAGTGAAGCTATAGAAAAGGCTATAGAGGATGGGATTCTAGTTCTTTACACACCTTAGCGTGTCATTCGTTCTGTTAGTAGATATGGTTTTCTTCGATACAGCATAAAAAGCACAAATTCTTTTGTTAGAGCAGGGCGTATCTTAATATTTTGCTTCCTAAACTCAAATGGTTTAGTATAATGGAAGAATCTATTATGTAAAGTGAGGAATGCATCATGACAGCGTATAAAGCGTTAACAATAGCCGGCTCTGATACAAGCGGAGGAGCAGGTATTCAAGCAGATTTAAAAACATTACAGGAGCTTGGGGTTTACGGCATGACGGCCCTTACGACGATTGTTGCTCAAGATCCACATAAGGACTGGTTCCACGCTGTTTTCCCACAGCCTGTAGAGCTTGTAGAAACTCAAATCGAAACCGTTCTAGCCGGGATTGGTGTAGATGCAGTGAAAACAGGGATGCTAGGCGCAGAGAGCATTATTGAGCTTGTTGCTCGTAAGGTCCAACAATATAATATTACGAACCTTGTGGTAGATCCTGTTATGGTATGTAAAGGGGCAGATGAAGCGTTACACCCTGAAATTGATCAGTGCCTGCGTGACGTGCTAGTTCCCCACGCTTACCTCGTGACTCCGAATTTGTTTGAAGCGACACAGCTAAGTGGAGTAGCTTCTATTCAAACAGTTGACGATATGAAGGAAGCCGCTACACGCATCCATGACTCAGGAGCAAAACATGTCCTAATCAAGGGTGGACATAAGCTTCAGTCCGAAAAAGCAGTAGATTTATTCTATGACGGAAAAGAGTTTGAGCTTCTAGAAGCAGAGAAGATTGAGACACCTTATACACATGGAGCTGGATGCACATTCTCATCCGCAATTACAGCTGAGCTGGCAAAAGGTAAGTCCATCAAAGAAGCTATTCACACGGCTAAGCAATTTATTACGGCGGCGATTACACATTCCTTCCGTCTGAACCAATACATTGGGCCTGTGCGTCATGGGGCTTATCGGACTCATCAATAAGAAAGCTTTAGTCATGCACTTAATCCGAACCTTACCGGTGATTAAGTGCATGACGTTTTTTTACATATGATATACTAAAGATATAAAATTAAAGGAGGTGAAAGCCGAATAAAGTGGGAAGAAATTACTGAACTACACCCACGCCGTTTTGTTCTGATCGAGGCGATACAAGCTGGCTCCAATAACCAAGTCCGTCAGCTTGAAGACATGGCCGTCATTCAGGAATATGAAGATTCTCAAGAAGCTTGGAAGGGGTATAAACATTTCCATAAATTGTATCCAAAACGCGAGTTATATGTATTTCATACTAGCCGAACTGATGTTGAAGTTATCGAAGAGCTTTTCTCAGGAGTACGGCAGCGTATATGAAGATAAAACTCCATAATGGATTACCCCTAGTCTCCATATTAGGCATCGACTTTATGATGAAAGCCAAGTGCAAAGCTGACTTTGATCGGATGCTGATTTACTACTCCTATTAAGTAAAGGTAGTTAGAAAACTATCTACAAAGTTTATTAAAAGTACTAAACCCCCTATAAATTTCCATGTTACAACCTCACAAGGTCGTATTTTTTTCTTAATTTACCTCTTAAGATTATCATCATTGCCACCTAAAAATTCTTAGTATCTGAAAGACAGATCGTTATTAGCACTAAGTAAGTTTACACATAAAGCGTTTGAATTTCTGTAACTGTCTTTAGCACTTCTTGCTTCAATTCATCGGGAGAGATCACCATTACCTTTGAACCGTAGCTTAACACGACGGATACGGCGTAATCCTTAACATAAAAAGTGGTGTGCACATCAATATGATCTTCTGAAACCGTACATGCTTCCCCAAATTCATCAAGCACACGTGGCTTGGCGGCGTGATTAAATCTGAGATGAACCTCCATACCTAAAGGCTCCTCTTGATCTTCTCTCTGAATAACATCTCTTTGCTGATAACGCTCATCTGTAACACTTAGCTCTGATATCCTTGATAGGCGAAAGAGCCTTAAGCCTTGGCGCATTAAACAATACGCCTCTAAGTACCATTTACCTCGCTCCCAATATAACTTGAGTGGTTCCACCTTTCGCTCACTAGAACTCCCTGTTGCACTCATATAAGAAAAGGCTATCACTTTATGGTCATTAATCGCTTTGTATAAGGGATAGATGACCTGTTTTTCAGACTCAGATGTAGGCATATCAAAGATCATTGGATTAGAGCTTTCATGCTTCTGAAGACTAGGCTGAAGGCTAGAAAGCTTGCTCATGATAGAGTTTGATGTTCCTCCTAGCGCTCCACTCATGCCCTTTAATAGGTTGTAGATGACGGATAGATCTTCTAAGGAGAAGTGCTGCTTCGTCAGATAAAAGCCCTCCATGATTTCAAAGCCACCATCTGCTCCTGTATAGGAAACGATAGGTATACCCGCCTCATTAATCAACTCAATGTCTCGATATATCGTTCGATTTGACACCTCAAATCTCGTCGCCAATTCAGTTGCTGTCACTCTTCGTTTGGACAAAATCTCCATTGTAATGCCTAACATACGATTTAGCTTCATGATGGCACAACCTTTCCGCCGATGCAGGTGATACATCTACCTATAGTGTATATCGTTGATTATGACATAATGTTTGTCATAATCAAAAGTTTGGCTTTTAACATACGAGAATAACATAGAAAAGAAAGCTGCAGCTATCTACAGCTTTCTTCACTCACGGTATTCTATTGGAATTTCAATAGATAAAAGATTTATTCATTTCCTTACTTAAGTGGAACTCGGAGCTCATCGTCTCGGTTATGTGCTGTATATTTCCAGATCAGGATTTCTAGTTCGTCCTTTTCAAAATTCTCATACACATCCATACGGCTGTTGCTTCCACTACCAAACATACCAACTATGGCAGGCTTCCCATAGCTTCTTCTACCTCGATCTTCTAGATAGTAGGTTTGATTAATTCCTCCGAAATCTGAATCTGAACTCATAGATTCAACATAAAGATTGTTGTCCTTCAAGTAATAAGTCCAAGTGATCGGATATTCCTCAATGTAGGTAGTTAGGCTTTGCGGTTCCTCGGATATACCTGTTAGTTGAATCGGATGTTCATCTCCATCAAATAAATCAACACGATGCCTAGCAATGAGAGTCACTGGTTGATTCTCTATAGCCGAAGAGTCAAGTCCAATCATTTCAAAACGCAACTCGGTTTTGTCTGTAATCGCCGGTTCTTGCCAAACGCCTCCCTCTAACAGTGTCCCTCCTATATCTAGTTTGAGGTTCATGTAAGGAACACGGGTATATTCCTCTTCATGAGTTAGAACCAGACGAGCTTGGGTTGGAGTAACGATCATTTCATAGATTTCCGTTCCACCTGGAAGCTGATCCAGAGGGAGATTTAATCGCTTAGTAAAAGATGCATTTTCCATATACTTTTTGGATAACGCCATATCTATACTCCAATCATTCTCAGCCGTTCCAAGTGTGTGAGTGTAAACAAGCTGGAACTTAGTCCCTTGATTAAGTAGGCTATCTGAACTGAATATTTGCTGATTTACGTATTCATTGGAGGTCCCAGTACTAGGTGTCCCAAAAACAGAGGTGTTCACTTCTTTAATAAGCTTATTTTGGCCGTCAATGGCTTGAATTCGAGCCAGGCTTCTTTCCTTCACATCAGGATCAGTAAACGTAATGGAAGATTGAAGCATGATATCATCTGCTTGCTCGAATGAATCCACAGCAACATGACCAATCCCATCTTTTTCTATTCGAAACACTTGTTTACTCGAATCACGAGGGTCATAGTTAATCTGCTGTTGCTCTTCCCCGATAAACCGGATATTCTCCATCGTAAACTCCATATCTTCTGTATCCTCTTCTAGGACCCAGTTTGTCTCAAAGTACCCCTGATACTCACCACGCTCTTCATCCCACTGGTGTGTATAGTTACCTTCGATGAAATTTCCCTTATTATCCTTAAGTCCTATAAGGTCAAAGAGCACTTGTTGCCCTTCCCAAGATGAATCCGGTCTAAGACTATATAGCAGGAAGGTTCTATTATCGTCTGTAAATGCTGTGTGTACGGTTAACGTAATATCATCCTTTGTAACGGACTGCCCAATCGTCTGACCTATGCCCTGTTCTAACGCTGACTGGATACCCGATCTACCTGAAAGAAGGGTAGACCAATCAAATGTCACAGCTGCATAAACCTGTGTAGCCACTAAAGCTAAAGATAAAGCTGCTACGATAGCAAACCGCTTTCTCTTTCGAGGACCGAATGCAACTGGTTCACCTTTAACAGCCTTCAGTTCGTCCTGCTGAATACTACTCCACATTCTATCAAAGTTAGGGTAAGCAATATTTTTCGACGTTTTCAGTTGGTTTTTCAGTTTGTCTTCAATACGCTCCAAATTGGTTCTCTCCCTTCACCAAATACCTTTTATTGTGTTCAAGCTTTTGGCGTATAATTTTCAATGCTTTATGAAGCCTTGACTTAACCGTGCCCACAGGAATCTTCAAAGTTTCAGCGATCTCTGCCATCGAAAGCTCCCCGATATAGCGGAGAGTAACCACCGCCATCAGCTTATCTGGAAGCTGACTCAGCAATTCCTCCCATTCCTTGGCAGCCGCTTTTTCCATAACAATAGCATCTACTGGTTTAACAGTTGCTGTGTTCTGTTCATGGAACATTTGGACTTCGCTCTGTTTTTGCCTTTGGGTCTGATTCTTCCTAAGAAGGTTTAAGCAATGATTCATCGTAATGCGCATAATCCATGAGCGTATATGCTCAATCCTACTCCAATCCTGTCGAAAAATGGTGACAAATACGTCATGACAGAGATCTTCTGCATCTTGAGCGTTCCGCAGCATATAAAAGCATGTCTTGTATACATCCTTGTTATAAGAATCGAATAACTCACGTTCTGTCAATCAATGGCACTCCTTTCTTTACGTTATACACTATAAACAATTGGAGCTTGGAAAAGGTTCATCCTTTTTGCTTATCTAAAGGAAATATGTAACTTAGCTGAGTTTTTTCTATTAAAATAATTGCGAAAATGCATTTATTTCTGCCTCTATTAAGCAAACTCAGCCATTCAAGTGCGAAAATACACTTATTTTTCATTCGAGAAGATAATAGAGCTGTTTTTGGAGGAATTAAGTGTATTTTTGCATTTATCAGATCGAAATTGTTGAATTTATAGTAAATCAAATGTATTTTTGCACTTAATTTTACTATATCCCTGCTTAGTAAACGGAGAAAATGAACAGAGAAAGCTGTCCCTAAGTAGAATAATCTACTTGTGGGACAGCCTTCAAAAGCCATGGCCCGCATGTGGTCAACATCACCATCATGCAGTGCTACACCTTACGCTGGGAGCTGCGCAAGGTGCGAACATTTTCTATGGTACTTTTAATCATTTAATCCCAATCCATCAAGAATGTGTGGCACATATTTTTCAATCCTAGATTGGCGAGTTTTGGATTGTTTAGCTTCAGAAAAATAATAGATGTATGCTCTTTGTCGCCCCGGGGTCAACGCTTCAAAAGCCGTTTTCAAAGCCGGCATTTCATTAAATTTATGCTGGAGTTCCTCTGGAATAATGTATTCTGTATGCTTTTTGTAGTCCACTTCTTTACCTGATTTTTCAACCTCAATAGCTTCCTTAATGTAATCCTTCAATAAGCTTTCCATTTCAACGATTTCTTGGACATTGGTAAACCGAATCTGACGCCCAGCCTGTACCTTCTCCGTTTGCTGGATCAAAATATTATGGGTATCACGTAACAAGACACCTTTAAAAAACAAAAGGGCACAGTATTCTTTAAATCCATGGATTAAAACGATATTTTTATTCTTATAGGTGTAGCAAGGATTTTTCCACTTCAATTCCTCGGTTAGCTGACAGTCAAGAATAATCATTCTTAATTTCTCAAACTCTTCCTTCCACTTTTTCGTTTTGCTTAGGTATTCATCTACTTTAGGATTCATTCTATTAGTTGTCATCCAAAACATCCCTCTTCATAATCGTTATATTGTGCATTTAATCTTATATAGTATCTGCGTCTTATTGGTTCAATTATACTGTTTTATAATAGCTTGTACAGTTAGATTATAGGTCTATCACAATATAGAAAAAGATTTAGGACGGAGAGCAACTCCCCTCACACGTAGGAGGGTAATAACAAAATAACTCCGAGGAAACCCCGGAGCTGCTTTGAATTATTTTCACGTGTAAAAAGTAATAGTTTATTAGCATACCTTTACTACTTTGCATACCTTTACTACTTGAACACTTTTTCTGTTATTTATTGTTTTTATTTAAATACAAATACAGTGTCAACGGAGCAAAAACAAGGAAAATGAGCAAGCATATACACAGTCCCTTTAGAACAACCGTTGAATCCGCATTTCCCATAAAGAGCTCTCTTACTGTGGTGGCGGCAATACTGATAGGATTCAGATCCACAATCACCTGCATCCACTTCGGCATAGTGGAGGAATCGACTAATATGCTACTACCAAACAATAAGGGGTAAACAAAGATCATACTTGATCCGGATACTGTCTCCGGTCGCTTGGCTATGACACCGATTAAAGCAAAGATCCAGCTGACACTAAAGGCAAACAAGATAGTGAACAGAATGGCTAAAATACTTCCCATCGCGCCGTTTTCTGGACGAAATCCGAGCAGCATGCCCATTCCAAATGCTACAAAAAGGGCAGTAACATACCTCAAACCGTCCGTAATAATGGGACCAAAAACGGAAGACGGTTGCCAAAAAGGCATCGTTCGAAAACGGTTGTAAACTCCCTTTGATATATCTACACAGATTGACGTTCCACTGTAGACTGTCATAGGAACCACGGTTAAGACAAAAATACCAGGAAGAAGATACTGAATGTACTCGGTAGTCGATCCTGCGATAGCCCCACCAAATAGAAAGGTGAAAATAAGCATCATGATCACGGGTCCAAGCATGGCATCCATCATGTAACCAATAAAATTGTTTTTGGTACCCTGAAACGATCTCCACATGAAAATGCCGATTGTTCGAATAGCACTCGGATTTTTAGGTGTCGTTCTTGGTGAATAAAGAGCTACCTGTGTTGGATTCGTGGGATTATTCACTGAACAACCTCCTTTGTTTTGTGTTTGGTTAATGTTAAGAATACTTCGTCCATGCTTGGCTCTCCAAGGGTGAAATAGGCTACTGGAACATCATGAGCCATAAGGGTTTGGATCGCTTCAGCAGCAAGTTTAGCTTCCTGTACGGGTATTCTATAGTTCAGTTGATTATGTCCCTGATATACTTGGAGCTGAAACTGTCCTATTAAACTCTTAATCTTTTCCTCCTCTATAGGTTCAGACAATTGAATGGTCAATGTTTTTCCACCAATAGAGGCCTTTAGCTCGTTGGGCGATCCTTCTGCAATAATTCGACCATGATCAATGACAGCAATGCGATCGGCCAATTGATCAGCTTCTTCAAGATACTGAGTTGTAAGCATTACGGTTGTACCCATACTCAAAAGCGTTCTAACTACCTCCCACACCTGCATACGACTTTGAGGGTCGAGGCCAGTTGTTGGCTCATCTAAGAAAATAAGCTCCGGCTGGGTCACAATACTAGCAGCAATGTCAAGACGCCTAAGCATTCCCCCGGAATAGTTGCCTACGTTTCGGTTCTTAGCTTCCCAAAGTCCAAACGAGCGAAGAATGTCTTCTGCTATAGATTGCGCTTCTTTGGAGGAGTACCCATTAAGCTTAGCAATCATATTCAGATTTTGAATTCCCGTTAACGCTTCATCTAATGCAGCGAACTGTCCAGTCAAGCTAATCCGCTTACGGACTTCGTTTGCTTTCTCCCGCACATCATACCCAGTTACAAGAGCAGATCCCCCATCTGGCTTAAGTAAAGTGGAAAGCATATTGATCGTCGTTGTTTTTCCAGCACCATTTGGACCTAATAGAGCAAATAGCTCACCTTTTTTTACTCGTAAATCAATACCTTTGACCACTTCTGTGCCCTGAAAGGACTTCTTTAATTGCTTTACTTCTATTGCATAGGACATTCGTTCATCTCCTTACTGGAATTTATGCTTGTTTTCGCTTAACCACTGGGCAAATGTACGAGCTGGTTGTCCTGTAACCTGTTCAACGGTTGGCAACACAGTATACCCAACCTCAGGAGGATTTTTCCCCATTTCTACAAAGAAATCAATATCTTCATCCTGAAACCCTTGCTCCTTCCAGCCCTGCCTTGCCTCCTCTTCTGACAATTCTATAAATGAAATCTCTTTTCCAATCGCTTCTGCCATTTTTTTTACCGTTTCTGCGCGAGAAAAGACCTCTGGTCCCGTTACATAGTAGCTCTGTCCACTGTGTCCTTCCTCTGTTAATGAGGTAACAGCAACGGCAGCAATATCTGCTTCATGTATTCTGGCACTCAATGCATCAGCAAAAGGCACTCGCACAACACCTTCTGTGCGAATGGATTCCTGCCAGTCATCTAGCACATTAGCCATAAATTCCACAGGTTTAATGAGCGTCCACTCCATACCACTATCCTGAACGACATATTCAACTGGATTACCATCATAATCCATCAGTACAACTATTTTTTTGACTCCCTTGTCTGCCGCCATTTTAATGATCGAGGTATCCGTTTGGAGCACTGGCCCTGCTTGATCGCTAGAAAGGATTAAATATAATCCTTCCACATCCTGAAGAGCTTCTTCTAAAGAATCTGGAGCAGCAAGGTCTCCAGCTACAACTTCCACTCCTGAGGGTAAGCTTGCCTTTTCCGGGTTACGTGAAACAGCTCTTACTTCTACCCCTTTTTTCAGTAGCTGATCAACAACATGTCTTCCTACCGTACCTGTAGCACCTGTTACTAATATTTTCATTCTTTCTTCCTCCATTATTCGATCAGTTTCCCCCAACTAGCCTGTCTTGTGATATTGGCCTATGATGTTGGTCTCAGAGTTACTATACAATAGCAATCATGACACTAAGTTTGTCATAATTAAAAACTGTTGTATTTCTATATCTTTAATAGAAAAAAGGAGGAAGCTTGATCGTCTATAATTAATTTTTTAACTCTCAAACTCTATTTTATAACATTCATGCAATGGGTAATGTTTTATAAGTTTTATGCCCTTATAAATTAAGAAACATTATCTTATTGTTTTAATGTTGTGCATCAATGCTTTTCATGGTTTGTATGTAAAAGATGAACCAACCCTTCAGTTGTGACAATATATAGGTGAATGGCCATTCGGGAAGGAGAAGTTATTTTGGATATTGATGAGTTGATCGAGCTCGTGAAGCTTCATGGCAAATCAATTTACGCGTTCTGCTTCAAGCTAACGGGGAACAAAGAGGATACAGATGATTTGTATCAGGAAACATTTCTAAAAGCCATGGAGCTACGCCAGAAGATGGACGCGTCTCGCAATCCTAAGGCTTTTATCATATCGATTGCCATCAGGTTACACAAGAATCATCGTCGTAAGTTTGTCAGGAGACACAGAATTGCCCCCACAACTGATTTTAACGACGTGGCAAACAGCTTCGGCTCGCTAGGAATCGAAGCATCACCTGAAGACGCCGTACTATCTCTTGAGCTTCGCAGCATAATTCAGGGAGCTGTTCACCAGTTGAATGATAAGCTAAAGCTTCCTCTTTACATGTATTATACGGCGGATATGACTATTGAAGAGATTGCTGTTGCTCTTAGAGTTCCTAAGGGAACGGTAAAGAGCAGATTGCATAAAGCCAGACAAATAATGAAAAAAGTATTGGAGGCTGATTCCCTATGAAGGACAAGGATTTGGAGCAGTTGCTCAGACAATCTTTAGCTTCCGCTGTAGAGCCAGAAGAAAAGTTGAATCAAAGCTTAATCCGACAATTAAAGGAGCGTAGTCTAATGAAGAATAAATATAGAAGATTATCATCAGCACTGCTAGCGGCTGCCTTGCTACTAATCGTATCCGTATCAGCCTATGCGGCAACCCAGCTATTTAGCGCCAAACAGGTTGCTGAGAATTTGGGAGATCAACTACTAGCCAGTGCATTCGAAAGTAAGGACGCCATTCAGATTGAACAATCATTGGCTTCTGGAGACTACCATTTCACTCTACATGGTCTTGTTTCAGGGGCAGGATTAAGTGAGTTCCCCCATTCCTCAGAGCGGATATATCCTGATAAATCATATGTGGTAGTATCCATAACTAGACAGGATGGCAAGCCCATGCCAGCTACCTCTGATCTTGATTATGGTCAAGATCCGTTCTTCGTTTCCCCTTTGATCAAGGGTCAGGAGCCCTGGCGGGTCAACATCATCACGATGAACGGGGCGTACAGTGAGATTGTGATTGACGGCGTTATGTATAGAATGATTGAAAGTGACCAGATAGAAATATTCGCTGACAGAGGAGTGTATTTAGCGATAAGTAGTGGTTCTCCTTTTTATAGTAATGATGCATTTATGTACGACGAAGAAACGGGTGAAATTAGGGCTAGTGAAGACTATTCTGGTGCTTCGCTGCTGTTTGATCTCCCTCTCGATACATCTAAAGCAGATCCGGAAAAGGCAGAGGCTTATTTGGAAGAACTGTTAAATCCATCTTCTTCAAAGGAATCAGAAAGGGACGAACACTCCTCTAGCTTTATAGAAAGCGGCGAATGGGTCAACTGGATAGAAGATATTAGGGACAAAATACTTATGGGTGAGACGATTGGTGAGACCATTGCTGAATCCATAAATGAGGTAAGCTATAACGATTCGGGGGAAATCACATATACTTATAATGATTGGAGCACAACTGCAAATCTTGAAAACTTGTTTGAAGAAGGGCATATTGGATTTACGGATAGAGGCCTTTCCATTAGTGGGAACGCTGACGATATTTACCAGGTCGTTCTATTTCACAGGGATGAAAATGGTGTGATTACAGGTAGAGTTGTTATACTGGATAAAGGGCTTAACCCACAAAAGTAGCCAATTCTATAACCTTTGTAGCAAAGCGTTTCTATTGCCACAAAAAAGAGTCTAAATGCTTGTGCTTCAAGTCATTTAGACTCTCTTTTGTTTTGCAGCTCTATTTTTTAGGAAGGTGTTTCTCCATTCCTCTTACAGCTCAAACCAACCGTTACTAATCGTTTGCTTTAACCAAAGATAACTATCCTTTTTCGTTCTCTCTAGTGTATTAAAATCAACATGGACAATACCAAAGCGCATACTGTAGCCAAACGCCCACTCAAAGTTATCAAGTAAGGACCACGTGAGATAACCTTGAATATTTACTCCTGAATCAATACTTTGTTGTAGAGCTGCAAGATGCTGCTTCAAATAAGCAATACGTCCTTCATCCTTCACTCTACCATGCTCCACTTCATCATTGTAGCAAGATCCGTTCTCCGTAATGTAAATAGGAGTCTGACCGTATTGCTCACTGATCGCCATAAGCACTTTATAAAAACCTTCTGGATAAATCGGCCAACCAATATCCGTTCTTCTATAGTTAAAATCGATTTCTTCAAAATCTAGTAATCCTGAGTCCTTTTTGTATCGAACCACATTCCCTGTGTAATAATTGATTCCTAGAAAATCAATAGGCTGGCTAATATCCTCCATGTCTCCTTCTAATATGGTAGGCTTAGCCCCTTTTTGAGCAAACCAATCTAGTAGAAATTCAGGATAGCTTCCTTTAAAAACCGGATCAAAGAACCACTCTAGATTCCAGCCGTTCCCTCTTTTTGCCGCATCAACGTCTTCCTGCTTTGTGCTAAACGGATCATACCATGTCACGTTTGGAGCATAACCAATCTCACCTTCAATGCCTAGCTCTCTAAAAAGCTTAACCGCCCTTCCATGTGCGACCATCAAATGATGCCCAATGTCTGTAGCTAGCTGTAGGTTTTGATTCCCCGGCGCATGCTCACCAATATAGTTAGAAAGAAATGAGGCGCACCAAGGCTCATTAATGGTCAACCATCGCTTGACTTTCCCATTAAATTCTTTAAACATGAATGAAGCATATTCCTCAAAAGCTGTAATCGTTTCTCTATTATCCCATCCACCTTGATCCTGTAGAACCTGAGGTAAGTCCCAATGGTAAAGGGTACACATTGGTTCAATTCCATGCTTCAGCAGCTCATCTACCAGCTTATGATAGTATTGCACTCCCTTTTCATTCGCTTTCCCCCTGCCCTCGGGAAAAACCCTTGACCAGGAAACAGAAAAGCGATAGATATCAGAACCGAGCTCTTTAATTAGCTGCACATCTTCCTCATAACGATGGTAGCTATCACAAGCCACGTCTCCGTTATCTCCGTTCCTAACTTTACCAGGGGTACGTGCAAATGTATCCCAAATTGAAGGGGTTCTACCGTCCTCAGCAGCGGCTCCCTCTATCTGAAAAGAAGCGGTTGCTGTTCCCCATTTTATATGCTTTGGAAACTGTATGATTGCCATATGGCACCCTCCTTTTATATATATCTCTTATCCATTTTTTGTTCCGCATGATTGCCTTATAACCAGCTCCGGGTCAACGAATACCGAGCTGAGATCGTTCTCTCCATTAATCAAATCATTAAGCATGTAGGCAGCTAGCTTTCCAATTTTCTGCTTATCCTGCTTTACTGTCGTCAGCTGTGGATCACTATAGCGGCAAGCTTCAATATCATCACAGCCTATGAGCCTCACATCCTCTGGAACTCTAAGACCCACTTCTCTTAAGGCACGCAACGCACCCAAAGCCATCATATCCGCTCCGGCAACAACTGCCTTGGGCATAGAATCCCCTTGAAGAATGCGCTTCATCGCTTCGTAGCCACTGTCTTCAAAGAAGGTTCCATATTGAATCCATTCCTCTTTGATAGGTAAACCGAATTTATTCATAGCCTGTTTAAAGCCTTCTAGACGTATATTGGAAATATTAGAATGCTTGGTTCCTGCAATATAAGCAATATCTCGAATAGAGTGCAGATATAAATGCTCCACCACCAGCTGAGAAATCTTTTCATTATCTGTCATAACATAGCTCGATTTCGGCCCGGTCAGTTCCATATCTACAGCTAGACATGGGATTTCACTTTGATCTAGCTCATAAACGGCCTCTTCAATCTCTTCTCCCGCAATGATTAGACATCCGTCTACTCGAAAATGGCGGCAGCGGGCTAGGTAGTTCTCTTGCTCCTTATTAAATTGCTCATTTGAAAAGACAATGAGATCATAGCCCTGCATGCCCACCGTTTTTTGAAAGGCAGAAAGCACCTCATTAAAGAAAGGATGATTAAATTCAACATTGATCTTACCGGCATAGACTAAGCCAATGAGCTTTGATTTCTTTGTCGCTAAGGACTTGGCTGAAAAGATAGGCTGATAGCCTGTCTCTTCTATTACGGAAAGCACCTTATGTTTGGTAGACTCACTAACCCCTCCGTAATGGTTCATGACCTTAGAAACGGTTGCTGGAGACACTCCTGCCATTTTAGCAATATCTCTTATTGTAAAGTTCATAGCTCTCTCCTCAAATCTGTAATTGCTCTAGGCTTTTCTACACCTTATTTTACCGAACCTTCAGCAATACTAGAAATAAATAATCGATTAAACATTAGGAAAACCACAATTAAAGGTACCGTTGCCCAGAATACACCTGAAAGCAGCATTCCAAAATCCACTCGATGCGCTGTATTCATGGAGGCCAAAGCGACCTGAATCGTGTAGGAGGACGGATCCCTTAAGACTGTAAATTGCCATAGAAATTCACCCCACACCGAGGTAAAGACAATAATTCCCAAGGTAGCAAAAGCAGGTAAAATAATAGGTAAAACCACTCTCCAATAGATCCGGAAATTAGAACAGCCATCTAGCTTAGCTGCATCAATTAATTCGTCAGGAACAGCTTGGTTGATATACTGACGCATTAAGAAGATTCCTAAGGGGTTTAAGAAGAACAGAAACATCGCCGCAAATAAATGATCAAGTAATCCCGCTTTAGCTACTAGAAGGTACTGCGGGATTAATCCCAGCTGTGGGGGAATGATCATTGTAAATAGAATAGCAAAGAAGAATATGTTCTTTCCAGGAAACCTAAATTTAGCAAAGCCAAACCCCGCTAAGGAACTGATGAATAAGACCACGACCGTTACGACCGAACAAACGATCAACGTGTTCAGCATGGATTGGAAAAACGGGATCATCCCCAACACTTTTTGAAAATTCTCTACCAGTTGACTACCCGGTATCATTGTTGGCGGAATAGAATTGTACGCTGAGCTCGGACTTGTAGCCATGACAAACATCCAATAGAACGGGAAGAGTGAAGCTAAGGATATAAGGGCTAAGAAGAGATAGATGAACATTCTGCTAATGGACCATTTTTTTACTCCTACTTCTCTGCTCATCCTCTATTCCCCCTGCTTCTTCCCATTCTGTTTGTCAATAGGAGATTAATAGCCGACACTATAACAATGATTAATACCAAGATAATAGCGGTGGCTGATGCTGTACCGAACGAAGAAAGCCTAAAGGCATCTCGATATAAATACATAACAACTGTTAGTCCTTCACTTCTAGTAAACGCCGTATTCCCTAAAAATACCGTTGGCTCAGAGAATAGCTGCATAGCTCCTACAGTAGAGAAGAATACGGTTAGTAGAATAAAAGGCTTAAGCAACGGAATCGTGACATAGAAAAACTGTTGAATTTTATTAGCTCCATCAATTGTTGCCGCCTCATATACATCCTTAGGTACACTCTGCATACCGGCCAAATAGATAATGGTGTTATATCCTAACCATCTCCAAAAGACCATGACCGAAATAGCGATTTTTACACCCCATTCAGAGGTTCTCCAATTAACCGGGTCCATTCCAAATAAGCCGAGCGTATAATTGGCTAATGCTGTCTCATTGCTACTAAAAAACACGCCAAAAACCAAAGCTACAGCTACCATAGACGTAACATAAGGCATAAAAATCGCTACTCGAAACACATTTCTAAAGCGTAAAAATGTAAGATTCAGCAAATAAGCAAGAATAAGTCCTACAATTAATTGCGGAGCTGTTCCCATCAACCCCATAATGACCGTATTATATAAGGACTTCCAAAATAACGGATCCTGAAGGATAATGCTAAAATTTCTTAAACCTACAAACTCCATATCTCCAAGTCCGTTCCAGCGTTGGAACGCTAAGTACAAACTGAATAAGGCCGGATATAGACCTATAATTCCGAATATGATGAAAAAAGGAGATATGTAGAGGTAGCCTGAGAGCATATCCTTTTTCCTTTCGGACAAGGATTCTTTAGCTCGCTTTACCTTTACCTTTTCTTTCTCTGTCTCTAGCACGGTTTAACTCCCCCCTGTAAACGAATGTAGATATGGTAGGCAGAAGGTTCTGCCCACCATATCGCTAAAACGAGGTCATTTTCCCTGAATGACTTTAACGGCTTAAGTTCGTTTGAATACGGCTTAGAGCAGCATCCCATTCAGCATCTGGATCAGCGCCCTCTTGAACATTTGTTAACGCTGCTAAAATCTCATCATGCACAGTGACGTAATTCTCTCCCTTAAATACAAATCCAACATTTTGTGCTGCTTCAGCGAACACGTTCTGTGTTTGCTGACCTGAGAAATAATCGTCTGTTGCATTTACAAAGTCATCCATCTCATACACAGCTGTAGCAGAAGGGAATAAACCGTTAGATTTAAATGATTTAAGTTGAGTTTCTGCTGATAATAACCACTCAAGGAATGCATAGGCTTCTTCAGCATGATCCGTTTGATTAGGAATGGTAATATAAGAACCACCCCAGTTTCCTGTAAACTCTGTTGGTAGTGTAGCTACTTGGAATTCACCCTCAGCGTCAGGCGCATTTCCTTCCATCCATCCTTTGAACCAAGCTGCTCCAAGTTCAACAGCAACCCCACCGTTATTCACCGCATTGCCCCATTCGGCAGACCACATTGTAAAGTTTCCAACTACACCAAGTTCATTCATTTCAATCGCATAATCATACGCTTCTCGAACACGATTTCCTGGCTCTTCAATGATCAGGTTAGATTCTGGATCAAAATAGCTTTCCTCTAACGTATCTAGAATGGAACGATACATCATTTCAATATTAGCTACCATTGGTTTACCTGTAGCATCCTTAATTTGAATCGCTGCTTCTCTAAATTTCTCTGGAGAAGACATATATGCACTTAACTCATCAGGATCAGTAGGTAAGCCTGCTTCTTCAAAGATTTCTGTTCTATAGTATAACGCTTTTGGTCCGATATCTGTTGGTAATCCAAATAGGAATTCACCATCCGTACTTTCCGCAAATTGCCATTTCCAATCTAAATAGTTGCCCTCAATGTCTCTCGCCCCAAGATCGTATAGATTAACAAATCGATCCTGCGCCGTTCTGTAACGATCCACCTGATCCACTTCAAGCATGGCAATATCAGGAGCACCGCTCCCCGCCGACAAGGAATTAAATAAAGCATCATGATGATCAGCTGTCTCAGCATGACGAACATTGATTGTAATATTTTCATTTAACTCTTCATACTCTTTCACCAACTCTTCATAGCCCGTTGCCCCGAATATCCAGAAGTTCATGCTAATCTTGTCACCATCGCCCTCTTCACTTGACGTTCCGGAGCTTGAACATGCTGCTAAAGCAAATAACAATAAAATAGACAACCCGATGGTGAAGAAATACTTTCTTTTCATCACAAATCCCCCTTAATAAATTGAAAAATTATTGGTTGAATAAAAGCGCTGTGTGTAAGCGTTTTTATTCCAAGCCACTGAATACCTAGATTTGTATACGCTTATGGAAACCGGTTTCTATAATGCACATACAAATCTAGGGGAAATGAAATAAAAAACATGTTCTTGACCCAAATTTAATCGCTTACACAAGTTAAAAACAACTAGGAAACGCTTTCAATCAAATTATATGCTCAAGGTAGAATAAAATCAACCTATTTTTTCTAGTCTTGGTGAACATTTTAAGAAACCGGTTTCTAAAAATACTAAAAAAAGACCTTAAAGGTCTAACAAATGATAGGCTCTGTCGCCTTTTGCTAAGTTTGATAGATTTGCTCCATCCAGTCTCCTATTAAGTGAACAGGCATCGGTTTACCATAATAGTAGCCTTGCATAATCTGACAGCCTGTTGATTGTAAAAAATCGTTTTGTTCTTTAGTTTCTACACCCTCAGCAACAACATCTATATTTAAATGGTTAGCCATTGAAATAATAGTACCTATAATAGCTTGCTTTGTTGGTTTAGAGCTATTTTGAATAAAGCTCTGATCAATTTTCAAAATATTAATTGGCATTTCATCTAAATATCCTAAGGATGAGTACCCAGTGCCAAAATCATCCATGGAAATACGTACTCCAAGGGCTTGTAATTCTTTGAGCTGCTGTATGGTATTTTCTTTATCGTTTAAAGCGATAGATTCTGTAATTTCAAGCTCTAAATATCGGGGCTCTAGACCCGACTCTTTTAGTGCTTCCTCAAGCTTTGCATGTAAGGTTTGACTTTCGAACACTCGGGCAGACATGTTGATTGATACAGGTATGTTCATAACTTTCTTTTCCTGCCACTCCTTGTTTTGCTCACAAACCTCTTTAATCAACCAGTGAGTAATGGGTACAATAAAGCCCGTTTCCTCTGCAATGGGTATAAATTCTGTAGGTGAAATTAACCCTAATGTTGGATGATTCCAACGCAGCAATGCTTCCATACCAACAAGCTTGTTTAATGCTGCATGCCATTTTGGTTGATAATAAATCTCAAATTCCTGCTGAACAAGGGCCTTACGTAGATCTTTTTCAAGCTCCATTTTACGTAGCTGACTTTGAGCCATTTCAGCATTATAAAGACAATACCTGTTTTTCCCTTGACGCTTAGCCTGATACATGGCCGTGTCTGCAGAGCGCATTAAAGCAGAAAGATCGGTACCATGCTGAGGAGCAAGACTAACTCCAATACTTGCCGTTACAAATAAAGTATGGTGTTCTAAATAGAATGGGGAGACGATGGTTTTTATTAGCTTTTGGGCTGTCATTATTGTCTGTTCTTCATCAGCCTGCAAACTAGTAATAAGAAATTCATCCCCTCCTAGCCGGAACGCTTTTTGATTATCCTCTAGGACTTCGTTTAATTTCTGAGCTAACTGCTGTAAGAGCTTATCCCCTATTTCATGCCCTAACGTATCATTAATCGATTTGAAGCGGTCCAGATCGATAATCATGACAGAGCCAGTACTATTATGATTAAAATGTTCTCCAAAGTAACGCTGTAGATCATGGCGATTAGAGATGCCCGTCAATTGATCCTCATAAGCCATTCTCTCAAGAATTCTACGATCTACAAATAAGGCAGCCAATGAGACAATAACGATAAATAAGGTAGTAATGGTCACACTAATTAGTAATAAAGGGGGGGTAGCTTCAAGCTCTTGAACTGGAAGGTGGTGATGATGATGAAATGTAGTTCCTGCCATTCCAATATAATGCATTCCACAAATAGCGATAGCCATGACTAAAGAGCTATACAGCTTCCATTTGCTAAACTCTGGAGATCTACGGAACTTCCGAAACAGATATAGAGCAGCATACGAAGCCATAAAGGCTACAAGAATAGAAATGAACCAGAGAGCCAGATTATAACTAAACTGAACAGAGGAGCGCATGGCCTCCATACCCGTATAATGCATGGCAGAAATTCCGATCCCCATAATAAATCCTGCTACTCCTAAGCGGCGCAGACTTACTTCCTTTTCCTTTGTCACCATAAAGGCAATAAAAGCAGCTGCTATACTGAAAAATCCAGAAAGTACTGTAATAAAAGGGTCGTAGGACATCGCAACATTCATATGCATCGCCAGCATACCAATAAAATGCATAGACCATATACCTATACCCATGACACATGATCCCGCTATCATCCAAGCCATTCTACTATTTCCAGTAGTTCGAGATACTTTCCCTGCTAGATTAAGAGCCGAATAAGAAGCTAAGGTAGCTATAATAAAGGATAGTAAAACAACCCAATTGTTATAATGAACAAGAACATTTTCCATCATCTAATTACTGTTTGAACCCTTCTATCTTTTTCTTTATCTTACTTTAAGTATACGCTATAGACAGGTATAAAGGGGAGCATCTTAACGAACTTTTAAAAATTAGATTTGAAAAAGCTGATCCACATTTCTAGCTTCACCTTTAGCGTAAACAAACTCATTACTTATTCGATCATACACATAATCCTTCTTCCATTCATCCGCGTGTTTAGCTATCAGCTTAAGCGCTTCGACAAAACCGTAAATTTCAGCATTAGTCATCGTTGGATGAACAGAAAAGCGGACCCATCCCCTCCTCAGTGTCTGGTCTCCCTGATCAATTTTATCTGTCATAAGCTTGGATTCTAGAGGATCAATATCTAGAAGGTAATGCCCATACGTACCTGCACAAGAACACCCACCCCGCACCTGATAACCAAAGTGGTCATTTAATAGTTTAACGACCAAATGATAGTGGAGTGATTCAAAGGTAAACGAAATTATACCCAAACGTTTTGTTACTTGCTTCTCAAGAATACGAATGTTAGGAACTTCCTCTAAACGAGAAAGTAACAGCCTTACGATCTCCTGTTCTCTTCGATGAATGAGTTCTGTACCCATCTGCTCTTTTAATTCGATACATAAGGCGGCTTTGATCGTTTGCAGGATGCCCGGAGTCCCTCCATCCTCCCTTAGCTCTATATCAGCAAGATATTTATGTTTTCCCCATGGATTTGTCCAAGCCACCGTTCCTCCTCCCGAATGATCAGGGACTATGTTCTTATATAGCTTGGAATTGAAGATAAGAACACCACTTGAACCAGGACCACCTAAAAACTTATGTGGAGAGAAAAAAATAGCATCAAGAGCCTCCATAGAGTCTGCTGGATGCATATTTATATCTGTGTACGGTGCAGCCGCAGCAAAATCAACAAAACAATACCCGTCATGCTCGTGCATTTTTCGAGCTATTTGATGGTAAGGAGTTTGAATCCCCGTTACATTTGAGCATGCTGTGAAGGAGCCTATTTTTAATTTCCTAGAGGCATACCTTTGTAGCAGCCGTTCTAAGTGCTCAATATCCACATGCCCATGCTTATTAGGCTGAACCACTCGAACATCTCCAATCGTCTCTAGCCAAGACGTATGGTTAGAGTGATGCTCCATATGAGAAATAAAAATAATCGGGCGCTGTTCTTCCTTCAGCTGTAATCGTTTAGCCCAATTCTCTGGAAGACGTAGCCCGAGGATTCTTTGTAGCTTATTCACCACAGAGGTCATACCAAAGCCATCCATGATCAAAATATCCTGTTCATTAGCATGAACATGCTCCTTAATTTTTTTACGAGCATGCCTGTAGGCTGCCGTTATCATGGCGCTTACCGTATTAGACTCTGTATGTGTGTTTGCTATAAAAGGACCTAATTCTTCCGTAAGCTTCTGTTCGATTGGTCGATATAATCGACCACTAGCTGTCCAGTCCGCATAAATCATTCTCTTTTGTCCAAAGGGTGTTTGTACATACTGATTATGACCTATTGTCTGCTCTCGAAACGGTGCAAAATAGCGCTCCAGCTTATTATCAAGCTCAAAATGTCTACTCCCTATTTTAGCTGTAATCACGTAAGCTTCACCCTTATCTCATAGTTGTGCTACTAGTATATGATGACAAGAGCATAGAAGGTACCCATGTTTTATGGTGCTTGAATTAGGCCATATTTAATAATTTATTTAAACAAAATCAAAAAGTCTCCATACCCCTCTTGCTCCAATTCCTCCTTAGGAATAAATCGTAGAGCAGCAGAGTTAATACAGTATCTTAAGCCGTTTTCGCCTGGACCATCGTTGAACACGTGACCTAAATGAGAATCGGCATCCTTACTTCTCACTTCTGTTCTAGTCATATTATGACTTAAGTCTACCTTTTCTTTTACGCCTGCTGAAAGGATAGGTTTCGTAAAGCTTGGCCAGCCACAGCCACTATCATACTGATCCTTTGAGCTGAAGAGAGGCTCACCAGAAACAATGTCTACATAGAGACCTTCCCTTGTGTTTTCATAAAACTCATTCTGAAAAGGAGGCTCTGTGCCGTTTTCCTGTGTCACATAATATTGCATGTCCGTCAGCTTATCCTTTAAATGACTAGTGTCCTTGGGCCAATGCTTCTTTATAAAGGCATCCCTTCCAGAACCCTGTCGATACAAAGCGTAGCGAAAAGGATTCTTGCTGTGATAATCTTGATGATATTCCTCGGCAGGATAAAAGGTTTGAGCAGGTAAAATTTCCGTCACAATGGGCTTCTTAAATCTTCCACTCTGCTCCAGGGCCTGCTTTGATGCCTCAGCTTTCTTGCGTTGTTCTTCGGTATGGTAGAAAATAACCGTTTGGTAGGATTGACCTCGATCATGAAATTGTCCACCTGAATCAGTCGGATCAATTTGCTGCCAATAAAGCTCTAATAGCTCATCATAGCTAAAGCGAGTTGGGTCATAGGTGATCTGTACCGCTTCATAATGACCCGTTGTTTCAGAGCAAACCTCTTTGTAGGTTGGGTTTTCTGTATGCCCCCCTGTATACCCGGATTGCACTTGAATGATCCCATCTCTTTCTTCAAAAGGGGATACCATACACCAGAAACAGCCTCCAGCGAACGTGGCAAGTGCCTTATTTGTTTCGATTGTCTGACTCATGTCCAATACACCTCCACTTTTTTTGCACATTATATTTTTTCTTATCGTCGATCTATTATTCTTTATTGTATTAGGTTCAGCCTAAATATACAAAAAAACTGCCCTTATCTTACGATAAGAGCAGTCTTTAGGGCTAATTATAGCTTTACGATGTCAGCCGCTTGTGGTCCACGGTCGCCTTCAACTACGTTGAACTCAACACGTTGGCCTTCTTCTAAAGTTTTGAAACCATCACCAGTAATTGCGCTAAAGTGAGCAAATACGTCACTTCCACCTTCTACCTCGATGAATCCAAAGCCTTTTTCTGCATTGAACCATTTAACTGTACCTGTTTGCATGGGTATACCTCCAAAAATTTAAATTAACATGTTTCTTTTATCTCTTAAAAATAAAATTCACACATTGTAAAAGGCTCTATTTCACAAATAACAACCCTTTACAATATGTGAATTAAAATGATGTTAATTCATGATTCATTTAGGTTTGAATTTATGTTGAGATTGTTTGAGATCATCATATCACACCCGAATTAGAAAATCAAGTATTTGGAAAAAATCTATTCATACTATTTTCTTGCGACTTTCTTGAGATCGTCACACTTTTAGAAACCCTGCGATTTACTCCTGAAACACAGGGTTTCCTTCTTCTGCTACACGCCCGAATAAGCCATAAACCCTCCATCGACTGGAACGGTAATACCTGTCACAAAGCCTGACATTTGATCATCAGCTAGCCAAATTAATGTTCCTAGTAAATCCTCTGGCTGCCCAAATCTGCGCATTGGCGTATGGGTCAAGATTTTGTTCGACCTCTCCGTTAAAGAGCCATCCTCGTTAGTTAGAAGCTTGCGGTTTTGTTCCGTAAGAAAAAAGCCTGGAGCAATCGCATTAACCCTAATCCCAACCTCTGCAAAATGAACAGCTAACCATTGTGTGAAATTGTCGATAGCTGCTTTTGCTGCACTATAGGCAGGAACCTTTGTCATGGGAGAAGGAGCACTCATAGATGACATATTAATGACCACAGCTCCCTTGCGATGAGCCATCTTCTTGGCAAATACCTGAGTAGGAATCAATGTTCCAAGTAGGTTTAAATCAAATACAAAACTAAAGCCTTCTGCCGTCAGGTCAAAAAAGCTTGTGACATTATCTAATTCTATGTCCCCCTCTTGGAACGTTTCCTTAGTTGTTGTTCCCTGAGGATGATTACCACCTGCTCCGTTGATTAAAATATCACAGATTCCTAGCTTTTCAATGATAGCTGCTTCAGCTTGCTTAACACTTTCCACATTAAGAACGTCACAGGAAAGAGCAAGTGCTTCTCCTCCCTGCTCTATAATCTCATCAGCCACCTCCTGTCCATTCGCTTGATTCCGATTAAGAATCGCTACTTTAGCTCCTTGTCTAGCTAGCTCCTTAGCCATTGCTCGGCACAAGACACCACTTCCACCTGTAATGACAGCAACCTTTCCCCGAATGTTATCATGATTTGCTAGCATTAAGCTTTTCTCCTTTCTCGCTCCAGTGAATCCCATACTCCCCATAGATACATAATCCCTAACGCTCGATCATATAGCCCGTAGCCCGGCCTACAAGTTTCATTCCAAATATGTCGTCCATGATCTGGTCTAGTATAGCCAGTGAACCCGTCCTCATGTAACGCTTTAACCACGTCACACATATCGATTGAACCGTCTTGAGTACGATGAGAGGTCTCAATAAAATCACCATTATCGTAGATTCGGACATTACGTATATGGGTAAAGTGAATTCGGCCCGGAAATTCTCGATTGATCTCTCTAATGATTTCAGGAATGTGGTTAGCAGGGTTAGCTCCCAAGGAGCCACTGCACAGGGTTAGACCGTTACTTGGACTGTCAACAAGCTTCAGCACTCGTTTTACGTTTTCCTTATTTGTTATAATCCTTGGCAATCCGAAAATAGACCATGGTGGATCATCAGGATGAATAGCCATAACAATGCCGTTCTTCTCCGCTACAGGGACAACTTCCTGTAGAAAATACCCTAGATTCTGCCATAGCTGCTCCTCTGTCACATCACGATACGCTTCAAACAAGCTTTTTAAATGCTTCAACCGCTCTGGCTCCCACCCTGGAAGAGAAAGAGAGGAGTGCTGTGATATCTTTTCTACCAGCTCCATTGGGTCCATTCCTTCAACTTTTGCTTTTTCGTAAAAGAGAGCTGTTGAACCATCCTCTAATTCCTTAAACAAATCCGTTCGGGTCCAATCAAACACAGGCATAAAATTATAGCAAATAACCTTAACACCTACTGCCCCTAAATTTTCGATCGTTTTCTTATAATTTTCAATATATGTATCCCTTTCAGGTGAACCTAGCTTAATAGACTCATGGATGTTAACGCTTTCCACAACCTCAATATGAAACTGATGCTTGCCTATTTGCTCCTTCACCTTCTGAATCTCCTCTAGCGCCCAAACCTCTCCGGCTGGCTTATCATGCAAAGCCCAGACAATCCCTTCCACACCGGGGATCTGCTTGATTTGCTCTAGAGTCACCGTATCATTCCCTTCCCCATACCATCTAAAAACCATCCTCATCTCTTTCCCACCCTCCGAGCTCTTTTCTATTGTTTCTCAAAGTAATTAGGATACAATTCCTTCAGCTCTTTTTGATCATAAAGAACTAAATTCAAATGCTGGTGCATAACCTGTTCAGCATGCTCAGAGTTATTCTCTTTAATCGCTTGAACCATCTCCTGATGCTGTCCAATAATAGATTCCCAATTATCGTTTGCTACTAATCTTAAAACACGTAGACGATTAAAGTGCAGATTAACCCGCTCAATGATCTCCCATGTTTTTTGTTTGCCACATCCTTTAGCTATTAAAGAATGGAACTGCTCATCCAATTCAAAAAGCTTAACGTAGTCATTACCTTCGGCACTTAGCCTTTGCTGAGCAATCGTTGATTCCAAATCGATGATAGAATCGGCTACCATCACCTGGCAGGCTAGCTTAATCATAGCTTTTTCCAAGTGCTCCCGAATAAAGCGGCCTTCCTCCACTTGGTCTAAATCAATGAGTGACACAAACGTCCCTCTTTGAGGGTAGATGTCTACAAGACCCTCCTGCCCTAATCGAACAAACGCCTCTCTAACAGGGGTACGACTAACCTCAAGCTTATCTGCCACATCTTTTTCCGATATACTTAAACCAGGCTTAAGATTCAAATTCATTATATTTTCCTTAAGTGTACGATACACATTGTCTCGCACAGAGTGTGTACGTTCATTCTTATAAATCAATTCCATTTTGATTCCCCCTTACTTTCATTTTAGCACACTTGTATACTTGTATGGTAGTCTGAATAATAGAAAATTGGATGACGAGCTGATAAAACAAAAAGCTCTCAAACCGTTACGCTTTGGTTTGAGGAGCCTCTAATTCTTAAGTAAAACTATTTTTCACACCAATAAACAGTGAATTAATCGTCACGTCGATACAGTGGAGTCCTTTTTATTTTTTCGATTCTTAAGCATGGAACGGACAATAGGTAGAAACAGGGTCAGAATAGCTAAAATAATTAGGGTAGCCGCAATGGGCCTAGTAAAGAAAATACTAAGGCTACCATCTGACATTGTTAAAGCCCTTCTAAGATTACTCTCGGCCATTGGACCAAGGATTAATGCTAAAATGACAGGCGATAAGGGATATCCATACCGCTGCATAAAGTAGCCAATGACCCCAGAAATGAGCATTACCCATACGTCAAAAAAGTTGTTATTTAACGCATACGCTCCAATGACACAAAGCACTAAAATAGAAAGAGTCAGATACTCTTTAGGAATGGCTAAAATCTTGATGAAATAGCGAATCCCTATTAGTCCAAATACAATAATAAGCATGTTACTCAATAACATTCCTAAAAATAAGGAGTAGACAACATCTCCGTTATTTTGAAACAACAGAGGACCAGGCTGCAAACCTTGGACCATAAACGCCCCAAGTAATACAGCAGTAACGGCATCCCCTGGAATCCCTAGAGTAAGTAAAGGAATCATGGCACCACCCGTTGTAGCACTATTACTGGATTCAGGAGCGGCAACTCCTGCCATCGATCCTTTTCCAAACTCCTCTTTGCGCTTAGAGAAACGTTTGGCCTCATTATAGGAAACAAAGGCAGCTACATCTCCACCCGCACCTGGAATCATCCCGATGAATGTGCCGATCCCAGTGGAGCGAAGAATCGTAGCCAAAATCATTTTAAACTCCTGCCACTTTAAACCGATTTTACTAACGGTCACCTTCATCACATCACGCATATGAATAGATTCCATCGTCTTAAACACTTCAGAGGCAGCAAATAAACCGATCATAATGGGAATAAAGCTTAACCCACCTAGTAATTGAACATTTCCAAACGTAAATCTAGTAATTCCACTTACCGGATCAATCCCTACCGTAGCAATAATTAATCCTACTACTCCTGTTATGAGTCCTTTAACTAAAGAACCCCCAGCAATGCTAGTGATAATGGATAGACCAAAAAAGGCTAAGGCGAACGATTCAGGAGCACTAAACTGTAAAGCCCACCCTGCCATAACTGGAGCTAAAAAAATAAGAATTATAACACTGATGAACCCCCCTATTCCAGAGCTAAGGGTGGAAATCATAAGAGCTTTTTTAGCATTTCCCTCTTTAGCCATAGCAAAGCCATCTAGTGTTGTCACGGCAGCAGCAGGGGTTCCCGGTGTACGAAGCAAAATCGCACTGATGGATCCCCCGTATATGGCTCCAAAGTAAATACAAATGAGCAGGAGAATTCCTGATACATGCGACATGCCAAACGTTAAGGGGAGGAGCAACGCTACACCCATCGTAGCCGTCAATCCCGGTAGGGCACCAATAGCAATTCCCCCTATAACACCTAAGGCACAAATGAGTAGTACATCAACTTGAAATAAGTTACTGAATGCTTCTGCTAGCATTGTTTGCCACCTTCCTTAACTAAACAGTCTTCCTGCTGGCAGGGGAACATTTAGCATGACTTCAAAAATTAAATAAATAGCTACCGTTACACCAATAGGCGTTAAAAGGAGAGGAAGCCATCTCCTTACTTTTACGTAATAGAGAAAAACGATGGCCATAGCCGGGGTGGAAAGCAAGAATCCCACCCAGCTAAATAGCATTAAATATAAGAGCATTAGACCCATTGTTATAAAGGCATTTTTAACCTGACCCTCTGGCTGGCTGTCATCCATTCTCCTCGATTGTAGAAACAAGAGGAAGCCAAGAAAAAAGAGAAGAGCACTTAATATTTTCGGGAAAAAGTCAGGACCTATATCGGCTACTCGAGTTACCTGTATGTTACCAGCATAAAGGAACACGATCACAGCGAACATCATTACGATTAAGCTGATGACTACATTGGCTTTTTTCAAACGTTCCACCCCATTTGGCTATGGATTAATTGATGTTAAGCTCTGGAATCAGTTCTCCAAAATACTCATAGCTCTCATCAAGCATTTTTTTGAATTCCTCTGGTCCTAGGACTCTTAACCCTAAGCCGTTATTATCCATGAACTGAATGAACTCCTCTTCCTCTGTTCCTTTTTGAAACGCATCTAATAAAATGTCTACGATCTCATCCGGTGTATCCTTTGGTACAACTAACCCTCTCCAAGAACCAATATGAGGGGTTTGAATTCCTGTTTGCTCTACTAGGGTTTGAACTCCAGGAAGGACATCAGAAGGATTTTCATCAATAATCGCTAAGGTCTTTAATTGCCCTGCTTCTACATACGCTTTAACTTCTGCAGGACTTACAGGAACCATATCAATATGTCCGCCAAGAAGGGCTGTAACTGCTGGATTCGCTCCTTCATACGGAATATGATTGAATTCTACCCCTGCACTTTTTTCCAAAATAATAGCTGCCATATGCCACAACGCACCCGGACCAGAGTTCCCCACTTTAATCGCTCCTGGATTTTCTTTGGCATAGTCCAAAAACTCTTGTACGGTATCGTATGGAGCATCCGCTTTAACAGTAATCGCTGGTGGATCAAAGTTAACTTGAGCAATCGGTTTAAATTCCTCGTGAGTGATTTGGGATAGATTTAAATGCTTTAAGGTCGTAACCTCCATCGTAACCATCGTTACAGTATGACCATCTGGTCTAGCGTTAGCTCCTTCTGAAAAACCTACAGCTCCACTTCCGCCTGTTTTATTTACGACAGCAATAGATTGACCTAAATGCTTTTCCGTTGCGTTAGCTAGTGCTCTAGCCGTTGTATCTGTACCTCCTCCTGCAGAGAATGGTACAACTAAAGTAACCTCTCTCTTCGGAAAGTCTGAAGCGCCGCTTGAGCTCGAAGAACAAGCTGCAAGAGCAAATAGAACACCTGCCATTAACAAGACAAGTAACATTTTCTTATTTTTTTTCATAAAAATCAACCTCCCTTTTTTTCCATTAATTCGGAATATTCAGTTTTACATAAACCTTATTCTTTTATATTAAAATTCTAGCAATCAATGATTAAGTTTCTAGACGCCTTGCAGATTACTAGAGTAAAACCAGAATGAAGCGCTTTCACAATAGCCATGGTGTGTTACTCATTTCATTCATTTTGGGGAGGGTATCCCCTTGGTATTTTGATAGACTTTCTTTTGCTATGTTTCTTTTACAAGGAGCTGCTGTACTAGCTCACTGCTGGCTTCTTTAACAAACCCCAGCTCTCTAAGATGCTTTGTACTTCCTTGGAATCCTGTTCATTCAAAGGATTTACCGGCTCTCTTGTCATCCCAGCACTCATCCCAAGCTGAGCCATAGCCTCTTTAATCACAACCACATTGTTGCCGTTATTATATTTAGCACGAAGGTTCTCAAACGCTTCAAGCTCTTCCCAGATGGACCACACCTGCTCCTCCTGACCGTTCTGTAACGCTTCAAGCATTGCAAAGGATTTTTCTGGATACACATTGACTAATCCAGAAGTAAAGCCCTTGGCCCCTGCGTGGTAGAAAAATGGAGCCCACTTTTCTGCCGTTCCACACACCCACGTGATATGATGCTCTTTAGGAATGTCACGTACTGTTCTAGCGAAACGCGGCAGATCATTAATCGCATATTTAACCGCTACTAGTTTATCTAAAGGAGCTAGCTCCTTTAACACATTGTCACTTAAATACGGATCTTTATAGTAAATCACGGAGGGGATCTCTAGCGTCTCAATAATTTTACGGAAATAAGAGCTTGCTCCGCTTTCTGTCACGTAAGGATGGATGGGCTGATGAATCATCACCGCATCAGCACCTACCTGTTGCGCGTATTCCCCTAGCTCTAAAGCGATGGGCAAGGAATAACCAATTCCAGCTACAACGAGAGCTCTTCCCGCAACAACGTCCACCACCCGCCTAATTTCCTCCTTCGCTTCCTCTAAGGATAAGGAGTAGAATTCTCCTGTATTGCCACAAGGGACAATGGATGTAACACCGTGCTTAAGTAAAAATTGCACATTTTCTTCTAGCCTCTCCCAATTGATTTCCTTTGTCTCCAGATCAAATGGGGTTATGTTAATGGCCGAGATGGTCTCTAGCCTTTTAGCGATGTCAGCAAACTTCACCTATTCACTCCTCCTGTCATATCCCTTTGCTTTTTTGTAGCACGCTTTGTGCTGTACGCATGATATGCTTTTTCATTCGCTCTTCTGCTTGCTCAGGGTTTCGTTCTTTTATCGCTTCAAAGATTTGTTTATGCTCAATAAAGCCTTGTTCAATTTCGGTCTGATGCTGAAGAGCTCTCTTTCTGAAAGCCTGGTCTACATTCTCAACATTCAGCAGGGTTTGATACAGAATCGGATTGCTTGCTATTCTCCTGATTTGCAGGTGAAAGTTCGTATTCTCCTCTGAATATCGCTCTAGCTGCTGCTTATCCTTTAGTTGCTCCATCAGGATAATTTGCTCCTCCAGTTTCACTAGCTCTTCCTCTGTGACCTTTGTGGCGGCTAATCTAGCAGACATTCCCTCAAGGTAGGATTTGAGCATTAACGTCTCTTCAATAGACGTATTCACCATCTCTGATACATAGGTTCCTTTACGTGGTAAGGTTTCCACTAGTCCCTCATGAGAAAGAAGGCGAAACGCTTCTTTAATTGGTGTTGTACTAATGCCCATTTCCTTAGCTAAATCTCTTTCCTTAAGATGGTCTCCTGGCTTAAAATGACCACTAACAATCGCCTCACGGATTGTCTCTAGCGCAATATCCCGTAAGGATTTGTACACATTGGATGCTCCTGTTAATTGTAGCTTCGTTTCTTCGTTTTCCTTTTTCATTATGATCACCACTTGGAAATTTTATCGTAACTCATGAATAGAGCTATCGTAGTCAAGTTTCGCCAAAAGGTCAACCTTCGGGGTGGATCTATCTCATTAACTGACCACCATTAACCTCTACAATTTCACCGGTGATATAGTTGGCATAGGATGACGCTAAGAATAATACTGGTCCTATGGCTTCCTCTGGTGTTCCTTCTCTACCAAATGGAATTTGCGTCACAAGCTGCTTACGGAATTCCGGCGTAGAGAAGCGATCATGGAACGGTGTAGAAATAACCCCTGGTGATATAGCATTAACCTGAATATTGTACTCCAACAAATCCTTAGCCAGCCCACGCGTTAACGTAGCAACTGCTCCCTTAGATGTAGCGTAAGCAAGCGCTCCTTTTCCCCCACCATTATGTCCAGCAATAGAAGCTAAATTGATAACTCGTCCCTTGCCCTTCTTTTTCATTAAAGGTAGGATGGCTTGAGTCACAAACACAACGGACTTAAGGTTGACAGCCATAACTTGGTCCCAAACATCCTCTTCCATTTCCTCTAAACGAGCACGCTTCACCATAGAGCCAGCGTTATTCATTAGGATATCTACATGACCAAAGAAATCTTCAATCTCTTTTGCTATTCTTTCTATGTCTTCCTGTTTCGTCACATCTCCCTGAACAAGCAAAGACTTACGCCCCTTATTAATGATTTCCTGATAGACCTCCTTCGCTTCCTTTTCACTAGTGTTATAATGGACCACTACATCAGCACCATGTTCAGCAAACGCTAGAGCTGCAGCGCGACCAATACCTGTACTACTTCCTGTAACAAAGGCTACTTGGTTTTCAAAAGAATACATGTGTACCCCTCCATAATCTATATTTTTATAGCTTCAAAAAATAGTTTCTACTTTTTCTTACGTTACTTTTCTGTCCTTCAGAAAGAGTAATAGAGTAGAACTAGCCTTTAATAAATACCGTTTTAATAGAGGTGAAAAATTCGATCGCTGCCTGACCCTGCTCTCTGGAATGAGAGCTAGACTGCTTCATCCCTCCAAATGGAGCTTGAAGCTCAACACCTGCTGTCTCAGCATTAATTCGAACCAGTCCCGCCTCCATATCCTCTATGAAAGAAAGCATGCTAGAGATTTGACTTGTATAAATCGAGGCACTAAGTCCAAAGGCAACATCGTTCGCTAGCTCAAGGGCTTCCTCTAAGGAATGAACCTTAATGAGCGCTAGCACTGGTCCAAAGATCTCTTCCTGAGCAATAACCATTTCGTTTTTCACATCATCAAAAATGGTTGGCTGAACGTAGAAGCCGTTCGCCTCCTGATCAGATGGGCCCAGACCGCCCCAAAGCAGTGTAGCTCCTTCTGCTTTTCCTTGTTCAATATAGGATAGCACTGTTTGATACTGCTTTTCGCTCGCACATGGCCCCATCCAAGTATCCGCTTCTAAGCCGTCTCCGACCTTAATTTCACGTACCTTAGTCAGTAGTTTTTCTTTAAACTCGTCATACACATCCGCATGTACAATAACTCGGCTTGTTGCTGTGCATTTTTGTCCTGTTGAGCGTAGTCCTCCACTAATCGTTCCTTCAACAGCTAGATCTAAGTCGGCATCAGCAGCAATAATGACTGGATTTTTACCGCCCATTTCTAACTGATACTTTGCCCCACGTGCTAGAGCTGTCTGACCTACTTGCTTCCCTACGGCATTAGATCCAGTAAACGTAATTCCTTGAATATCTGGATGCTCAGCGATTGCTTGACCAATCACAGCTCCTTGACCTGTTACCATATTCACTACACCTGCCGGGATTCCAGCTTGCTCGAAGCATTCAATGACCTTAGCCGCTGTTACGGCTGCTTCCTGTGCAGGCTTAAACACCACTGTGTTCCCATAAATTAAAGCTGGAGCCATCTTCCAAATAGGTATGGCAACCGGGAAGTTCCACGGTGCTATAACGCCTACGACACCAAGCGGTACACGCGTTGTCAGCATCATGGCTGAGCTATCGGTTGAGGGAATGACATCCCCAACCTTTCGCATGCCCTCCCCAGCATAGTAACGTAGAATTGCTACCCCTCTTGCCGTTTCTCCTTTGGCTTCAGGTAGGGTTTTCCCCATTTCCTTTGTCATCGTTTCCGCGATTTCTTCAAGACGCTCTTCTATCAGGTTCGCGACTTTAAATAAGTAATCTCCTCTAGCAGCACCTGAAAGCTTGCGCCACGGCTTTGAAGCATTCTTTGCCGCTTGAACAGCTTGATCTAAGTCCTCTACGCTCGACTTTTGTACATACCCTACAGGATTGTGTTTATCTGCGGGGTTAATACTAGCCTCAACCACACCTGTTAAGGACGCTGTCCATTGTCCATTCACATAATTTAAAAACGTTTGAGCTGTTGCTGTTTGTGTACTCACGTCTTACCCCTCCTTCTTCCTTCAACCCCTCGTTATAACCTACTCTTTACGCGTTGCTCTCTAGCTTGTTTAATTTTCGCTACATATTGTACGGCTATCTCTTGAACCTTATTGAAATCCTCATCTGTTTTCGCTTTAGCATGCACTAGGTTACTGCCCACTCCTACGGCTGATGCTCCGGCCTCGAAGTACGCAGATACATTTTCTAAATTGACACCACCAGTTGGAACAATGCCAACATGAGGGAAAGGTGCTTTTAAATCCTTCACAAAGCCTGGCCCTAGATTTGAAGCGGGAAAAAGCTTGACCATATCCGCTCCCCATTCTAATGCCTGCACCAGCTCCGTAGGGGTAAATACACCAGGTACGGCAATTCTTCCATAACGTAGTGTGGCACGAATGACGGACTGATGGACACTTGGGCTAAAAATAAACTGAGCTCCACTTTGAATCGCCCTAACAGCTGATTCGCTATCTAGCACCGTTCCAGCACCAACAATCGCCTTACCCTCAAGCTTCTGCCTCAGC
This sequence comes from Bacillus horti, assembly GCF_030813115.1. Lineage (NCBI taxonomy): Bacteria > Bacillati > Bacillota > Bacilli > Caryophanales > Bacillaceae > Caldalkalibacillus > Caldalkalibacillus horti. Next base: position 128,205 of record NZ_JAUSTY010000003.1, on the reverse strand, counting down.
TTTGTGATCGCCTCAAACGCTCCAGGAGTGTCCACTGTAACCTCTAAACCCGTCACTCCCCCCTGAACCAAGCTGTCTGCTAATCGTTCTATACTTTCGATAGGCACACGTCGAATGACCGCAATGACACCGCTTTCAGTTAACATCTGTAGATCGCTCGCTTTATTGTGCATCTGTCTTCCCTCACTCTCTATCAAGCAGCTCATGGTCTATTGAGTCGTACTTTTCACTGGTGCTTAACGATGAATCTGCTTGTTTTCTTTGCCTTGCTCCAGCTGTGACCAATATGGATAGCCTTCCACATCTCCTGCAACCGTCAGAGCAAAGGCTCCGACTCTATTTCCTAAAGCTACCGCCTCTGACAGGCTCCATCCACGAATGAATCCTGATAGCAAGCCTGCAGCAAAGCCATCTCCTGCTCCAATGGTGTCAACAATATGCTCTACTTTAACTCCAGAAGCGTAACCACTTTCTTTAATGCTTTGAAAATAAGCTCCCTCTGCACCAAGCTTAACAACCACTACACTAGCTCCGTTTTGCCTTAAAGCTTCAGCTATGGCTTCTGGCTCTGTTTCTCCAGTAAGTAGCTCACCCTCATCAATGCCTGGCAAGACGACATCACATAACGAGGCCATTTCAAAAAGGGTCTTCTGTGCTTCCGCTTTACTCCACAGCTTCAAGCGAATATTAGGGTCAAAAACAACCTTCACCTGATGCTTACGAGCTAACGCAATGCTATGTAATACAGTTTCCCTACAGCTCTCACTTAACGCTGGAGTAATTCCTGTAAGGTGAAGAATCTTAGCATCCTTAAGATGATGATCCTGTATATCCTCGGGAGTCATTTGACTGGCTGCAGAGCCTGCCCGGTAGTAATAGACCTTGGGGTCCTGAGCAGCCTGTCTTTCCTTGAAAAACACACCTGTCGGATATCTTTTATCGAACATAACAGCAGACGTGTCTACCCCTTCTCCTCGAATGAAGTTCCTCGTATATATACCAAATTCATCCTCACCTAAACGACTAATCCAGCTTACCTGATGACCTAACCTCACCAGTCCAATGGCTACATTAGATTCTGCTCCACCGATCGTCTTTTCAAAATGCTGAACATATCGCAGTGGGCCAGTAGTAAGTGGGGATAAAACCACCATCGTTTCTCCGAATGTGACTACATCCATACGCATAATCTCCTCATTCACACTCAATATGATATTTGATATATCAGATATCATTTGTAGATATTATATGTCGAATACGGGATTTTCGTCAACAGTATTTTTTGAATATTTCAATCGCATAGCAAAAGATGGGCCTGAGCACGATTAGATAAAGACCTTGCTACAACTGTTATAATAAGAATGAGTGCAAATGAGTACAAAATTAAAGATGTCGTTCCATTTGCTATTGCTTCAATTAGAGTCTGATTGTTATTAAGAGCTGGAGGTTCTAAAATGAATGAAAAAGTCAACATAGATACTCCCGTTGCATTTAGGCAGGTTTTTGTAGATCGATTTGATCGTGTGGAAGAAAAAAGAGGGAGAATCTGCCACTATCAAGTAGCAGAAGAATACGGTACAGGATACTTAGATCGATATACGTTGCATAATGGTATACAAGTAACGATGCTGAATATCCACTTAAAGGAGACACTTGTTACTTCTTATGATGTAGCTATACCTGCATTTGAGGTTGTGTACTGCTTAAGCGGGAGCATGAGGCACATAGAAGAAGAGGATGGAATATTTGAGCTGAAGGAAGGACAATATGGGATTTATATCAAAAATCATTTTAAAGGCCGGTTAGAGTGTCTTCCTAATCAAACGATAAAATGTATCTCCGTAGTAGCTTTTAATCCTCTTTCACAACTATTCTCTTACCAAGATGATAGCAACTCTTCGTTCATCCAAGATAGATTAGCTGGTAATAGGCAAAAACATGTTCATTTCATGCAGCCTAGAGTGATTCATCCCAGCTTAAAAATTCCTTTCATGGAAATCGATCGCTGCCGCTTAAGTAGTATTCCGAAGTTAATCTACTTAGAAAGTAAAGCGAGTGAAATCATATCAACGTCACTAGAAAAAGTCATTCAGGAAAAAAATGAATCGCACACAAAAGTATTCCTAAGTCAACATGACAAACAACAGCTAGCGCTAGCAGAGGAAATCATCATCAACCGCTTGGCTGACCCTTTATCTATCCCTCAGTTAGCAAAAGCAGTTAACCTGAACACTCATAAGCTAAAAGAAGGCTTTAAAAGCATGTATGGTCAAACCGTTTTTTCCTACATCAAAGAGGCCAGGATTGAAAAGGCGAGGGAGTTATTACTAGAACGCGAGGACTTGAGCATTTACGATATAGTCATTGAAGTGGGCTACTCTAGCACAGGTCATTTTGCCAAAGCATTTCGCGAGAAGCTCGGAACCACTCCACGAGATTATCGCCTGCAGTCTCTAGCCTTGAAAAATACCAATTGATAGATCACTATGAGATGGCGCTACAGCTGGAGTAGCGCCATCATAGCATTTCGTTCTTTGGTTGACGAAAGCGAACATCTATTAGGTATTACTAATCTTCCAGCCTCTAGCTGATTGCTGAATGCTCCAAAGCCTCGAATAGATGCCATCTTGTGCTAGAAGCTCTTCATGCGTCCCTGTAGCAGTAACCTCTCCCTCGTCCAGCACAATAATTTGATCAGCGTGTACAATCGTATGCAAACGATGGGCAATGACTATAACGGTTTTATTTTGGATTAACGCTTGCAGACCCTGTTGAATAAACCATTCGTTCTCAGGATCTAAAGAGGCAGTGGCCTCATCCAAGAGAAGAATGGGGGCATCCTTGAGTAGCGCCCTAGCGATAGATATCCTTTGTTTCTCCCCACCCGATAAGGTAGACCCACCTTCTCCTACCTGGGTTTCATAACCGTCTGGCAAATTCGAGATAAAGTCATGACAGTGCGCTTTCTTAGCCGCTTCAACCACTTGCTCGTAGGTAGCTTCTGGATGACCAATTTTAATATTGTTATATATTGTGTCTTTAAACAAGTATACATCCTGAAACACCATACTCATATTCAATAGTAGCTGCTCCTGATCAAGTGTTTTAATATCTTCCCCCTGAATCGTAATCCTACCTTCTTGAACATCCCAAAATCGGGCGAGCAGACGCGTAATTGTCGTTTTTCCTGATCCTGATGTCCCCACCAATGCTACTAAATGATGAGCAGAAATGGAAAAGGTAACGTCTCTTAATACATTCCTACCCCCATACGAAAAGGTAACCTTATCAAACTTGATCGATGGTGCTCCCGCAGGGAATGGCTGATTTCCAGGTAGTAGCCTCTCCGATTTCACTTCATCTATACGTTTAACAGATAGCTGAAAAAAACGAATGAGTGTAACATCCATTAATAGCTGAAAGAAGGGCTCATAAAAGCGGGTTGATACAATAAGAAACAAAATAAATATGGGAAGTGTTAGTGTCCCACCTATAAAATAATAGCTACCAAGCAATAGCACCAGCACAAAACCAGCTTGGATTACACTATTGGCTAAAAGGATTAGTGGTACTGTAAATACCTCAGACTTGATCTGCTGTAGCTTTGTTTCTTGAAAGGCCTCTTGTAATGCTTGAAACTGTGGGCCTGTTCGGCCATGCAGCTTAATGGCCTTCATACCATCAAGATAATCTAGTAATAAATGAGCAGAACGATTAACGTGACTATTAATTTTCCTTCCTATCCCACCCAATAAATAAAGAGCAAAAGCAATAACACCTGCGGCTATAGGCAACACTGATATTAAAGCTAGTGTTAGCCTCCAATCGTAAAAAACTAGAAAGATAGCTGTAAGAACCGGAAGGGCTAGAGCACCTGATACGTTTGGAACAAGATTATAAATAATCTGTTCTTTGCGAGAAAAATCCTGAAGCAATAAATTCGCAACATCTCCACGATTATAGCTTTTGAAAAAGCCCAGTGATAACCTGCGCAAATGTTCCCCAAACGCTAGCCTCCCCTGCTTACCTATTTCAAAGGACGCTATAGAAGCAGCCACATTCCCCTTATACGTAAACATATATTGCAGAATTAATGAGAGAATAATACCGATCACAATCCACATGATATTTCTACCATTTAACTCTGAACCCCCATCTTGCAGAGGGGATATAAATTCATAAATAGCTAAAATGACAAGCCCATAGGGGAGCGCACGAAATACTCCTGCTAATAGATTTAAAATAATAGATTTTTTTAATAGCTGCGGATTTCCGTCAGTAATAGAGGATAATATACGTCTCATAGCGCTTTCCCCTTTCCTGTTTTTAGAGTCCATTTATGACCTTCTTCATTTAACCTCCATAGGGTTGCATAGAGACCTTCTTGTGCTATTAACTGAGTATGTGTTCCTTTTTCCTCAATCTCTCCTTGATCTAACACTATGATTTGATCTGCTTGCTGAATGGTAGGTAGGCGGTGGGCAATGATCAATACCGTTTTATGCTGCAATAAAATGTTTAGTGCCTGCTGGATGTAAAGCTCATTTTCTGCGTCAGCATAAGCCGTCGCTTCATCCAGAATGACGATGGGACTATCCTTTAGTAAAAGTCTAGCTATAGCTATTCGCTGACACTCCCCACCTGAAAGATGGACGCCATCACTTCCCACTTTCGTATCATACCCATCTGAAAGCTTTTGAATAAATGTATGGCACTGAGCAGCCTCTGCCGCCCTTTCAATATCCTGATCACTGGCCTGTGCATTCCCAAGACGAATGTTATTTCTTATCGTATCCGAATACATGTAATTGTCTTGAAACACGATGGATAAGCACTCATATAAAGCTTCTGTCTTTAGATCCCTAACGTCCATTCCACCTATCTTTATAGACCCACTGGACACATCCCAAAAGCGAGCAATTAAATGGGCAACTGTGCTTTTTCCTGCTCCAGAAGGACCGACTAATGCCGTAACCGTCCCCTGCTTAGCATAGAAAGAAACATCCTTTAAAGCTACCTTGTTTTCATAGCTAAATCCTACCGTATCAAACTGAATGTCAAAGGAATTTGGCTTCTTTGTATGGGACCCCTCCGGTAGTACTTCTTCATTCAAAATTTTTGTAATACCAGCTAGTGCTTTATGAATCTGTCTTGATCTAGAACCTACATACATCAGCTTATAAATAGGGAGAAATAATCCATTACTTAGCAGCAAAAACAAGAATACAATCGTGACATAGTAGCTATAGTCATCTGTATTTGCTAATAGAATCGCACCCACGGGAATAATAAACACAAAAGCAGACGGAAGAGCCACCAGAAGTAACGCAAAGGATGGTATGGAATAGATACTATACGCCTTTCCATAGTCATGAAAAGCTTGTACATCTCGCGAAAACCGTTGAAAGGAATACACCGTTTGATTAAATACCTTCAGTACAGGAAGACCTTGAACATATTCCACAATCGTGCCGTTCATTTGAGCTATACTATTAAAGAATTGATCAATAATTTCCTTCCCTTTTTCATTCCGAAAAGCAAACCACTGAAAAAACATAGCGACTCCAATAGGGATTAGAAGAAATAATGCTAGACGCCAATCCAAGATAAATAAATAAGTCAGCACCCCTGTTGAAAAAAGAATAGCGGTCACTGTATCTGGTAAATAGTGTGCTATAAAGCCTTCTAATCGCTCTGTATCGGTCATCACAGTTCCCTTTAATGTTCCTTTTGAATGGACCTGATGATAGCCTAATGGTAGCTCGCTCAGCTTCTGAGTTAGCTTTAAGCGTAAATGGTAGATGATATCATAGGCGGCTACATGAGCAAACATTGAACCAACAAATAAGCTAATTCCCGATAAAACTAGTGCGCCTAAAGAGATCCATACTAAGCTCCAAATATAACTATATTCAAGAGTGACGCTTCCAGTCATCGTATTCATTAACTCAGCAAGGAGGAGATAGGTCGTAGCATATGGAACCATTTGCGACAAAGCTGATAGCATGCTAAAAAAGATGGAAAAGACAAGATACCGCTTTTTTGATCCAGATACTCTCATCAACTGAAAAGTGTGTTGTCCTCCCTTCATAAACATAAACCTCCTTTTTAAAGAAGCTGCTGCTTTAGAGCAGCAGCTTCTCCATGTAAGTAACCTTTAGTTTGCACGAAATGTCTCCACGATTTGATCAAGCAAGACATCCCTTCCAATTGGTGCGTGAGGATTCCATTCCACTGTTCGTTCAGGAAAATAAACATTGCCGTTCTGTACCGCTTTCAGTCCCTGCCAAACACCTGATTTTTCAATTTCAGCTAATTCCTCAGCCTGAGTCCAATATAATAGAATTCGATCGGGGTTAATATCGGCAAGACTTTCAAGGGAAATCTCCTCCACTCCTTGTGCTTGCACTGCTTCTGGGACAGGTGTGATACCTAGATCGTCATACAATAACTCATTTATGCCATCCTGAGCATATAAACGTATTGTTTTGGGCAAGAGCTGGACAACAGCCAGACTGTCTTCGCCTATACTCCCTTCAAGCTCCTGCCTTGCATGTTGCGCTTTTTCTTCAAGCCTTTGAATGGTCTCCTCTGCCTCCTTCTCTTTGCCAAAAATAGCGGCTATTTGACGATGATAGTCCTTCCAATCCCCTCTATAATTATCAAGCATTAAAGTTGGTGCAATTTGTTTAAATTGATCGTACTGTTTGTCCAAAAAAGGTACATTCACACTAAGGATTAAGTCTGGATTAGCTAGAGTTAACTTCTCAACATCAGCACTCTCTCTACTACCTAATAGTTCAATACCTTCTAGCTCATCTACTAAATAGGAGGCAATGCCTAAATCGTTTCCGTACCATGCTGGATCATTCGTCATAGCAATAGGCTCAATGTCAAGTGATAATAAATTATCCGTGTTAAACCATTCAAAAATAATAGCAACGCGTTCTGGTTTTTCATGAATAACCTCTTCTCCTTTAGCGTGTTGAATAGTCAATGGATACACTTCTGATTCTAATTGATCTCCCTCGTTTTCATTTTCTATGCCTGCTTCTAATTCGCTATTCGTCATCTCTCCACTGTTCCCTACATCCGTTGCTTCGCCACCGTTACAAGCAACAAGTACAACACTTAATAATAGGATGGTTCCTACTAACCAATATTTTTTTATCATCTTTCACTCTTCCTTTCATCTTTACAATGGTTTTAAAATAACTAGCTTGTCTTTGTGTCATTACAAAATAAAGCTCTAGCCTCACCTTTTTGAAGTAGCTAGAAGATAGAGGAAATAAGGGGCTCCAACCAAAGAAACGATGATTCCCGTAGGCATTTCATTTGTTGTTAATAGCTGACGTGCCAGTATATCGGCTATCATTAATAACAAGGCACCAATTAAAGCAGAGACGGGTAATAGATGCTCATGCTTGGGCCCAATCAAACGACGTGTGATGTGCGGGGCTACGAGTCCAACAAAAGAAATACCACCCCCAACAGCTACACAGGCAGATGCAAGCATAATAGCTATAGCTAATAGCCCTAATCTTTGACGTTCTACATGAACTCCAAGGCCTTTAGCTACTTCATCCCCCATATTTAAGATATTGAGTGTTCTAGCTTTATACATAGCCATCGGGAGCAAGAATAGAATCCAGGGAAGTAATACACCCACAGTAAGCCAGGTCGTTCCTGCAAGGCTCCCCGCTAGCCATACGGTTGTGGACATAAAGACAAAAGGATCCATACGAATTTGTAACAAAATTAATAATGCACTGCATATTAAGCTCATCCCTACGCCAACGAGGATAAGCCGAACAGGAGCAACTTTTCCTTTTTTTATCGCTAACATGTAGATCATGCTCCCAGCGCTCAGCCCTCCTATCAGAGCGAAAAAAGGCATTAAAAAAGGGGAGTACGCAATACCATTAGAAAAAGCTAAGGAAAATGCTGCTACAGCAAGCCCTGCCCCTGCATTTATACCTAAAACACCTGGATCAGCTAGAACGTTTCGTGATATTCCTTGTAGGATGGCCCCTGCCACAGCTAAACCTGCTCCTATCAAACCAGCTAAAACGATTCGGGGAAGTCTAAATTGATAGATAATCAACATCTGACTATCGCTTCCTAAACCGATCAGAGCCTGTATCACCTCTCCTAGTTCAATGCTTCCTACCGATAAGCTAATTAAAAAAACTACTATAATCAGCAATACTAAAAGAATTAAAGTTTTAACTACTTTTCTCCTACTACTTAGTTTGCTATCCTCTAATGCACCCATTACATTCCCCTCCGATCACGACGAACCAAATAGAAAAAGAAGGGGACACCCACAATAGCTGTAATTACACCAATAGGTGTTTCATATGGAGCATTTACAAGCCTTGAGCCGATATCGGCTAATACAAGGAACAAAGCCCCAATTATAGCTGAACAAGGAATGATCCAGCGATAATCCACACCAACCAAAAAACGTGTAATGTGAGGAATAATTAACCCCACAAAACCAACTGGTCCTGCAGCAGATACGGCCGCACCTGCTAGAAGAATCACAATAAGAATGCCTCCTATTTTAACAAGCTTAATTCGTTGTCCAAGAGCAATCGCTGTATCTTCCCCTAGTCCAAGAACAGTAATGGATTTAGCTAGCAGCAATGCGGCTACCAAACCTATTGCTATCCACGGTACTAGTACTAGCACATTGATCCAAGTAGACCCAACAATTCCTCCCGCATACCAGAAGGTTAGGTCTTGAGCAACATTAAAATAGATTGCGATCCCTGTAGAAGCTGAGCTGAGAAGGGCTCCTACAACTGTACCTGCAAGAGCAAGCCTGATGGGGGTTAAGCCTGCTTTTGAAAAAGAGCTAACACCATAGGTAATCCCAGCTCCGAGCGCTGCTCCGAAAAAAGACCACATAATTAACGAGGAATAAGGCAGGCCAGGAAAAAAAGCGAATGCAACGGCTAGCACAAAGGCAGAGCCTGCATTTAATCCCATGATCCCAGGACTTGCTATAGGGTTCCTCGTCATACCCTGCATAAGCGCACCCGATACAGCAAGAGCAGCTCCTACCAATGCTCCTATTAGAGCCCTAGGAAGTCGCAGTTCATGAATCACTCTGTGCTCCAACAGTTCATCATTAAATTCAAAGACAGCTTTCCAAACCGTCTTTAAGCTAATGTCTGAAACACCCATAGATACAGAGGCGGCAATGGATACACTAAGAGCAAGCAGGCCCACAAACAGAATAAAGATAGCCAAGCTCGGTTTTGAGCGAATATTATTTTGTTCTAAGTTATCTGTTTGTTTGTTGCTACGCTTTGACAAGTGTAACCCTCACCGCCTTTCTTTTAATAGTAATTATTACGATTTAAATATAATATTTTTACTCCGCAATAATGAATTATACTCCTTATTATTAGTTGTTTTCAATCCCTACAGGAAGTTTATTCATTCCAAATTAAAAATGAGGTCGGGATACAAATAAGAATTATTACGTATAAATACTGTATTTTACTTGCTTTTTAATTTACTATGTAACCCAGTTTAATTGACGAAAAAAAGATGCAGAACAGAGCAAAGGAACTACCCTTTTACTCATTTGCACCTTTGGCAAAGCGTTTGAAATGTTATTGTATATGCACTTCCAAACTGAAGCCTCCACAGTCTACACCTTTAGAAGCTCCTTAATATCCTCTAGCTTTAAGCTGCTTAATGATTGCTCTCCAGGCTGAATGATTTCCTCTACCAACGCTTTTTTCTTTTCGTGTAGGGCAAGCATCTTCTCTTCAATCGTCCCCGTGGTAATAAGCTTAACGACCTGAACCGTTTTCTTCTGACCATAGCGATACACGCGATCAGCCGCTTGCTGCTCAACAGCAGGATTCCACCACGTATCGAAAAGAATGACCGTATCTCCACCCGTAAGATTTAGCCCGGTCCCCCCCGCTTTCATGGAGACCAAAAACAAAGAGTGCTCCCCGTTATTGAAACGCTCTGCAAGCTCCACTCTTTGCTCTGAAGGGGTGGAGCCATCTAAATAATGATACGGTAAGCCCTGCTCATCAAACTCTCGACGAATAAGGGAGAGCATGGAAGTGAACTGCGAAAAGATAACGATCCGATGGTCCGCATCAAGCCCTTCCTGCACAAGCTCCAGCAGCCTTTCAAACTTTCCAGAAGCATACGATTCATCAGGCAGGATAAGCTGCGGGTGACAGCAAATTTGGCGCAGCTTAGTTAACCCAGCCAAGATATGCATTCTTCTTTCCTGGAAACGATTCTCTGCTGCTGCTTGGTCTACCTCTTTCGCTAGACTCTTCACCTGAGCTAGATACAGCATCTTCTGCTCATCCGTTAGATCCGTGTACTGAACCTGTTCAATCTTGTCTGGCAGCTCCTGAAGAACCTCTTTTTTCATTCTTCGTAGGATAAAGGGACGCACTCGTTTAGCAATCTCTTGTCGCTCTAAGCCTCTGAAGCTTTTTTTACTTCCGAGTAGCCCAGGCATGATCGTTTGAAAAATAGAATACAGCTCCTCCAAACGATTCTCAACCGGGGTTCCGCTCAATGCAAAGATAGAAGAAGCACGAAGGCTGCGCACCGCTTTTGTCGTTTTTGAAGCTTCGTTTTTAGTAGCCTGTGCCTCATCTAAAATGAGGGCATCAAACACCTCTCCTTCAAACATGACCTCATCTCGCTGAATCAACGGGTAGGACGTAATCCACACCTGAGCGCGCTGATGATCTTGCATCAGCTGCTCTCGTTCAATTTTCGTACCCGCAATCACACAAGTCTGCAGGCTTGGAGCGAAGCGTTCCAATTCTTTTTTCCAGTTATAGAGTAGACTTGCTGGAGCCAGAACTAAAGCCCGAAGTGAAGGCTTCTCCTCATACAAAGATTGCAAAAAGGTAATCGCCTGTAGAGTCTTTCCTAGACCCATATCATCAGCAAGAATTCCCCCTAAGCCAAACTGAGAGAGAGCACGTAGCCACCTAAACCCCGTTTGCTGGTATGGCCTAAGCTCCGCTTGTACCTTCTTTGGCACTTCGTATTCAATAGTCTCTGGTTGCCGCAGCTGTTCAATAAGCTGCTTCAGTGATTCTGATAGCTTAAATCTCTGAGCTGCTACTTCCTCTAAGGCAACTGCTTTATACAAAGGGACGGACATCCTCCTAGAGACATTACCTTTTTCAGGAGCTAGCTGTCTTAAAGCTTCTTTTACTCCCTGGAAAACATCATTCTCTAGATGAACAAACGAACCTGTCGAAAGACGATACACCCTTCTATTCTGGCGAATCGCATTCAGCACGGAGTCTACATCCTCTTCCGGTATTCCTTCTATTGAGAAAGATAAGTCTAGCCAGTTCATTTGATCATTTGTGCTTAAGTGAATACTTGGCGGCACCTCTATAATCGTCATCATTCTCTGCACAGCTACAGTACTGTAAATATCCGCATACTTTCCTATCTGAAGTAGATCTTCGAACAAGACCTCTATCATCTGTTCTTCCCCTTCAGCCACATACACGTCATCCTCTTCGATGAAGGCTGTCTGAGACATTAGGGCTAGAAGTGTTTCTTCTTTCTCTAAATCACGCCTAAGAACGGTTTCTCTTGGCTCCATAGCTACTACAGATAATGGATTCCAGCTTTCCTCTCCGTATTGAAAGAAGAGTTGCCCAGTTAGGAGTCCCCCGTTCAAGTCAAGCTCTAAGCGAGCTTTTAAGGGATACTGCTGAATAAGGCTTGTTACCTCTTCCTTCATTTGGACGCGTCCCACCTGTTCAAGCTTTGGCAGGACATAGGAGCAAAACTCCTCAAGCTGAGGGTGGGAAAGCTTTGCCATGTATTCTTCGCTTTCAGCTTCAGCAAATAGCATCTCCATAATGTGAGCTTGCTCCTCATTCAGGCGGATTAAATGCTCGCCATACAAAACAACTCTATGCTCCTTTAAAAAGAACGTATACTCAGCTATGTTCGCTAATTTTAAGTAAACGGTCTTCCCCTCGGTAGATGGTTCAATGTCAAAGGTAATATCATGCTTCTCCAGCTCAGTAATGAGCAGAGGAAGAGTTCGATCAAATTTATTTTTATAGGACACATGCGAAGCGGACTCTAATAGAGTAAGGACTTCGGGGAACAACACATCCGGAACGATAAAACGATCATCCTTAGGCTCCTCCTCAAAAAACATTCGCCTCCCATTGTAGGAGGTTCTTTTAATGCCTTGGAGCTTCAGAAATTGCTGGAGAATATAAAGATCTTGTTCCTCTACAAAATGATCATCGGGGTCAAATTCAAATTTAGGAGTGAGAGGGTACGTAAGCTCCTGATCAAGGGCATACAAAAAATCATCCAGGTTTTTGACAAAATAAGGACGGTGAATTCCTGCTTTTATTCTGATTTCTACCTGTTCAACAATCCGCTGATAGGGGCTTTCTTGGAAATTGAGCTCAAAGTGAATATGCAAGCGTTCCTTGGTTTCCTTTATTACCTTTGGCTGCGCACGAAAGGATTCCTTAAAGGATTCGATCATCGGATGAGCGGGCTCCTGACCCTTCTGCTGGAAGGCTTGATGTGAATATCTTTCATAAATCTCAAGCATGGTGGCGGCTATATGCTTACAAGCTCCGGGATATGTGCCATACGCTTCACACGTACAACTATATTTTTTCACCTCACCAAGAGTATTAAAGAGAATCGTACTCCTATAGCTCTCCTCTCCTTCTACAATCGCAGTAGCCTTTCTCTCTGCTTGATGAAACTTGATTTGCTTTACATTTTCATTAAAAAAATAGCTCTCTCCTCTTTTATACGTACGAGCATTCGTGCACATATTTTCAATCTCAATGGGATGTATCGCTTCGAGGTCGATTTTAAACATGTTTTTCCTCCATCCTATTCGGCCGGACTTAATACGTATTCTTTCTATTTTATCACGTTGTGACCGCAAATCCTAATGGTTGGAAAACTCCCTTTCTAGCTCTAAGGTCTATTTTTTGTATATAATTAGGAGAAGACATATAGGATGAAAGAGGTAAACGTGGATGAAAAAAGTAATTAGTATCATGATTATTGCATTCCTTCTTACAGGGTGTGGGGTGGTAAATACGAATCAAGAGGATGAAAATATCGATACCAGTGGCACGATCCAAAATGAGAATGAACAGAGCCCGGCGCAAGATGAATCACAGATCATTGAGAGCAAAGAAATCATTTTCTCAATTGAAGGAGTCAAGCTACTTGCTGATGAAAAATCAGACGATGTGTATAAAGGAATTACGGTACAAACAGAAGCAACAAGCAAAACGTTTCCTTGGTATACTGTAACCAATGAAACGTATAGCCCTGTCGTGAAGAAAGCAGATGTCAACGAAGATGGGACAGAAGAAATCGTCGTCATTTTAACCATTGGAACAGGAACCGGAGCCCATGTCCAAGAGATTCATGTATTACATCAAGAGGATCTTTCGGAAATCCCAGTGGAAGATCCCGTTGCTTATCTACAACAACATGTGGAATCTAGCATCACCCATGAAGTTGATGGCAGAGTAACCGTGAATGTCAAATGGGACGATCAAGAAATATCCATGACCTTTGACGAGTCGGATGTTGGCGTTTGGAATGAATTCGTAAGTTTCGGACAAATCATCCGCTACGACGCGACTGACAATAAGCTACGAGCTGAATTGCCTGGTGCGGTCTCTCCTGCTTTATTCGCTGTAACAGCAACTGTAGAGTATGATGAGAAGCTTGAAGTATCGACGATTACACTGACAGAAATAATCGATTAAACTTCTTTAGATCAAAAATCTTCAGATTTAAAGTAATGAAAGAAAAAAGCAAGTTCCAACGCGATCGGCATTAGGACCTGCTTTTTCGTATGAAAGGACAGATAGTAGGATACTATTCAAAAGGAGCATGTAGTTTAGCTGGCATTTCTTCATACGTTTCTGTGTTGATGGTTGTCTCACTGTCAATTAGCCAAACCGATGTACCGTCAACGATTTCTTTCTTCAACGTATATACTTTTGTATATTTGGTGTAACGCTGTTCGGTAGTCGTTAACAACCAGTAACTCGCTGCAATTTCAGCTGTTACTTCTTGATTGGACCGTACTAATCGCCCATCCAAAATCTCATATGAAGGAATGTAGTTCAGGCTAGAGCCTCCATAGCTTGGCATAAAAATTTCATTATTTCCTGTTATTAGCCTTTGGTAGTCTGTCGGATCGTTCAATGTCGGATCATACACAGATTGGAGAAGTACAAGGTACGAGCTAACTGTGTTAGCAGCACCCCTTAATTCCAATTTATCCCCATCCTGAATAGGCTCTTTCCAGACTTCTCTGTCAATGGACACCTGCTTTTTTCCTTGGTCCCACTGAATATTGTAACCCAGGGCTTCCGAAACAAAACGAATGGGAACCATAACCCGTCCCTGTGTTATCAAAGGGGCTACGTCAGTTTTAACGAATTTGCCGTTAACCACCAGTTGAATGGTATTGGCTGCAAATATACTTCCTGCTAAAGCTGATACTACAAGCATAATAGCCAGAGTAAAAACCGCTACCTTCCTTTTCATAGAAGTCGCCTCCAAGTTAATTTTTAACATCTATTAATAAAAGACGCATGTGCACTTAATTTGGTTGCGACAAATTTGCGAGCATCCTCTACTTCCATTTCAGCCTGAGTATTCAATTAGAATGCTTTGAGTGCTAGGGTCCTATTTCACGGTTGATCCAGTTAGACTGGTTATAAAGCTAAAGCGAAGCGGTACCATCACGAGGCCACTCTCCTAGATAACTCCAACCAATTTTTGGATTCTATATATTAATCTATAACCTCTCCCTGAAATCATAAACAAATAATTTTCTATTTTATTTTTTTTGTGAATATTGCAAACCAAAATAAACATTCATTTGAGAGAAAATAAAAGAAGAATGAGCCCGTTTATCGAGACTCACTCTTTTTTATACCACGCCAAAATATATCCCATACTTTCTTAGCGTTTCGTTCTATATCTGTCAATGAGTAAAGAGTAATCGTATTTCCTATGCCCTCCAATAAACAAAAGTAAGTAAAAACAACATCTCGTTCGTCTAAATCGTTATCAACTTCACCGGACATTTTGGCTCTTTTAATAGCATTCTCCATAACAGCATTAACTCGTTCCTGACTTTCATTCGTTGCCTTCGTTAATTGTTCCTCTAGCTCTGAAGGAGGATACAGTAGGATACGATTATAGAATTGATTTTCCGTTTCATCACTATAAAAATGCAGGACATGATCCAAAAAGGCGACGAATAGCCTTTCTTCTTCTGTGTCAGCTGACTTTGCTAAAGAAGCTTCAGTAAACTCAACATAGTCCACACACATTTGATCCACTACAGCCATAAATATCTCTTCTTTATTTTTATAGTGAGCATAAAGGGACGGTTTCTTGATCCCCACCTTTTCTGCTATTTTACTCATTGAAGTTGCTTCGTACCCAAGAATCGAGAAAAGCTCTATTCCAGCTAGCTTGATCTTCTCCTTCGTATGCATATCATTCTCCTTTACAATTAAATTAGTTTGAGATATACTTCCTGTTATGCGACCTAACGGTAGGTAGTTTATGTTGATTTAATGTTATCATTGCTACCCTGCTATGTAAAGGCAGTTTTTTAGTCCCTATTTCCGACCTAACGGTAGGTTCCTAATCTATTAGCTTTATTAATTAAAGGAGTAATAACTATGGTACAAAAATCTATTTTTCGTAATCGCACTTACATGCTTTTGCTTATCGCTGGTATTTTCGCCGTTGTAGGCTTTAGTTTGTTTCTGACAACAACAACCTGGTACGTAGTAAGCGAAATGGGCTCTCCTGGTATGCTAGGTTTTGTTTTGATGGCAGCGACTATCCCTCGCTTGCTCCTCATCACCTTCGGTGGAGTGTTAGCTGATAAATATAAAAAAACAACGATCATGTTCAGCACAAACTTAGTTCAAGCTATTTCGTTATTCGTTATTTATTGGCTTGTCGATACAGATTCAATGACTATGCTTTTATTATTTATGCTGTCAGGATTGTTCGGGATGCTTGATGCGTTCTTTGGGCCAGCCAGTTCATCCATGATTCCTAAAATTGTTGAAAAATCTCAATTACAGCAAGCAAACGCTTATTTTCAAGGGGCTGACCAAGTCTCATTTATTATAGGCCCCATACTTGCAGGACTGATTATGGAGACAATGGGAGTTTCAACAAGTTATTTGGTGGCAACCGTTTTGGTTCTATTATCAGCTGTCATTATCTTTCCTCCATTTATTAAAGAAGAGCCCGTAGAGAACAACATAAAACAAAGTCCATTAAAAGATTTCCGCGAAGGCTTCACTTATGTTCGCTCATCTACATTTCTGCTTACAGGCATTACAGTGTTGATTACATTAAACTTTTTTATTTTTGGAGGTATACAAATTGCTATTCCCATCCTGGTCGATACGCTCGGCGGGACACCGATTCATCTAAGCTACATGGAAGTAAGTCTTGGGATTGGAATGGTTGCTGGAACACTTATTATGAGCTTTGTTAAGCTGAAGCGTAAAGGATTCACCTCTTTAATGGGGCTTTTTTCTTCCCTTATATCCTTACTCATCTTTAGCTTGGCCCCGAACTTGGCACTTCTAACTGGAGTAGTGTTTTTTATAGGATTTTCAATGGCTTTTGTGTTTGTTCCTATTTTTACAGCGATACAGGAATTTACGGACAATCGAATCATGGGACGAGTGATGAGTATTGTTTATTTAGCTATGAATGGCTTTGATCCTATCGCCTATGGTATTGTCAGTGCTTTAGTTTCAGCTGGCTATAATATTCAACTTATCTTGTTTGTATCAGGCATCTTGGGAATGATTGTCGCTATTCTTGTATGGTTTAAAGGGAAAACGTATGTGAAATCATAAGATAGTTTTTTTAAGCAAGCTCCAAGCCTTGGCTGAAGCTTGCTTTTTAATGGATAATTTTCTGTTAAGCATCCAATGAATCACGGAAACGCATGATATCCCTAATTGGCGGTTGCCCAAACATGCGCGCGTACTCACGACTGAAGTGTGAAGGACTTTCGTAGCCGACAAGGAAAGCAGCATCAGCGGCATCTATCTTTGAGGAGAAAAGCAAACGCCGAGCCTCCTGTAATCTAACCTGCTTCTGATACTGGATCGGGCTCATCGCCGTGACTTCCTTGAAGTAATAAAAAAAGGATGAAGGGCTCATATGGGATTCTTCCGCTAATTCATCAATGCGTAACGGTAGTGCAAAATCGCGATTTAGTCGCTCTATTACCTTGGCAATTCTTTGAGCATGACTGCCTATCAAAGCGAACTGTTTAATCGCATCACCTTGTTCTCCCTGGAGAATTCGATAAATAATCTCTCCGATTGTATACGGTGCTAGTACAGGTATGTCATGTGGATGATCCAGTAGCCTAACGAGCCGTAGTACGGCATCGAGGAGAGAAGCATTCATTCCGCTAATCATCAGGCCGCGTTTAGAATTATGCCTGTCTCGTTTTCCTTCTTCCCTTTGATCAGAGTTCTGAATAACTTCGAGAATCTGATTCATATCGAATTGCAGCTGCAGAGATAAATACGGTGCCACGGGAGTTGCTTCAACCACTTGCCCAGTAATGGGTAAATGAACAGAAGCGGCTAAGTAATTGGCTGGACCATATCTATAGCTCTCCGGTCCCAACATAACTATCTTTGACCCCTTAGCAACGACGCACAGAGATGGCTCATATACCGCATGAACCGGCTCAGATATCTGAGAAGCACGAATGAAACGTAAGGAAGGTATAGCCGTCTCATGCGTACCATCTTGCTTCGAGAACCGCTCAATTAATTGACCCAATTCTTCCCTTTCTCTAAAAAACTGTTCTCCCATTTCGAGCCCCTCCAGATTCCTAATTGTTGTTGTACTTGATTTTATACAACATTGGAGGATTAGGCAATAATAGCACACGATCCGACTACCACCTTGCTTCAGCAAGACGTCATAATTGGGATTAGTAACCACTTGAATGCATTTACCATATCGGCACCTCTTTTTATCCCATTCAACAAAACGTCACTTTAGAAACGATAAGGAGGATGGAGACTTGTTATCAGGAAGAAGATTTTGGTTACAGCTGTTCATAGCCATTGGTTTGATACTAATCCCTTCCGCTTGTAGCAGTGAAGGACCTGAAGCAATTGCAGACATGCAGAGTGGTCATACAAATCAGATTGAGGAAAACAATGATTCCGGCGAGAAAGGCGATGGTGAGATGAAAAACAACAGCACACATCCGCATCCTTATGTTGGCATGTGGGTGACTGAGGACGGATATATCCGTCATGAATTGCTACCAAATGGAAGATATGATGAAGCACGTGGAGATCGCGAAAGCGCCTATCAAGGAAGCTATACTATCACAGGAGATTACATCGAATATCTCGATGACACTGGCTTCACAGCAGATGGCGAATTTCGAGATGGAGTGTTATACCATGCTGGTATGGTGCTTTACCGTGAAGAGTAAGTTGGAAAGTTTCAAATTGGACAATCTAGAAAGTCAAATACTATAAACAAATCGTATAACAAACCATTAATAAAGGAGCGTTGGTAAGATGTCTGGAATTAAGGGAAAGGTTGTTGTTATTACTGGGGCTAGCAGTGGGATTGGTGAAGGTACGGCACGCTTGCTTGCAGAGCAAGGTGCCCATGTTGTCCTCGGGGCTCGGAGATTGGATAGACTGGAGGCTTTAGTAGCCGACATTCAATCTGAAGGAGGCTCGGCGATATATCAGCAGCTAGACGTGACAGACCTCGAACAGGTGCAGGCCATTGTTCAATTGGCCAAAAAGGAGTTTGGACACCTTGATGTCGTCATAAACAATGCAGGTGTCATGCCACTATCACCACTTGATGCTTTGAAGGTTGATGAATGGAACCGTATGATTGATGTCAATATCCGTGGTGTACTACATGGCATTGCTGCCGGGATTCCGGTTATGAAGGAGCAAGGATTTGGACAATTCGTTAATGTGGCTTCCATCGGGGCCTATGCGGTCTCTCCTACTGCAGCCGTATACTGCGCTACAAAATACGCTGTTCGTGCTATCACTGAAGGCTTGCGACAAGAGGTTGGTCGAGATATTCGGGTAACATTAGTATCCCCTGGTGTAACGGAGTCAGAGCTTGCCGAGAGCATATCGGATGAGGAGGCAAGACAGCTAATGAAAGAATATCGGCGTGAAGCCATTCCGGCTTCCTCCATTGCTCGGGCTATCGCTTACGCTATTGAACAGCCAACTGATGTAGACGTGAACGAACTTGTTGTCAGACCTACCGCATCGCTTGCTTAATCCGTTCAAAGCGAGCAGAGGTTAATCTTTCGGCAATAATAACCCTTAAAGGCAAATCATTTGATAAGCACATAACTCTCCTCCTGCATAGGATATAAGAGTCGAAATCTGTGTGTAATAACACTAAGGAGGCAGAGCTTTGTCTTTTAACTACATTAAATATTGGGAAAATACGTATCAAACAGGAGGAACATCAGGAGATGGCTCGTACGGTGTCCTTGCTGCCTTTAAAGCAGAGGTTATCAATACGTTATGCTTAAAGCATGGCGTACAAAAAGTAATTGAGTTCGGCTGTGGTGACGGGAATCAGCTCCAGCTCATGAACTATCCTGAATATCTTGGATTAGACGTGGCCTCCAGTTCGATTAAGCTTTGTGCCGAAAAGTTTAAAGAGGATGATAGCAAGAGCTTTCTACAGTATGTACCTGGAGCTTTCGTGAACAAGGGGTTTTTACAAGCAGATTTGGTAGTCTGTTTGGATGTACTCTATCATATTACGGATGAGGAGGATTTCAAAGCGACATTACAGGATATTTTTCAAGCGTCCACTCAGTTTGTTATTCTATATACTCGTATAACGGATGGAACTGATCCCCAAGTCATTGATACGATAAAGGATAGAGATATTATGAGCTACCTGTCACAGTTTTCGGATTTTAAAATTGTCGAGATCATTCCGCAGCGTTACAAAGAGCTATCCTCAGCTGATTTTATAATTTTCCGTAAGGTTTCAGACTAATAAATTTCTTTCTATGGCAAGGTTGAACTGCCCTAGTAAAAAGGGCGGTTATTAAGAAAATAGCTTCAGGTACCCTATCCATGGCCCTAAACTTAAGGGACTGCCCTAAAAAGGTAGAACTGAGTGAGACAGTCCCAATAAACACAGAAGGACACCTCTAATCCACATAAAAGTGGGGAAGAAGTGTCTTTTTTTATGGTGGGTGACCAAAAATCGAGGGATAACTTTCTAAACAGCCCCTTTTGTAATGTCTTTTAACCTTTGGGTAACGGAGAGTATTATACCTCTGGATATTCAAAAACTGTTTGAAATTAAACGATGTGCTCTGTGCTCTATACGCCAAGCTGAATCCTTCCTTTTATTATATCAGGAAGTTGAGCAGAGCTATCTAACCAATCTTTTAATGATAGAGCTATCGGTTCACTGTTCCCCCCCACCCCAACCATAACGTCTAACGTTTTTGGAGAGTATACAACGGTATGCAGCGTACCAAAGAATTGCTGATATTGCTTATAAAATAGCGGAGATTTTTCATCATTGAACTGACGAAACAACTGAAGTGGCGATAATTCTTCCCTCCATGTACTTAATTCCTGAAGGAAGCTTCTACGCTCTAGAGAGCTTTGAATATACTCTCTGTTTTCGCTCCTCATATCTTGATGCAAAAAATGATTGGTACACATAACAGGATTTACTTTTTCAATATGTTGTTTGTGTGGAGAAGCTTCTACTAAGGCACTGTTCCCGTACTTATCCGTTATGGAATAATTGAAAGCATATCCATGTGGGAGTTTCTCTATTAGGTTAATGGCTTCATCCGTATTGGAGCAATGATCCAAAATCGAACGCCCAATTGTAGTGGCTACGAAGCCTTTTTCGCCTTTCTTATTATTCACAAAGTGGAGTCCTACAGTGAGGCCTTTCTCATTCATACCATCTAATCGACCGATAATTTGGCCACTAAACCCAACACTTGCATAGCCGTTGTTAGGCTTATTAAACACAAACCTAGCGTCATAAAAGCTTGGCCCAAAATCATAGTTTCGCACATAATAATCGCCTTGTATCATTGTCGTGCAGCCCATTTCTGGAAAGGGAAAATCATAACCACTATATAGTTCTAGTGCCCTCTCAAGGGGGATCCCTAGTCCTGCTGCTAGCCCATCTATCTCCTCCCCTAGTTGTGGAAGTAAAGCCTGCACAACCTCCCTTGCCTCAGTGTCTGAGAAAGCAGTCTCTCTAAACATCATTAAATTCTCGCAAGCACGATGAATAGCTGGGTCAATAGTTTTTCCTTGCGTAAAACCAATTTCTTTATAATTCCCTTTTAGTTCTATGACTTTAACGATTAAATCCTCATATTTGAAATCCCTCATCCTCTTTTCCCCTCCATTTTATGTAGCTTGGCTACTGGCAGCAATATCTCCATACGTCTAGAGTCTGCCCCTTTATATTTCTCAATAATCGGCCCTGCAGCAATCCATTCGTGAGTATAGGCATATTTTACAAGGGCTTTATAGGCCTCTGCTATTTTAAATATGGGTTCAGTAAATGGTAACGTTAGACATACGCTTGAAGGCAAATTCTCAATAGAGTAAATGTCATGTACATGATCTACATGAGCAAGGTCTCTTTTGGAAATGCCAAATCCAACTAATGCTTTTACCGAATTAAGGCCAGACAAGTACTTTAAATAAGTGTTATGGTAAGATATTCTCACCTGTCTAAGCTCTTTTCCTCTTCTAAAGAATGTTTCATTGAAACCACCCATTGGGGCTTCCTCTGCAAACCAAATTATCGTCTCTGCTTCATGTTCAACTAAAAAAATGGACTCTTTCTCACCAGACGACTCTAGATATTGTAAACCAATACCTAAAAGCTGATGCTTCCTTCTCAGCTCTTCTATCCAGCCCTGCTTCAGTTGTTCCCGCTCCGGTAACGCTGCATGTAAATATCTCTTAATTTCAGAAATAGGTACATCTGCTAAACGCAGACTTTGTATCAGCTGTGCCTTATGAATTTGATCTTCCGAAAATAACCGATATCCATTCTCTCCTCTAGTTGTCTGCAACAGCCCTTCAGACTCATAGTATCTTAACGTACTTTTTGAAAGTCCTGACCTTTTCGAGAAAGCTTCAATGGTCATCATGATGTGCTTGCTACCTCCTTTCTTCATTCTTCATCCAGTCTAATCGTACACCTTCAAGTTACTTGAAGGTCAAGAGGATATTTAAAAATATCTACTTAAAATGAATAAACACTAAAGCAAACGGTACCCTAGTGTTTAAAACAGTATCATTCTATTTAATTACATATTGAGACAGAGGTAAATCTAGCTCTAATAGTCCTTCTACCACTAGCTTGGCCATCTCTAGCGCACCGTATTCTGAGAAGTGAGTATCATCTTGGATACCAGAAGGGTAGTTAGCATGGGCGTCTGGTTTAAGCCATAAATACAGCTCTTTTGCTTTTTCGGTGCCTAAATCTTGAAGCAGCCTCTCACTTTTAGCTCCTAAGTCAATTAGGGGCGTTTTAGTTTCCTGAGCTAGTTGTTTCATAGCATTAGGATATTCACCATGCGTAGCTTGAAGCTCTCCTTCTTGATTAAAAGACCTTCGCTGTACAGGAGTGAACAGCACAGGAAATGCTCCCTTTCTTTTAGCTACCTCAATATATTTCAGCAAATATTCCTTATACGTAGTAAAAGGCTCTGTTCGTCTTTCTGTGTCAGGCTTTGCATCGTTATGTCCAAACTGGATGAACAGGTAGTCTCCTGTAACCAACCGCCCTTCTATTTCCAACAGTCTTCCCTCTTCAATAAAGCTTTTTGTGCTTCTCCCTGAAGACGCTTTATTATGAACGTGAACATGCTCATTCATTAAATTCCCCAACAGTTGCCCCCATCCAGATCTAGGATAATAGGAAGTGTCATAGTAAGACACTGTTGAATCTCCTGCTAAGTAAATGTTGACTTTTTTCATGCTATACCTCCTGTAAGTTCGTTCATTTCTCCTATTAAAAAAGACTAGCCAAATACCGATTACTGAAATATGTAGTTATTTAATAGCCCCTTAAACATAACTCTTAGATATAGGAAAAAAATAGATAAGCTAAACATTATAAATACTAGAGGGAGATAGGCTGAATGAAGTGGTTGGTAAAGAAAAATTTTATAGTGAAAGTTTTATCCATTATTTTAATTATACAGGTTCTGCCCATCAAATCCCTAGAGGATATCGAAGCATCCTCCTCCATCCATACGCTTGTGCTTAGGCAAAACAGTACCACCTTCACCCATAACGGACAAGCTCTAAAGGCCGTACAGCCCGTCACGTTAAAAAATGGAGTGACGTATGCTCCTTTAAGCAGCTTAGCAAAGGTCTACCAATTTAACATTTCCTTTGACCCCAATACAAAAGAATCTATCGTGAAGAACGACGCTCTAGAAATACGTTTTAAAGCTAATACATCAACCATTAGGGTTAATGGACGCACGGTACAATCAAGTGGGGAGCTTTTTACACAGCAGGGCTATTTAATGGTACCTGTTCGCACCTGGGCAGAGCTGACAAGAAGCACTTTTGCAGTAACTAAGGACTCCATCACGTTCAAATGGAAGGACTCTTATTTAGCACCTAACACCGCGCCGATTGCCGCTTTTAAGACGGATAAGCAGGAGTATCGCTTAGGTGAGCCTATCCGATACACGGATCAAAGCTATGATGATGAGGATCAGATTGTTCGAAGAACATGGAAGGGAAATGAGCCAGCCTTTTTTAAGCCCGGGGATTATACGATCCACTTAGAGGTTGAGGATCGGCATGGACTTAAAAATTCCGTTCGGCATACGATCACCGTAACGGATGTACAGCTTCACTCTGAGGAGGAGTTCTATCGCCTTTTTACTCCTGTTGGTGATAAGTTCCCTATTGCTGGTCCGTCTGTTTTAGAGTTTGAGCCTATAGCTTACACCGTTCATCCTGAGAATGTAACCTTTGTGCGTAGTAATAGCCCAGAGCACTTAAACGGAGAGGAAGGAATTGCTTATCAGGATACACTTTCTGGTCTTATTCGCTTTAATACGCATAATCAGAACCTAGCCAATCAAAATATGAGAATCCATCTTATCGCTACAAATCCACATCGTACATCGGCTCTAGTAGATATCCGTGCTTTTGGTCAGGGAGGTCCCACCACTTTCGTCTCTACAAGTGGAAAGACTGCCGTTTCTAGGTATCTCACTTCTTGGATGAATTCACGTAAGCATTCAACCATACGTATTCAGGCTGGGCAGTCAAAAATAATTGTACCTGAGGTAAATGAATCGCTTCTCCGCTCTGGATTAACGATGACTACCTATACAGATGTTTACACAAATAAAGAGTTGACGTTTTCTATTGTAGTTACAGCTGCTGATACGGACCCTATTGAAGTTCTTTCAGAATTAAAATCTTTGAAGCGAGACGGTAAACACATTAGAGGAACGTTTCATGGGGCTAATCGCACCCTTGAGGTAGTGGAAGTAGAAAGTGTAGGGTATGCTCCTCAACGTCTTGTTATTGGGGATACAGAGTTTGATGAGATTGTTCAAGGGGTCGATCGGATCACTGGATCACGAGAATTGAACAGAGGGAATCAAGGTATTTTATATACCACGAAGCTTCAAGTAGCCCCACACACGCTAGTCGCTCTAAATGCTAGAGGGGGACATTATGCTGGTGCGTTTCTAGTCAATGGACAGGTGGTCCATGCTACTGACACAAGTATTCTTCGAAATCAACATGAAGCTGGTGTCCTGTATCGTACGGGTTTTTATGAGGAGACCGTAGAGCTTTCGTTTGTTCTAGCATCTGGCAGTAATTTACCGTTACATGTTCTCTTTCTTCCTGTATATGAAAAACAGATGGATGAAGAGCCGGTGAATGAGGAATTGTAAAAATTCTCTGAGGCTAGTTAATATTCCTCTATTTGTTGTGTTACAATAGCTACTAACAAGGATAAACTACTAAGGAAGATTGCTTTTTCTTGCTATTTTATATTCGATTTCATAGTCCCTTTTTAGCTATGAATAGCGAGATGAATAACAGAAGAATTTAAACAATGAGGAAGGTTGAAAACAGTGGAGCATAATAACTCAAACAATTTTATCAGAAGCATTATTAAAGAGGACTTGGCAACAGGTAAACGAACTCATGTCACCACTCGCTTCCCTCCGGAGCCGAACGGGTATTTACATATTGGACATGCCAAATCGATTATCATCAACTTTGATTTAGCCGATGAATTTAAGGGCACAACCAATCTGCGTTTTGACGATACGAACCCGCTTAAGGAGGATACGGAGTACGTCAATGCGATTAAAGAGGATGTTGAGTGGCTAGGTTATGAGTGGGACAACCTGTTTTTTGCCTCGGATTACTTTGAAGAGATGTATGAACGTGCCCTGCTCCTGATAAAAAAAGGGAAGGCCTATGTGGACGATCTTTCTCCTGATGAAATCCGCGAATATCGTGGTACGTTAAAGGAGCCTGGAAAAGACAGTCCTCACCGCGACCGTTCTGTAGAGGAGAATTTGGATTTATTTAAGCGTATGCGTGATGGTGAGTTCAAGAACGGAGAAAAGGTACTAAGAGCGAAGATTGATATGTCCTCTCCTAATATTAATATGAGAGACCCTGTTCTTTATCGTATTTCTCATGCTACTCATCACAATACAGGTGACAAATGGTGTCTTTACCCTGTTTATGCCTATGCTCATCCATTAGAGGATGCGATTGAGGATGTAACACACTCTCTTTGTACCACAGAGTTTGAGGATCAACGCCCCTTATATAACTGGGTTGTTGCAGAATGTGAGATGGATAGCCAGCCTCAGCAAATCGAATTTGGACGCTTAAATTTGACTAGTGTTTCCTTTATGAGTAAAAGGAAGCTTAAGCTTCTTGTCGATGAGGGTATCGTGGATGGCTGGGATGATCCTCGTATGCCTACGATTTCTGGCTTGAGAAGAAAAGGGTACACAGCAAGTGCTATTCGTACATTCTGTCGTGAGTTAGGTGTTTCTAAGGGAGACGGTGCCGTAGATGCTAGAATGCTGGATCACTTTGTACGTGAGGACTTGAAGCTAACTTGTCCACGAACAATGGGGATTGTTCGACCGCTTAAAGTGGTCATTACAAATTATCCAGAGGGACAAGTGGAATATCTTGATGCTGAGATTAATCCAGAGAATCCTGAAATGGGATTGAGACAGATTCCATTCTCTAGAGAAATCTATATTGAGCAGGAGGATTTCATGGAAAACCCTCCGAACAAATACTTCCGCTTATTCCCTGGTAACGAGGTACGTCTGAAGCATGCTTACTTTATTAAATGTGAGGATGTAGTTAAGGATGATCAGGGCCAAGTGGTTGAGATTCACTGTACGTATGATATAGAAACGAAAAGTGGAACGGGCTTTACTGGCAGAAAAGTAAAAGGAACGATTCACTGGGTGGAAGCTTCTCAAGCAGTTCCTGCTGAATTCCGTTTGTATCAGCCACTTGTGTTAGCTGAGGAGAACAATGGGATTGCAAAAGGAACTGAGGAAACGGTGGAAGTGACGGAAGCTGAAGAAAAAGATGGAACGGTGGAAACGAACAACGGAGCAGAGAAAACATTCCTAGACACTATCAACCCAAACTCGCTGCAACGCTTAAACGGTTTTGTAGAGCCTAATATGAAGGGTGCACAGCCGCAGGATAAGTTTCAATTTTTTAGACACGGTTATTTTAACGTAGACTCCAAGGACACAACGGCCGACAAGCTCGTATTTAACGAGATTGTTTCTCTGAAAAGCTCGTTTACGTTATAGGAATAAAAGCAGATAAAAAGAGTTTGTTTCATAAGTAGAATTTTCTACTTGGGACAGGCTCTTTTCGTTTCACTTAAATAGGAGTCATATCAGTTTACAAATAGCATATTTTGCACTATAGTATACATTATAGACTCATAATATCCATAATTAAAGGAGGAGCTTCTATGAATGATAAATTGCAAAGGAAAATAAATAATCTACAAAATATTGACAGGCTACCTTTCGATGAATTAGTAGAGTTTTTCCCTCTTAATGATCGTGATCAAGTCCTAGACCTCGGGGCGGGAGCAGGATACACCTCCCTATCTATTGCTAATCAAGTGGATCGAGTATGTGCCTTTGACTTCGATCAAGATATTCTAGAGTACTTAGGGACCGTAGCCAAGGAACAAGCCATCAACAACATTGAAGCTGTCGCAGGTGATTTTCGAGATATGCCGTTAGAGGATAAGCGCTTTGATAAAGCCATTGCCTCCATTTCTTTACATGAAGCTTCACCATTAGAATCCGCTTTAAAGGAAATTAATAGAGTACTGAAGGACAAAGGCCTATTCTTATGTATTGAATTAGAAAAGAATGATACGATTCATGCACCTAGAGTGCCCTTTGCGGAAATGAAAGCTACGCTGCTTCAATCTGGTTTTTCCATTGTTGATACTATTTTTCCTGAAACAAAAGTAGCCAATCAAGCTATTTATATCATCATTGCTCAGAAAAACTGAATTTCAAATGTAAGGATAAAGATATAGATAAAAGAACTGTCAGAAGCTGGATTTAGCTATTTAGACAGTTCTTTTATACATGCTTATCATCCTGTTACTTTACAGCATACAAGGGTCTTCTTCTTTCTAGTACTACATAGAAAACAACCATTTATGACACAAGTAAAAACTATGCTTGAGCTGCTTTATATTCTTTATACAACCGTATTATGGTTTGGAAGTCTAGTTGGTCTGTAGAATGTACAATATAGTCAGCGTGGGAAAGGATTGACCCATCTCCCACCGCTACGGCAAACATGCCTGCTCCTTTAATCGCCGTAACTCCACTAGCAGCATCCTCTACACCGATACAGTGAGCCGGATCAACATGTAATTGTTCCGCTGCCGTAAGGAAAATCTCAGGATGAGGCTTTCCTTGTGCTACTTTTCCAGCGTCTACAATGGTGTCAAAGCTTTCCCTTAGTCCCAATGACTCCAGTACACTTAATGCGTTTTTACTAGCTGAAGCAAGTCCAATTGCTATGCCTTCCTTTTTTATATCATCTATAAGCTCTTTAATCCCTGGAAGAATATCCTGTGGACTAATCTGCTCAATAAGGGTGACATAGTGCTCATTTTTCTTTGAGGCAAACTGCTCCTTTTGAACGTCTGAGTAATCCTGCTGTTTGTTACCACGCTCTAGGATAAGCTCCAAGGAATCTGTGCGACTAACCCCTTTAAGCTGTTCATTAAAGGCACGATCAAACGGAATATCTAGCTCTTCGGCTAACGCCTTCCAAGCCAAGTAATGGTATTCTGCCGTATCTGTAATGACACCATCCAAATCGAAGATAAACGCATCTATTTTCATTGTCTACCTCCTAATGCGCGGGTGCTGTTTGGAGCTTGTGGAGAAAGCTCTACTTTCTCTCCATAGAGATGAACCTCTAGCTTTTCACCCTCCAAAAGCTGTAGATCCACACCTTTACCATCAACCTGTAAGCGAAGGCGTCTTCCTTGGTATTGTAACGGAATGGCATACCCTTTCCATGAGTTTGGAAGAGTAGGTGCTAGGGATATTCCTGCTTCCTTAATTCGTAGCTGAGCAAAGCCAAACACAATGGCTAGCCACGTCCCTCCCATGTTTGCCATATGCAGGCCATCCTTTGTATTCCCATGAGTGTTATCTAGGTCTAAGCGAACCGTTTCGTTAAAGTAGCGGTACGCTTTTTCCTGCTCCCCTATTTTAGAAGCCATAATGCTAAACACACAGGAGGACAAAGAGGAATCATGTGTTGTGACCTTTTCATAATACTCATAGGAGCTCTTGATCACATCTAGCTCTTGCTCGTCCTCTAACAAGAAATGAGCTAACACGGTATCTGCCTGCTTACAAACCTGATAACGATACAACGTTAAAGGATGGTAATGTAAAAGTAATGGGAAATGCTCTTTAGGTGTGTTTTCTATATCCCATATATCCTTCTGCAGGAAGGAATCGTCCTGCGGATTAATGTTCAGCTCCGCATCATATGGCAGATACATATTCTTGTATGCCTGCTGCCAGCCTTCTACCTCATCTTCCTGCATGGCTAGACGCTTCTTTAAGCCCTCCAGTACATGAGGAGTTTCTTCTTGTAGACGTTGGTAGGCTAGCACGGCTCCCTTTAGATTATGCTTGGCCATGGCATTTGTATAATAATTGTTATTCACCACACAGGTATATTCATCTGGTCCTGTTACAGCGTCTAGCCTGAACTGACCTTGATAGAAGTGACCGGTATCCATCCATAAGCGAGCCGTTTCAAAAAGCACCTCAGCACCGTACTTCTCCATAAATTCGCGATCCTGTGTCACAGCATCATATTGAATGTAGCTGTAAGCAATATCCGCACTGATGTGATATTGAGCCGTACCCGCTGGAAAGAAGGAGGAGCATTCTGTACCTGAAATGGTTCTCCAAGGGAATAGGGCACCTTTTTGATGTCCCATTTCCTTCGCTCTTTCCTTCGCCTGCTCTAAAATCGAATAGCGATATAGAAGTAGGTTTTTCGCCAGCTCAGGATTAGTTAGGAGGAACACGGGGAACATATAGATTTCTGTGTCCCAAAAATAATGACCCTCATAGCCTTCTCCAGACAAGCCCTTGGCCGAAATATTAGAGAAGCGATCACGTCCAGTGGATTGAAGTAAATGATAAAGATTGAAGCGAACCCCTTCTTGAATCGATTCTTCTCCCTCTACCTCCAGATCGGTGTTTCTCCAGTATTCCTTTAAATAGGCTTGTTGCTGCTCAAGTAAAGCACTAAACCCTATTCCACTAAAACGCTTGTGAAGATCCTGAGCCGCTTGCTGTAAGGAGGGTTCCTTCTGATGTCTCAGTGTATCTACGAAAACCGTTTTCTTCTCAAATTTCACCGTTTCATTTAGCACGAAGTGGAATTCACTTTTAAACGCTGAATCACTTGCCTTATCGGTTCTTCGAGCTGACGCAGAAAGATGATAGACTGTAGCACATCCACAGCTGAGCTCTGAACGCTCTGTTTTACACTCTACGTACGCTACCTCTCCATCCTGTTCAATCTGTGAAACACTTAAATGCTTCCCATGACCCGAAGCCACCCTTGGATCATTCTGATTCACATAGTTTGTTACATCTCCATCCACATAGGATGTCATTCGCACCTTACCGGTAAAGCTAATCGGTTCAATCGTGACCTGTTGAATGAAAAGCTCCTTTTCCGTAAAGGAGACAAGACGCTTAAACGTGACCTTGATTTCCTTCCCTAAAGGAGAGCGCCAGTGCACGGATCTTTCTGTAAAACCTTGATCCAAGTGCAGGGTACGTGTATAGTCTAGCACTTCACCCTCAAATAGGCTGAAGCGTTCTTCCTCTGCGCCTTCGCCCACGTAGATCAAGGTCGTTTGAGCATCAATAATATTCACGAGCTTTTGTACCTTCTCGGGGAAAGCGTAAAGCTTCTCCCCGTATGAAATATCCTCTATATCATGAAACGCATTTAGGTATGTTCCCCTAATAGTTGAGCTTCCTTCTGCATAGCCCTCTTCAAAATTCCCACGAACGCCAATATAGCCATTTCCCGTAAAGTACAAGCTTTCTTCATTAAGGAGCTGGTCCATCTGCCTAGCCTCTGAGCTGATTTTCCAAGTCAACGTCAACACTCCTAATCCTAGTTTAGTTTCTCTTCTCTCTATCCTGATTCATCTATTCTTCTCTACTTTATTTCTGCTTTAATTCTTCCTACTTCACTGATCTTGTCAGCCAAATTGATTATTGGCTAAGTGTTATTCTTTGACGCCACCACTCGTTAAACCAGATACGATTTGCTTTTGGAAGAAAAGCACAATGATTATGGTTGGAATCGTCACAATCGCTGTTGCTGCGGCAACCTCACCCCAAAGAATCTCAAACTGTGTACGCAGGAATGAAATCGCAACGGGCACCGTATGATAAGACGAGTTCGTATTTAATGTAATGCTTAATAGAAACTCATTCCAAGCTGCAATGAAGGTGATGATAGCCACGGTAAATACACCCGGCGCAGCAAGAGGAAATAGAATTTTATATAAAGTTTGAAACGCTGTAGCCCCGTCAATTTTCGCCGATTCCTCCAGAGCCAGTGGAATTTGATTAAAATGCGTAACCAAGATCCATACAGCAATAGGTAACGTAATAGTTGAATACGGCAATACAATAGCAAAGCTGTTCAGCCAGCCTAGGCTTAAAAACATATCATAGACAGGCCCAATGACCACCATTTGTGGAAACATAGACACCGCTAGGATAATACCGAGGAATACGTTTTTCCCCCAGAAATCAAACCTAGAAATCGCATACGCAGCTAATGTAGCAACAACCACAATATATAGCGTGGTAACCGTTGAAACAATGAAGCTGTTCAATATAGCACTCAAAATGTTCTTCTCGAACATTACTTTTATATAGTTCACTAACGTTGGATTCTCTGGAATGATATTAAAGGCACCTGCACCAAAAATTTCTCCTGATGTCTTAAAGGAAGTGACCACAATCCAGAAGAACGGAAAAACCATAGCAAACAAATACAGGGCAACGACAATACCAAAAATAACCCAAAACTTTCTCTTTGACTGTTGCATGATTATACCTCCCTCTGAATTAGCTTCTATCCATAAGATTTGTGCCTAACAATCTGACAAACAAAGTAGCGATTAAAGCTACACACACGAACATAATCACAACGACCACTGAACCGTATCCAAAGTTTGTTGCTCCAAACATGATTTTATACGCATAGATGGATAACGTTTCTGTACTTCCACCTGGACCTCCACCAGTCAACACGTAAATGAGGTCAAACACCCGGAAGGCATCTAAGGTACGGAATAACAACGCTACTAGAATAGCCGGCTTCAATAACGGCAGGGTAACTCTGAAGAAGGATTGTACCTTATTCGCCCCATCAATGGAGGCAGCCTCATATAGGTTGTTAGAGATATTCTGTAGTCCTGCCAAGAGAAGTAAAGCCATATATGGAGTCGTCTTCCACACATCCGCTAAAATAGCGGAGAACATCGCTCCAGCACCTGTTAGTAACAAATTTTGCGACTGTGAAACAAGTCCGATATTTTCAAAGAAATGAGCGACCACTCCACTTGTTCCATCATACAGGTAGCCCCACATCATCGCCGCTACCGCTGTTGGAATGGCCCACGGTATTAAGGACGTTGTTCGAATAAGACCTTGACCCCTCATAGCTTTATTCAGAACAAGCGCCAATCCTAGCCCCAGTACAAGCTCTATGGAAACAGAGGAGAAAGTAAAGATTAACGTATTGACTAACGCCGCCCAGATCCTTTTATCAGCTAACGCTTTCTGGTATGCCTCGAGTCCGATAAAATTCGAGGGAACTAAGCTGTTTTGAATATCCTCCACCAGAGCAGGGAGGTTCTGTGCATGGATGAGCTCATATTTAGCATTTAAGTCCTGAATCACTGCCGTTGACTTAGTGTATAACTCCTGAAGTTCATCCATCTGCTCACTACTGATTTGGATGACACCACTTTCTTCTCTATACTGTTCTCCAGTGCTCTCCAGCTCCTGGATTAGGTCTTGAACCTTAGCCTGATCCTCTGTATCGGTTACGTTCTCTAGGTCATCCTCTAAAAACATAGCCACATACAATTCCGTTTCTTTAAACAGGTTCACATTAAACTGCTCACTTAAGTAAAGACCGGATTTTTGCTGGTTGTTAAGCTGATAGTCAAATAACGTATAGGTAAGGGATTGTACAACTGGCCACAAGGAAAAAATAGCGATGATAATAATGGCTGGTAAAATAAATAGGCTTTCCTTGAAGCTCAATCTCTTCTTCATCGATCTCACCCTTTCATCTTTCTGTATAGAAAGAGGCTCTAATCAAATTAGAGCCCCATCCATTTGATCCCTATTCCGCTATAGCTTCTTCAATCGCCTGAGTGATTTGATCTAAGTTATCACCAGAGCTTAAATAACGGTGAGCTTCGATTTGAATCGTATCAGACACCTGAGAATAGTCAGGTGAAACCGGGCGTGCAATCGTCCCTTCAAGAGCAACCTTAAAGCCAGGGAAGGAAAGCAGCTCATTAGAAGCAATAACCTCGTCGTTCTCTAGCAATGCGTTATACCCCGGAAGGTAGCCACCTGTTGTAGAGAAAATCTTTTGTCCTTCTTCACCAGAAACAAACTTGATAAACTCCCATGCTCCATCCTTGTTTTCAGAATGGTTATTAATCCCTAGAAGCCATCCACCAACAGATCCTCCATTAGGTAGGGGAGCAATTCCAACATCATCAACACTAATTGTTACGCCATCCTCCTGAGAGTTGATACGCCCAAACTGATAAGGCCAGTTTCTAGCAAACACGGCGTTTCCTTGTTCAAAGTTTGTGTGAACCTCTCCCTCTGAGTAGTTCAGCAGGTCTCTTGGAGAAAAGTCTGCTTGTGTAAATTTGTACATCGTTTCTAATCCACCACTAACATCCTGATAAGAATCACTGAATTCTGTTAGGTTAACCGTTAAGCCTTCATATTGTCTTGATTGATAGACAAAGCCTAGGTTTGTATCAGCTTCCCCTGTGTATCTCTCAGCCATGTCATATAGATCATCATACGTATAGTCACCACTTTCAAGTGTAGCGGCATCCTCTTCACTTACAATATCACTCCGGAAATACAATAGACCTAGGTCAGGGAAAAATGGAAGTGTAAACTGTTTACCCGTATAGTTTCCAGAATCCATAGAACCAGAGTTGTAATCATCTTTACTTAATCCATCTTCTCTCATTCTTACATCAATCGCTTCAAGATAGCCTGCATCAGCAAATTCACCAGCCCAAACGACATCAAGAGATAAAACATCATACTCACTTGAACCACTAGATAATGAGTTTAAAAGCTGATCATGCATTTGAGCAGAATCATTCGTCATTTCTACCCATTCTACGGCATACTCCTCGCTGCTTTCATTAAAAGCGTCAATAACTGCTTGTGTCGCTGGAGTGTTATCATTTTGTCCAGCAAATTTAATGACTGTCTTATCCCCAGTGCTTGTATCTCCACCAGGTGCTTCGTTTCCACCAGCATTGTTATCTGTTCCGTTTGACGTGTCGCCACCGTCATTTCCAGCGGCACAGCCTGCCAAAATAAGAGCGAACATCATTGTAAACGCTATCAATTTGAATAGGTTTTTTCTATTTCTCATCGTATTGATCCTCCTTGTGCTTCATTCTATTTGTTTCTATTTGCTTGCATTGTACCCTGATTTTTTTTAAACTTATATTAATATCTTAAACTTTTTGTTAATATTTTAATCCAAGTTGCGTGAGGAGGCTTGTCATGAACAGTACAACCTTGAACAGCTCCATAGTGAAAAAGTTCATGAAAACAAGAATGGAAAATAAGCAGAATATGTACGCCCATCCTTCTTATACCCTAGAGCAAAGACTTTTACACTGTGTGGCGAGAGGAGAATTGGAGGAGGCTAAGCTTGTTTTAAGTCAAATTAATCAGTTGGATCGAGCAAGGCTAGCAGATAATCAGATCCGTTCCTTGAAGAATTCCTTAATCATCACATGCAGCTTATTCACTAGAGCCATTATCAAGGGTGGTCTTTTACCCGAGGATGCCTTTAACCTTAGTGACGTATATATTCAACAGATAGAGAAAGTGAATACCAAAGAAGAGCTCGATGAACTAGAGTATGAAATGCTCGTTTGCTTTGTAGACCGTCTTCATGCTGAAAAAAAGCCCGCCTATAATTACACGATTAACCGTGCCATTACTTTTATTCATGAGGAGCTTCTAAAAGACCTCTCTTTAGA
The DNA here is from genome assembly GCF_030813115.1 of Bacillus horti. Lineage (NCBI taxonomy): Bacteria > Bacillati > Bacillota > Bacilli > Caryophanales > Bacillaceae > Caldalkalibacillus > Caldalkalibacillus horti. The sequence goes on along the minus strand of NZ_JAUSTY010000003.1, from coordinate 93,165 downwards.
AAAAGTGGCAGAGCATGTCAACGTGCATCCTAACTACCTATCGAAAATGTTTAAGGAATCTGTAGGAGTTAGCCTAACAGAATTTATTAACAGTAAGCGTATAGAGGAGTCCAAGTATTTCTTGCTCCATTCTAAGCTCACCATATCAAACATTGCCCAGCTGTTTCAGTTCTGTAATCAGAGCTATTATTCCTCACAGTTTAAAAAATATGCGGCCATGACACCTAAGCAGTACCGGGATCGCCATGCTCTTACTGAGCAATTAGAGGCTTAAGTTCGTTCCAATAGTGTAAAAAGATGAGGAGTTCTATCATTACTTTTTAAGCGTGTAGGAGCTTTTATTTATCCAAGAAATGAGTTAAAAATAATCCTTTAACTTGGAGAACGGAGTAAGCAAGAAAATTTATTTAAATGTCCAAAAGTGGGATACTATTAGTACGAATCCTATCCAAAATGAAAAGTAGGGGATATAGACTATGAAATGTAAAATTAATCGTAATGCAGCAAAAGTATTAAATCAGATGTTAAGTAGTGAAGATGCACAGGGAAAAACGCTACGTGTAGTGATTACACATATGCATGGGGATCATGCTCACTATGATTTAGCTTTAGATACACCAACCGAGCATGATGAAGTTGTCAAAACGGACAAAGATATCGATGTATTACTTGATACACGTGAAGAATTCCTTGATGGGGTCTGGATTCAGTATTATTATGTACCTGAAGAAGGGTTTGTCATTACAAATCCATCAAAGGGTAATCATCATCATCATTAATCGTTCTTAGATTTGGTAGCAAACCCAGCTCTTCAATATAACAAATGAGAAAACCCGAAACTGTTCGCATAAGCATACAGTTCCGGGTTTTAATTTTTCAAGCTATTCTGCAACAGTCCACTAACTCCAAATAATGTTTTGTTATCCATTATCGTTGTACTTTTCTGGAGATACTCTGCTGTTTTACGTCTTTCTTAATTAACATTTGCACCTTCTTTCTGGAGAACGTTTGGTTAAATGGTTACTTTTCATTATCCTGCGGATTAAGAGATCCCTTACTGCCAATCAGCTCCTCAATAACCTTTTCCATAAACCTCTCCTCTTCTTTGTTAAAAGCACTAGGAAATAAATAAGGATTAGGCTCTTCAAAGGAACCTTCATTACTATCGAGCTGTTTCATCGAAACACCATCTAAAAGGGGTTCAACTATAGGGTTCATTATTGATACCATTGCTTTGGTATGTGCAAGAACTTCAGGATCATTAGGTGCTTTTCCTTCTTGAATGAATCGCTTCATTTTGCTAGTCCACGTGATTATTTCCTTATCCGATTCAAGTCGCACCGTATGCGAGTGTAATTTATTAAGAACCGAATCGGATGCATGTTCACTTATCCAGCGGTTTCGTGCCTCTTTATTTTTCAAGGCATGAATGAGTACCAGCAGCGACTCATGATCTACGAGTTGTGATCCTGAAACCGTTCTTTGAATGCGGGTAATAACTTGTAAAACCGTCTCAATCTGTTTCTGCTTTTCTTCCAGCATATTAGCCTGATTGGCCAGTGTCATTGCTAAGTCTTGCTCAGGTTGATTTAGATATTCTGCAACTTCCCCGAGTGACAAATCCAAAAACTTTAGTACTAATATTTTTTGAAGCTGAGCAATGGATTTGTTGTTATAGATTCGATGTCCATGTTCTGTGTATTCAGAAGGTGTCAGTAGCCCCAACTGATCATAGTGACGAAGTGTTCTTTCAGTGATTCCTGTCAGTTTTGCGAATTCTCCAATAGAGTAATTTTTCTCCATTGTCATTTGTCCTCACTCCCCTTCACTTTAAACTTTAGCACTTGACGTTACGTCAATAGCAAGGACTATTTTTTATATGTAGGAGAAGTGTCCAAAGTAATCCTTATAGCTATACTTTCTATAGGAACATTTCTTTTTTCCCTTTAGTTCATGTATGGCTATCCACTTAAAGCCACAGCGATTTTCTCCATCCCTTACTTTGGAGTGCGATATATGTATGCAATGGTAGCTTTTTTGTTAAGAAAAACACTATCTTCTTAGCACCCAGCAATCAGGCACTACGATATAATTTTTTAAAAATAAGGCTCGACTTTATCACAGCCGCGCCTTTAATCCAAACATTATTTTCAGTTGCATTGAAAAGTGTCCTTTAATACCATCAATCTAAAGTAAACGTATACCCTGGAAACATCAGATGCTCCTTCACAACATTTCTTTCGACCTTTTCAAAGGAATCCACTAGATACGTCGTATTACCTAAGCCTCCGCCAGGTCCATGTATTACTCTTAACTCCCAGAACTCTTCAGACGCTAGGACTCCCCTAAAAGTTGTTATCTTTTTTGAAATTCCTCCAAAATTTCATGTGTACCTACTTCTCGTTAATTAATTGCTCAAGCATTTGAAAGGGCATAAAAAAAGCTCAACTAACACAAGTACGACGTAGAATATAGCTATCTACGGCTACTACGCTAAAATTGAACGGTTGTTAAGAAGAGCTGTTTTCATAGTATCTGAGTTTCTATCGAGGTTACCCATAATCTTTATTCTGCGCTTCCTAACATCTAGACTTTTCAGCTGATCTGTTAGGATAACTCCCGTAAAAACAAGACCGTCTGGTAGTGGCACTTCAAAAGGGTAGTCCTTAGCTTGACTAGTAATAGGGCACACGAATGCAAAACCGGTTAGTTCGTTAAACTCTACTTCACTGAGGATGACGGCAGGACGACGACCAGCTTGTTCATGACCAGCCTGCGGATCAAAATCGAGCCATACCAAATCCCCTCGTTTAGGGATGATCAAATCTTCTCATCTCCTTCAATGCCGAGGTCAATTTCTTCATGCCTTGAGGCAGGCTTTATACGTGAGAGCAAGGAACTCAAATGAGCACGTAAATCTTCATTTGAAGCATCTGGCTTCTTTTTGGGTCGAATTAAAATATCATTGTCTGACGTTACGTGAATTTCGACTTCCGCACCAGCTTCAAGCTCCAAACGTTTTAGTATTTGATTAGGAATCCGAATAGCGCTACTATTGCCCCATTTACTAAGTGTTGAAGTTGTCATTAGGACCATGCCCTTTCCTTTGGTTTGATCATTAGTTCGATCCAAGTATACCACACCCTTATTTTAATGTATATACATATGATATACATATGATATACATATAAGATAGAAGTGATACCTTAGGCAATACATTTTTTCTATAGCTAACATAAACACACTTATCTAAGAGTAAGCCTATTGTTTCACCTCCCGTCCTATGTCACTATAAAGTAATGGAGGGGATAAAGTGAGAAAGATATCTGGCATTCTACTTATTATAACTCTAGTAATCTTCGTCAGTGGTTGTTTTGAAAAAGCAGAAGTTCAAATTGAAATGCAGGCTTATATTGGTCTGACAGATGCAGAAAGAGCATTGATCCCGGTGAGTCCAGGTGATTCCATTGTGGCAAAGATTATCGTAACTGAGGAATTGACCTCTATTATTGGAGAACAATATGTGGGGGAAGACGTATACTCGGTGACATTTAATCAAACGGCAACAGATGCTAATGGAGATATTATTGTGTATATGGCCTTAGATAAAAGAACTGTTCTTGGAAAAGGTTACTCAACTCATTCTCTAACCCGGTGAACAATAATTATTTCCCTCTAGTGGAAATGTACCAAACATGATCTATAGGTATTAGATAATAAAGCGAATGCCAATCCAGCAACACGCTACACTAAGCAACACAGACAGAAATATGTAGGCCACGGCTAATAGAAACTTTTTCTTTTTTACTAGTTGAAGTGTTTCATAGCCAAAGGTAGAAAAAGTGGTGTATGCTCCGCAAAAACCAGCACCAAGCATAAACCATACCTCGTTTGGTATGTTGCCTTGAGTATGAAGGGCATAGAGCATCCCAAGTACAAGTGATCCTGAGACGTTGATCATCAGGGTTGCGATTGGGAACGAAGCTTTTACTTTTGAGGATATCCATTTCCCTAAATAAAATCGAGCACAGGCACCTACTACCCCTGCTATTCCTATCCATGCAATCATATAGCTTCTCTCTTTCTCTTCCTATTTTTCACCTGAAGCTTTGCTATGCCATATCCCACCGCTGCAAGCAACACCCCTCCTCCAGTACTTAACAGAACATAGACCACAGCTAAACCTAATTGATTTTGTTCAATTAAGGAAATCGTTTCTAGGGAGAACGTAGAGAAAGTGGTAAATGATCCAGTGAACCCAACTCCAATACCGGTTTGGACGGCTACTGAAATTTTTGACCCTGCTAATGCTAAGGTAAAAAACCACCCAAGAAATAAACAACCACTCAAATTAACAAGCAATGTCGCATATGGAAACCCGCTTGATACTGGCTCCATCCACACGCCTATCCCATAACGAGTAATCGTTCCGAAAAATGCCCCTATTGCCAAAGCGATACCATTCATCTGGTCTTCCTCACCTTCTACTCTCATGTCTGTATTATATCAAATCGAGGACCGCACATTAATTTATGGTAAAATTGGGACAAACAAACGACAACTATATCTAGGAGGACATGATGAGTAAAATCAAAAGGGAATTCTTTCTCAATGCATTTGTTATCTCCCCTATTGCCGTACTCATCTGCGGCTATTTCGCTGCTAGAATAAGTGTCAGCCATTCAGAGCTTTTAAATACAGGTGACTGGTTTCTTCCTTTTATTATTTCGTTTCTCGTGTCGTATCCTTCTTATCTACTTATTAGTTTCATTAACTACGTCATTGGTCGCAAGCTAAAGAAGTTAGGGAAACGCCTAATTCTGTTTAATGCTTTAGGAGTCCTTGTTGTATTTATCGGATGGCTACTATTCGATGAAATGATTGCTCTCATTATCTTCCTCACCCCATTTATTCTTTTTTCTATAGTGTCCGTTATCATGAACCAAACAAATAACTGATTAAGGCAAGAACTACGCTTTTAGGGAGGATCGTGAAAGATCAAAGAAATTTTTTATAAAAAAATTGAGAGGCGGTGTCGATCTAGTCAAAAACCAATCGTCGTATATGTAGAAAAGAAAATTTAACAGAGGAGAATGCTTATGTATACGGTAAAATCACATGATGGTACCAAGATTGCTTACGACAAGCAAGGTCAGGGTCCGGCTGTCATATTAGTAGGCGGTGCGTTTAGCTACCGCAAGTTTCCAGGACAAATGGAGTTGGCTGAGCGTTTAGCAGAATCATTCACGGTGTACAATTACGACCGTCGTGGTCGGGGGGATAGCGAAGATAGTAAGACTTACGCTATAAATCGTGAGGTTGAAGATTTGAAAGCGTTAATTGAGGTAGCTGGAGGACAGGCCTATGTATATGGCTTATCTTCAGGTGCGGTTCTAGCCCTTCAGGCAGCAGCAAACGGAGCTTCAATTGAAAAGCTAGTGCTACACGAGCCTCCTTTTGTGGTGAAGCCTACAGATCCTAGACCACCAAATGATTTCCTCCCGCAATTGAAGGGAATGATCGAAGGGGATCAGAGAAAAGAAGCGATACGTTATTTTATGGTTAAAGGGATGGGGGCTCCTTCTTTTGTACCTTTTATGCTTCGGTTAATGCCCGGAACGTGGAAAAGTATGATGTCTATTGCTCACACTTTACCCTACGATGCAGCTTTACTGGATGGATATTCAGATGGTAAGCCATTAGACACTAAGCTATGGAGTGGCGTTGATTGCCCAACACTTGTGGTGGAGGGAACGGAAAGTCCGGCCTCCTTACGTCATGGAGCTCAAGCTTTAGCTAACATCCTTCCGAACGCGAAACTGCAGAGTAAAAAAGGCCTGGGGCACACGAAAAAGCTTGATGCGGTAAGGATTGCAGAAGAATTGAAGGCTTTCTTTACACAGACTAGTCTTACGTCTACGACCTCAAAGTCCGATGGATCTGTCTCTCTAGATAGATCAAAGGTCTCCCCCGATAATCTTGCTGGAGTAGGGAAGGAGAGACGTTAATGAGTACATTGAACACAGCAGTCGTTAAGTCTAACACAAGCAAAGGGGTTAAATTCCTTTTAAGCTGTGGTGTTGCCGTTGCTCCTTTGTTTTTCGCTGTCTCTATAGCTCAATTTCCGCGTGAAGGCTTTGATATCCGGCAGCACGCCTTAAGTACATTGACATTAGGAGATCTGGGATGGCTTCAAAGCCTTAATTTTATCCTGACCGGTCTACTCTCTCTGTTCGCAGCTCTCGGAATAAGGGGCTTGATTCGCAAGCAAAGAGGTGGTGTATGGGCACCGCTTCTAGTCGGTCTTTTCGGACTGGGAATGATGATGGCAGGTATGTTCCGTCCTGATCCCGGCTTTGGTTTTCCTGTAGGTGCTCCTCCAGGGATGCCTGAATCGATGAGCACTATGGCTGCTATTCATTCTTTCGCGTTCTTTACAGCCTTTATTTGTTTAATTGCAGCTTGTTGGGTTATGGCCTCTCATTTTTCTAGTAGAGGCAAACGCAGATGGAAGCGATATTGTATCCTAACAGGTATTGTAACCCCACTTTTGATCATGGTTGGTATGTCCTTAGGCATTTGGGTTGGGGTAATCATGGGTACTGCTGGACTTGTTGCCTTTGGTTGGTTATCTGTGTTAGCTGCCAGCCTACGCAAGAGGGTAGCTACTGTAAGATAACGGACGTTATTTGACGATGTAAGATATATAGGGCGTTACATTTCAAAAGAGACTAAAATTTACATTTAATAAAACAACAATTAAATTACATTTATAAATTAGAGGAGGAAAAAACGATGCGTTTTATGATGATTGTAAAAGGTACAACAGACTCAGAGGCGGGGACACCCCCTAGTCCAGAACTAGTTGAGGCGATGAGAAAATATAATGAGGAATTGGTTAAAGCCGGCGTCCTTCTTGCCGCAGATGGACTGCAGCCTACGTCTACAGGGGTTCGCATCTCCTACCCTGAAGCAGGAGGTAAACCTACTGTTGTGGATGGACCGTTTACAGAGGCGAAAGAAATCATTGCTGGCTATACGCTCATTGAAGTGAAATCACGGGAAGAGGCGATTGAATGGGCTCTTCGTATGCCTGATCCTCATGGCTTGGGACAAGGAGAAATCGAGCTAAGACAGGTGTTTGAGCACCATGAAATCACGAGTGATCCCGAGGAATTGGCTCAGGAAGCGCTATTACGTAAGCAATTGGAGGAGAGGAAGACCTTGTGAAGCAAACATCCACACATCGTACCATCGATACAATTTGGCGCATGGAATCTGCCAAGCTTATCGCAGCATTAACTCGAATGGTTAGAGATGTGGGGCTTGCTGAGGATCTAGCTCACGACGCACTGGTCATCGCTTTAGAGCGATGGCCAGAGGCGGGTATACCAGATAATCCAGGGGCATGGCTGATGACTGCAGCAAAGAGGAAAGGCATTGATTTCCTACGCAGAAATAAGCTGAGATCTGAAAAATATGCTGAGATGGCCCATAGTACGGATGGATATACGCAAGATCTGACAGATGAGCTAACTTCTGGAGAGGTCCGCGATGACCTTCTCCGACTTATCTTCATGACATGTCATCCGGTTTTGTCCCAGGAAGCTAGGGTAGCTCTGACACTGCGACTGCTTTGTGGACTGACCACCGAGGAAATAGCCCATTCTTTTCTTGCAGCCGAGCCAACAATCGCTCAAAGAATCGTTCGAGCTAAAAGAAAGCTGAAGGATGAAAAAGCATCCTTTGACATGCCTATAGGAGCAGAGCTGGTAGATCGGTTATCCTCCGTGCTTGAGGTCATCTACCTCATGTTTAATGAAGGCTATGCGTCGACCTCTGGAGAACATTGGGTCAAGCCCCTGCTCTGTCAGGAGGCTCTCAGAATGGGACGTATGCTTGCTGAGCTAGCTCCACAGGAGACGGAGGTGCACGGACTGGTAGCATTGATGGAAATCCAGGCTTCTCGACTTAAGACACGCGTCAGCTCAACAGGTGAAATGATCCTCCTGATGGATCAGGACAGAGCCCAATGGGATCGGCTACTCATACGCCGTGGACAAATGGCACTAGAGCGTTGTCGGAAGCTAGGTCGTCCGTTAGGACCATATGCTATCCAAGCCTCGATTGCCGCCTGTCACGCTGAGGCACCCACAGTGCAGGATACTAATTGGATTCGCATTGCAGCCCTTTATGAGGCTCTAGCAACAGTTTCACCCTCGCCTATCGTTGAGTTGAACAGAGCTGTAGCGGTGGCCATGGCTTTCGGCCCTGCTTATGGTCTTCAAATTGTTGAAGAGATTGCCACACAGTCAGCGTTGAAGGACTATCATTTGCTACCGAGTGTACGTGGAGATTTATTGAAGAAACTAGGAAGGCTTGAAGAGGCACGTAAAGAGTTTGAACGAGCAGCATCATTGACACGTAATGTTCGTGAACAGGAGCTGTTGCTTAAACGAGCCTCAGAGTGCGGTCCTATCTAAGTAAAGTAAGAAAGGAGGGATGCAGATGAGATTTATTTTGCTTGTGAAAGCAACAGGTCACTCTGAAGCTCGTGTACCACTTAGCCCCGAATTCCGTCTTGCTAAAGCAAAGTACTTAGCCTCCATGGCTGAGAAGGGTGTGCTGATATCTGCAGAGGAGCTTTTACCGAGTAACAGTGGTCTTCGTATGACCTATACCTCACATGAGGATGCACCCGAGATGGAATGCGGTCCTTTTTCCCTAGACTCTAGTCTATTGGCAGAATACATGGTCATCGAGGCTAAATCGCTGGAAGATGCGGCCGACATTGCAAATCAATTTCCCATTCCAGAAGGGTATGAGCACAAAAATATTGAGTTACGCAGGCTGAAAGATGCACCCCCTAGTTTGACGAACCCGTGGCTAGAGAATGACTTGGAGAATCAACTTGGTATGCTACGAAGCTATGAAAGAACTAAACATAAAGGAGAGGATCAAGTATGAACCCTGAAGTAACAGAATTTATAGAAGCCTTAACAGAGGATTGGCAGAAAGAACTAGCCGTGGCCCTTCGCGACGTAGTTCATAACAGTGTAGAGGATATCCAAGAACGCATTCAGTACAAAAAGCCTCATTTTCTCAAAAACGGAAAATATGCAGCCGTGATTTCCCCATCAAAGGCTGCTGTCAGCTTCACTATTTTCAATACAACAGGCCTAGAGCTTCCGGCAGACAAATTCGAGGGGCCAGCAGAAAGAAAAACGTTGAAGCTTAAAAAAGGACAAACAGTTGATACTGTCGAGCTCTCTGAGCTACTGAAACAAACCACGTCTAGCCTTTGATAAAATTGTGGTCTGTACATAAGGCGTTGGAAGTATTCGAAATATCCAGCGCCTTGATTGTAGAAGGATTCCAAGTGAGCCTTTTTCAAAAGTTGATGGTTTTCTATGATGTTAGTCTCAAAGCTATAACGGTCAACACAATACCAATCATCGCTGTAATTCGCATAAAATTGACAGGCTCTTTGTATAATACAATTCCAAGGATCCCAGCTCCAAGTGTACCGATCCCCGCCCATACGGCATAAGCGAGGCTTAAAGGAAGCGTTTCTATTGCTTGAGAAAGAAGAAGAACACTCATAACAAATGCCCCCATCATTAATCCATAGTTTAGCCATGAATCTTTCATTGCCGCTCTTTTTAACCCTATAAACCCTACTATTTCAAAAACACCTGCTGCAATAAGATAGGCCCAGCTCATAGACTCTCTCCTTTCCTCCTCCATTCTATTTTGACTAAATCCTCTTTATTTGAATTGTTATGTTTCTGTTCTCCTGATTTTTTCAGCAAAACAATAAAGAAGAATAAGAGACAAACAAGGCAGAACCTAAGCAAGCTCCATGGCTCACCGAACAAAAGAATATCTAGTATAAACGTTCCTCCTGCCCCCACTCCAACAAATACAGCATAGACAGTTCCTGCTGGAAAGGTTTGCGTTGCTTTCATCAGGCAATGAAAGCTTAAAAAGAAAATTAACAGAAGGGGCCCACCTAATAAATTAGCTTTTAATAATCCCGCCCAAACGATTTCTAGCATCCCTCCAAGCAGTAAGTATCCCCAACTTGAGGGCTGGATACCAGAGAGAGTAGAATCAGCAGTGCCTTTCAGTTCTATTCCTTGCTCATCTAAGGTAGAGGAATCAAGAATGCCTTCCTGCACGTTCGCTCTCCCCTTTTGGATGAGTAGGTCAGTAGTTTCTTTAATCTGATCCTCTTTTTGTTTTTCAATATTGGACCGTGTACTAGATTTAAATAAAAGGTAGGCTCCATCTATAACATAAAGAATCGCCCATAGTGTGACCACATAAATCCCTGTAGATTCGTGATAAAAGCCTGATTTACCCTCTTTGGCCGCCTCTTTCCACCACTCTAGGCTATCTGGCAAAGGCATTTTGGAATGAATAATAAAAAACAGAATCACATGGATGAAGATAAATAAAACAGTGTGAATCAGAAAGCCCTTAACCCTCTTCATCGTCTTTCTCCTTTTTGTTCAAGTAAACTTCCATCATTTGTTCGATATAGGCTACTAATTCGCTATCATGTCCATAAACTAACGATGAATCAGCTGAAATAGAAGACCAATATTTCTCTAGCAGCTCCACATTTCCTCCAAACATAGCAAGAGCCCATTCCCATAGTCTCTCAGCTAAACGTTGAACCTCCTCTGATTCAGGTGAAGCATTCATGTGACTACGAATTTCACTGAGCAAGGCGATATATTCCTGCGTACGTGGGTCCTCACTCCCCATGATAGGAAGGTTGGATAACGTTTCGATCTCACTTGAGGTATACTCCTTTTCGGAGAAGTATGGAGGGATGACACCATCCACAACTTCCCTTTTTTGAAGCTCTTGTAGCAATAGGATAAGCTCCTTTGCTTCCAGCTTTCCACTTGTACCGATGGCATGTAACACAGATTGCAACAAAACCCGCTGTCGCTCCAATTCCTTCTGTTTTTGATCAATAACGCTGATTTGCCATTGCAGCGAGCGTGCCCAGACCATCTCTTCTGCCTCATTAAGTGAATGCGTTTGATCGTGCAGCACATTCAATATTTGCTTTAACGAGTACCCTAAAGACTTTAAAAGTAAGATCTGTTGCAGCCTTATTAGCTCTCGTTCTCCATACTCGCGATATCCGTTTTCTAGCATTTTATCCGGTTTTAATAGTCCGATTTCATCATAGTAATGCAAGGTTCTTTTACTTACCCCTGTAAGCTCTGCAAGTTTTCCGACGCTATACATGTTCATCACCTCAAACAAAGTATAAACCATAACGCAAACGTTATAGTCACATCTAAGGGAATTTTTGATCATCTTCCCTTATTCAATTGTTCTTCTATTATTGGTCAACGCCTTTATAAAATATCTTTATAAAATAATGTTATAATATATGTTTGATTGTTGACTTAAATACAGTTATTATATATACTGACTTCAAATTAATAATCAAACAAATATTTGATTAAATGAGGGATATCATGCACAAGTTCAATGAAAACCAAGATACATGCGATATATTTTGCTACGATCAGGAAAAAGTCGAGCGTGTTTCGGTGCTCGTGCAACAAGAAGAGCTAGCTCCTGCTGCTGATCTATTTAAAGCTTTGTCCGATCAAACAAGATTAAAGATTGCTTATGCTCTATTACAGGAAGAAGAGTTATGCGTATGTGATGTGGCTCATATCATCGGAGCTACTATGGCAACAGTCTCCCACCATTTAAGACTTTTACGGAGCTTAGGAATAGCGAAAAGCAGGAAGGAAGGCAAATTAGTTTTTTACTCGCTAGATGATGAGCATGTTAGGCTGTTGGTACAAACAGCTATCATTCATAGCAAAGAATCAAAGTAGATGGTAAAGGGGATGCCAATATGGAATATGATGCTATTGTGATTGGTGGCGGTCAAGCAGGACTAGCTACTGGCTACTTTTTAAAGCAAAAGAAAAAGAAATTCTTAATTATTAACGAAAAACAAAACATCGGAGATTCATGGCGTGAGCGCTACGATTCATTAATCCTTTTTACACCCAGATCCTTCAGCGCTCTCCCGGGTCTTCAGCTATCTGGTGACCCGCAGGGCTATCCAACCAAAGATGAAATGGCAGACTACCTATATACCTATGCCACACACTTTGAATTACCCGTTTTAAATAATATGAAGGTTATTTCTCTGAAAAGAGAGAGTTCATCTTTTATCCTTAGCATGCAAAATGGAGATACGTATCGTGCCAAGCAGGTCGTCGTAGCCACTGGTGGCTTCCATACCCCTTTCACTCCAGCAATAGCTCAGTCTATTAGCCGTGATGTGTTTCAGATGCATGCTTCTGATTATCGTAGACCGGACCAAATTCCACCTGGAAATGTCCTTATTGTTGGGGCAGGTAATACTGGAGTTCAGATCGCCGCTGAGCTAAGTGAAACCCATCAAGTCACTTTGGCCAAAGGTAAAAAAATTAAAGCTCTTCCTCAATCCATCATGGGGAAGGATCTGTTTTGGTGGCTTGATCTCCTTGGCATTTTGGATGTGAAGATAACTTCAAGGTTAGGAAAGTGGATTAGGCAAAGAGATCCAGTTATTGGTGGAGATATTCATAAAGTGAAAAAGAATGTCACTATGAAAGGCAGGCTTGTGGAGGTGGATAACCAAACAGCGGTGTTTGAGGACGAGAGTCGTCAAGATGTACAGTCGATTCTATGGGCAACAGGATATCGTAATGACTACTCCTGGATTGACATAGAAGGAATACTCGACCAAGACGGGAAGCCTATTCATCAAAGAGGAGTATCAACCATTCAAGGCCTCTATTTTGTAGGACTTAGCTGGCAGTATAAGAGAGGCTCCGCTCTTATTCATGGGGTAGGTGAGGATGCGGAGTTTCTGGTTACTAATATGGGATAGGTACCTGACTAAGTGGCTCCCGCAGCTCTTTCAGCTGTTTCATTACGCTTTCAATATCATCGTATTTAAACGAAGAGACAGCTCATATTTTACCGAGGATTCAGCCATCATAGTTTGATTCCCTTAACATGATGAGCATATGTGCATGAATCAGCTGCTCAAAGGCATTTAGATTTCCTTTCTGCGCCTTTTTCACTTCTTTTATTATGTCCACCTAATTCCCCCTTTCGTTTAGACGTATGTTAGATGCACGAAGGTACAAATGGGTTTTAAAAAAATTAAAAGCCTCGTAAATTTTCTCATATTAGAGGAACCTTTTTGTCATTTCCTAAAACATTTTCCTCTGTTCTACGTCTAATATAGTAACAAAAAGCTTGGAAGGGAAGCGTTAATCTATGAAGAAACAAGCACTAGCTCTACTCCTTACCTCCGCCATGTGTGTATCATTAACAAGCACTTCATTTGCTACTCCTACTAAAGAAGTACAAGTATTGGTTAACGGAGACTTCATGAACATGCTAGTTCCGCCCGTCATTAAGCAGGGACATGTACTAGTACCGGTAAGAGAGTTATCTGAAGCGTTAGGCTACACAGTAAAGTGGGAACAATCCAGTAAAACCGTTTATTTGGATAATGAGGAAGAAAGATCAGATGCTCAAAACCCTAGCAATGAAAAGATTATCGTAAATGGTAATCCTATTGCCTCTGATATTCCCCCACAGATTATACAGGGGAGGACAATGGTTTCTGTTCGGACTATTTCTGAAGCGCTAGGCGCAAAAGCAAGTTGGGATCAGGCTAACCGAAGAGTTACAGTTGATACGTTAAAGAATACGGTATCTTTTCCAGAAAACGTTCCCTTATCTTTTGAACCACTGGATTTGCAAAATATTGAGCAGCTTTCATCTATTCCCTCTACATGGGTTAAGCAAGACACCATTACGATAGGACAAATAGATCAAACTGAAATTGAAATGGACTTATATAAAGTGGATTCAGATATTGTTCCTATAATCAATGGAATTTTCAGCTATAAAGGTCAACAATTTGTAGTAAACGATCTAAATGCTTGGACAATTAACGAAGTGGAATTTCAACAATTGAATTTGGAGTTTGGTATAGAAGGGAACAAGTATCTAATCATGTCCGCTATAGGGGTTGAATACGCGTCAAAGATCATTCTATTCGATCAAATAAATGAGGAATGGTTAGTATTAGACACTTGGGGAACTCTAGTGGCTAGTGATAGTCATGGGCTGTATATTCAGTTTCCAGGTCGAGGAACGAATCCGCCAGATTTTTCGTTCATTCGTTTACAAAACAACCGCTTTGTGAGGGCTAGTATGAATGAAATCTTCCAGCCTTTTTTAGAATCTCTTGATTTAGGAAGAGAAAGATTAGCTAGCCGATTTGTAACAAAAGATGAGCAAGCTGAATGTATTTGTCAACTGAAAATCCAGCCACATAGTCATTTAATTTCCGGCCACTTGGCATAAAAAATAATGGCTTTTTTAATTTTCAAAGAGCAATTCTTATCCGCCTGTATCAGTGGCGTTGGGACATGAATTTCAAGCTAATTCCTGGTTTTGCAACCACTCCTTTGTTTCCTTCATTCGGTATGAGTTTCCATTCATGTTGACGATGTAGGACTGATGCGTCAGTCGGTCAATCATGGCTGCTGTCATGACCGGATCCTGAAAGATCTCGCCCCATCGTTCGAAGGATAAATTTGTTGTAATAATCGTCGATTTGCGACCGGCTCGAAGTGAGAGATGGGTAAACAACAACTCCGATCCTTCTTTGTCAAAAGAGATGTATCCCATTTCATCGGCGATGACCAAATCATACTTCTCAAAACGGTTCTGGAACGCACGCAACGTTTGTTCAGAACGACATTCCTTAATACGATTGACGAGTAGGGGCACCGAAGTGAACCACACCTTGTAGCCCTCCTGACATGCCTTCAAGCCGAGTCCCGTTGCAATATGCGACTTCCCCGTCCCTGGATTGCCAGCCAAAATGAGATTGCGACCTTCACGGATGAAGTCGAGTGTCTTGAGGAGCTTGAATTTCTTTTGGGCATCTTCCGGTAAGTACTCAATACATAAATCCTCAAGATATTTCTTGTGCGTAAATTCAGCGCGTCGAATTCGGTTATATCGAGCGGATTCATGGCGGGCGTCACATTCTTTTTCTAGCAATTGGGCAAGAAACTCCTCATAACTGATGTCCCGCTGGTTGGCTTCTTGGATTTGCTCTTCCAGATGGTGACGAATCATTGGGAGACGCAGCTCCTTACTGTACGCTTCAATCGCTTCTTTCCACGCTTTACGTGGGCTTTTTGTCATGCAGTGACCTCCTTGGTTTCTTGGATATGGGCATAAAACAATTCATCGTACATGCGTAAATGCTCTTTGGCTTGATCGGCTATCTCGCACTCGTTCTTCGAAAGAGCAGCCGTAGGAATGGCGATTTCTCGGTTTTTAGCACATAGCACCTTAATCTTGTCCGTTGTGACATGGTTGGGATGAATGGCACGCAATTCCTCGATGCTGCACTCGACTTCGGTTAGACTGACATCGTCTTGCATATATTGCAGCAGGTGTACAAAATCCCTCTCATGTTTGGTATAATAGGTCTCGTAAATGTTTTTTATTTTTTTGGATGCCTGATGCAGTGCCGTGCTACCGGCTAATGCACCAGGTTTTTTCTTTAGCGTTTCAATATAATGACTTAGGTCCAGCCTCCATTCATGGCAACCGGTCAGACGAGCATGCTCAGCGAATCTCTTTCCTTCATGAAAACATAGAATCTGCGTGGAATAGACTTTCACCATCACTTGTTTGCCAACCAAATGATCAGGCACAGAGTAGCGATTTTGATCCACAGCCACCGTGGCATACTTGTCTACCCGACAGTAAAGAACACGTGCCGCATCAAACATCGGCAGGGCAGGGAGTAGGCCATCTCGCTCTTGTTCCATGAGCTCATTTGCCGACTGGTTCTGGTGATCCATTTGTGGTTTTTGGTTCCGCTTGGTACAAGTCTCAAGCAGATACTGATTCGCTTCCTCCAAGGTTTCAAAGGTATCCCTAAATGCAAATGCTTTACGACGAACGACTTCCACACTCCGCTCTACATGGCCTTTCTCATTTCCGCTGTGAATGTTACAAAAGCGAAATTGAAATCCATAGTATAGTGATAACTTCAGCAGGCCTTCTGTCGGCTCCTTTCCCGTTCCGGCGAATTTCTTGACCGCGACTCTCATGTTGTCATAAACCATTGTTTGATACACACCCTTCACGTGATCAAAGAATAACGCGTGAGCCTCTTGAAAGCATTCTGTCGTCTGTTTCGTGAACAGCCAAGCAAAACGGTAGTTTCCATAGGCTGAGGTGAATACAGCCATTTGGTACGTTTGTGTTTTCCCGTTGATCGTTAGTTTAACCTCACCCCAGTCGAACTCACATATGTCTCCCGGTACGTAGGTGGCTTTGATGAATGCCTCCTTTACTTTGTTTTCGTTCTTACGAATGGTACGAAGAACGGTACTGTAGCTAATGTCAACGCCTCAGCTTCTAATGCTTCGAAGATGTCCATGGGCTTCTTCTGCTGCTTACGCATTCCCTTATTGCGTTTTTCTTCATTCTCGGTTAAATGCTGTTTGATTTTCTCGTTGATCTCAGGGGTGAGCTTACGTTTTGGACGTTGGCCAACCTTGTATTTTGGAGCAGTGGTCAGGGCATCAATTAAAGCTTGTACATCGAAATTGGTGTTGCCCGCTGCCAGTAGTTGCTCCCTCCTTTTCTCATATTGGTTGATATATTTGCCCACCGTTTCACGGTGTATCCCCGTCAATCTCGCTATCTCCCTGCGTGACTTCCCTTCATGAATATGCATCATTAATATGTTTTGCATCATGTTCATCTCTAGCATTCTCTCCCAGCCCCCACTTGTTGATTTTCTCTACAAGTAGGTTTATCGGTTGTGGCTGGTTTTTCAATGAATACGGTGGCCTATTTTTAAGTTATCATATACAGCTGAATTTAGAGTATTTCTTTTTAAAGATGGGCAACAAGAAGAAATGACTTACTCGCTTAAGTCTGATGAAATGATAAAAAAGCACTAGGATAATCTGTGGACTCCTGTCTTATTTTCCTCTCTAGCATCTACATCTATTGTAGGTGCTTTTTTCCTGAAATTTATTTTTACTACTGACACAAATTTCGCAAAATTTAATTGACTGAATAATTTAAATTACTATATGATTTATATAATAATTCATGTTAGGTTTTACATCTTTGTTAGCGCTCCATATGATGGAAAGGGGGAAATGAATTGGTTCAGGAGCAAATCCTACAGATTATAGAGAATAAAGAAGTAGCTCAACGAAAGCTAGCACGTATTGCCGGATTAAGTGAATCATCAATTTCAAGGTTTCTGCACGGGTTTGAGGAGGTCAACTTTGAGGCTGTTCTTCGAATGGTCAAATATCTGTTCCCAGATAAAGAATTCGAAATAATGAAAAAATACATGTTAACGCAAAAATCAAAAAATGCTCGGATTTCTATGGAGTACTGTACCGTAAACAGATTGCACGAGGAACTTCGTGAGCTGATTGAGAATCTTGCTTCTGCTGTAAACCCAATAGATAAAGAATGGGCAGTGATGTACCAGTTGATTTTAGAGCATAGAGGGAGGAAAACTCCTTCTTATGATCTGCTCACTAAAGTAGAGGTCTACAAACCGAAAGAAATCGAAATGCGGGTTCTCAAATCTATCCTTAAAGGATACATTTATTACGACTTAGGTCAGTTTGGTGCATTATCTTTACATCTTAAAGAAGCGGAAGTACAAATAGGCGAAATCAAGGATGGATTCCTCAAAGACTCTTTTATATTACGAATTGATATCTTGATGAGTATGGTGTATTTATTAGAAAACAATGTTGAGAAAGCAAGAGAATACGGCAAAGCTTTGCTTAACAAGGATTGGTTCGAGCATACAAAGGCAATAGCTTACAGCCGATTAGGGCATTCGTATATGTTTGATGACTTTTATACATCCAAGATGTATTTGGAAAAGGCCTTAAAGTTATATACTGAAATGGAAGATTGGAATAATGCTACAATCGTAGAATATGATATTTCCTTTATGTCCTCCTATTGGAAGGCTGATCAAGAACATCCCAAAAATCTTGATGATTTTGAGATATTAACAAATTATATCTACTATTTAATTCAAACAGGTGATAAATCCTTTGCTGAAAAACTTTGGAATAAAATAGACGTTACTGCTCTTTCAGAACGGGATCAAGCGTTTCATTGGTTTTATAAAGGGTTGTTAACAGATGACACCAAGTACTATTACTACTCAATTGATTACTTTGTAAAAGTCTCTGATTATTTTCATGTACGCCTCCCTGTTGACGAACTTCTAAGGTTAGGTGAGAATGAAGAAGCATTGAAAATCTTTTTAAGAAAGGGGATTTCACATGAAAAAAATAAAGAAATTGTTCTTAATCGCTAGTTTCACACTATTAATCATTAGTTCTTTCGGACAACAGTTTGCATTTGCTAATCCAAGTGGGGCTGGAACTTATTCCACTACTAGTGTCTCAATTAACCCAAGTCCGTTAGATATTCCTGTAGGGGACACTGAATAATTACACGAAGATAAAGGGGCAAATCTCACAGTATGTTTTCATATTGCTGATTTGCCCTTTAAGTATGTTCTATAACAATTTTAATATCTTGATGACTACCTCTTAAGCTATGGAATCTCAATATCCAAATCCTCAAGATGCCTATGAACGTCTTCAATAGGAACAGCTAAGCCTACCCGTGTGGCTTTTCCTTGAATATCTACACGCGAAGTGGCGAATACCACTCCAATGACCTCACCCTGCTCATTAATGATTGGACTTCCACTATTTCCTTTATAGATAGGTGCATCAATTAAGAGAAGCTCACCCTCGTCACGTTGTAAGTACCCTGCCACATGTCCTTCATTGGCAATATGATTGAAAAACAATGGATTCCCTATGACATAAATGGATTCATCTGTAGCATCCTCATTCCCTTCCGATAAAGGTAAAACCGGAAGACCCTGAGCATTTATGTGAAGGACAGCAATATCCCGAACAGGATCACTTACTAGGACATCCGCAATGTATCCGTCTCCAGTGGGGAAAATGACTCTGATCTGTAGCCCACCCTCAATGACATGATGATTCGTAATAATAATGCCATCCTCCGTAACGGCAAAGCCTGTTCCTTTACCATCCTCCGTACGTATAGTTACAATTGATTCTTTGTACTGTTGAATATCCTCATTTTGAGATAGCTCACTGGATTTCACTAGAAACTGGATTGCTGCTAACGAGTAAACCTGTGGCCAAAAAGCTAGAATATTAGCCACTAACGCTAAGGAGAAGACAAAGGCGATGATTCGTCTAAATCCCTTTCTCTGCAAAAGAGGAGGCGGTATATCTTCATCTTCTTCCTCGTCATCATCAAACCAGTCATCTGGTAGAGCTCCTTGCTCTTGCTCCCACTCCTCCTGCTCTTTTTTTATTTGGTTCTGCTGATCTCGTTGCCCCTCCTGTTCCTCACTTTGCCCTTGCTCTAAGGTTTCTTTATTTCGCTTATCCTTATTGTTCCGATCATTATTCATATCATCACAGTACCTTTCCGTATTTGCGTATACTATACTCCGTTCCTTACTACATTTATCTCATTTCATGACTCTCTTATTGATTTGTTCCTTAATTCGCCTTACTTCATTCTATGAATCTATCCATTTACTCCTAATCATTACCTCTATCTTATCTTATAAAAACCTTATGATGCTAGCTATTTATACGTTAGACATAGGGCTTAGTTTCGACCCTATGTAGATTTTGAATCCGATTTAGCTTTACAAAAGATGTCCCCAAGCGAAATGTGTGTTTTCGTTTGACTATAAATTTTACCCATGCTAAAATTTGATTACTTAATCAAAAAATTAATTAAATAATCAATAAGGTATGTTTTTTATGAAGAATATTAATGCTTAAAAAGGAGACAAAAGCAGTGTACAACGAAACTACTCTAGGTCTATCAAAGATCGAAAAAGCTTTACTTATCATATTATCACCCATTATAGGAGCATTATTAGGTTGGTTTATCCCTTCAATTGCTGAATGGGCTATAAAGATACCTTTTATTCCTTTTGAAGGAGTTTTTGAGTGGATTGCAACTCTAGAAAGCCAATGGGTTTCCGTGATAGCAGCCGTTTTAGGGATGTTAGCTGGGGTATTTTTTGTCTTTTATGCTTTTAGTGAATCTCTTAAAGTAACAATCACAGATGAACAACTGAAGCTTGAATTTAAAGAAAAGGCAACGACGCTTCATAAAAGCGAAATATCCGCGATTTACTTAGAGAAAAAAGAGCTGGTCATCTTAAGCTTGAACGGAAATGAACGGTTTAGAGTACCGTTTGATGCCAAAAGAGATGCTGTATCGGGGGCTTTTGAAAAACACAGGTATCCATGGAAGGATAAAGATCCTTTTGAAAATCAGTATCAGCGGTGGATAGCAGACCATCCAGACTTTCCTGCACATGTGAATGCTCTCATATCCGCTAGAGAGCGAGCTTTAAAGAACGAAGAATCCGAAGAGGCCCAGGTGCTAAGAAAGGATTTAGCTAGCCAAGGTATTGTTGTTCGTGATAAAGATACAAGACAGTATGTCAGAATCGTTAAGGAGAGATAAATGAGTGACGATGCCAAAAAAGAAGATAAGCCATCCTTCATTGCAGAAGCAAGGCGTAATCAAATTATAGAGGCTGCTATCCGTACTCTCGATGAAGATGGATACGTAAAAGCAAGCCTTGCTCAAATAGCCAAAAAAGCAGGCATTAGTACCGCATTGATCTCCTATCACTTTTCTGATAAGAGCGATTTGATGAATCATCTCCTGATGTACCTATTAGAGGATTCAACTGCCTATATTTTAGGGAAGGTCCATCAAGAAAGGACACATACTGAGAAATTAAAGGCGTTTATTAAAGCAAGATTATCTTACCAGCATGCACAGCCAGACCGATACACAGCATTAATAGAAATCATCTTTAATGCTAGAACCCCTGACAATATTCCATATTATAAGCTGAACTCTGAAGAGGATGAGGATGCTATTATGAATGAGCTACAGTCCATTTTACTTGATGGGCAGAAAAAGGGAGCATTTGGAGATTTTCATGTTAGTGTTGTAGCTACTATGATTCAAGGAGCAATTGGAGAATACGTGCTGAACTCGGATATAACAAAGAAGGTTGATGTAGAAATATATAGTAATGAGTTAATAAGTATAGTTCTTCGGGTAGTAGAAGGAAAATAGACTAACTTAAAATCAATAGGCTACCCGTTAGTGGGTAGCCTACAATCTATAATTTTTCTTCTTTACACTATTTTAAATACTTTCCTCATAAAGAATCTCGTCATCAATTCCTAATTACCACCTTTACTAGATTATAGCTAGTTAAGATTAACGTCAAAAATTTATTACAGCCCATTGGTGCTCTTCACTTACCTTATTATCTACTTATATCTCTCCTATAATATAAAAAGCCCTCATAACCCATTGGCTTTGAGAGCTTAACATCGTGTCGTTACTTTTTACTTTTTACTTTTTACTAGCTATATTCAGGAGCTGACCAGACAGGACTTTTCTATCCTTGCTTAGCTACACCTTCAACAAGCTTTTCTAGATCAGGATTAAAACCCTTAATAGCCTTCTCCCCCACCACAGTAACCGGAACACCTAGAAAACCAAATTTTTCAACCTCTGCTTGATATTCCTCACTGCTTAGTACATCTCTGACCTCAAAAGGATATCCCTCTGTAGTAAGGTATTGCTTAACCGCATCACACTCTACACAGTTTTTCGTGGAATACACTATAATTTTATCGCTCATCTCTATGACGCTCCTTTTTATATAAGTCTTTTTTTAATAAGTCTTATTGCTGTTTTAACATCTATCTCATTATCCTATTAAACAAATATCTATTGACCTTTCACCTATTATACTACAATCCCCTAAACGGATGCCTTTAAAGTGATTGTTTTCTTTTCTCGGTACGTTTCTAACACCTCTAAAAAAGGCTCAGCATACTTCTCAAGCTTCTGACTCCCTACACCATGGATTTGCAAAAGCTCCTCCTCACTCAGAGGAATGTAAGCACTCATTTCACGAAGGGTTTTATCTGAAAAAATCATATATGGCGGTAGTTTGTTTTCCTCCGCTAAGGCTCTCCGACATTCACGCAACGCTTCAAACACGTCATCCAGAGGTTCAGCCTGTTCGACTTGAACCTGTATTTTACGGAAAACCTGCTCCTCCCCTTTTAAAATAGGAACTGATTTCGCTGTAAGCTCAAGAGTTGGGTAAGCACTATCTGTGGGCTTCAGGTATTGTTCAGCGATAAGGAAATCGATAAACAGCCCTATATCTTTCAGCGTCATTCCTTTTAAAATGCCATATGTCGGTAGCTTCGTTAAGCCAAACTCTAGTACCTTTTGATTGGATGAGCCCCCTAACACCTGCGCAACGATTGCCTTACCAAACCTTTCTCTCATCCTTTTTACACAGGAGAGAACCATCTGTGCCTCTCTCGTGACATCTACGGCTTCACCTGTATCTAAGCAATTGCTACATTGACCACATGCATCCCCAATCTGGTCTCCAAAATACTGCAGGATATATTGCTGTAAGCATTGCTCTGTATGGCAGTACGTGACCATTTGCTGTAGCTTATGAAACTCTGCCTTTTTTCGCTCCTCTGCAAGCTCAGATTGATCAATGAAATACGTTTGTGTTCTAGTATCCTGAGGCGAGAAATACAGGACACACTCACTCTCTAAGCCATCTCGACCTGCTCTTCCTGCCTCTTGATAGTATGCCTCTATATTCTTCGGTAGATTATAGTGCACCACGTAGCGCACATTGGACTTATCGATTCCCATTCCAAACGCATTGGTTGCCACCATCACTAGCTTCTGATCGAGCAAAAAAGCTTCCTGTGCCTCAGTCCGCTCCTGTTCTCCTAGTCCACCATGATATCTGCCTACACCATACCCCGCACGACTGAGCCTCTCATACAAATGCTCAACCTCCTTACGCGTAGAAGCATAGATAATTCCCGCTTCATTGCGCCTTTGCTGCAGAAACTGTTCTAGCGCTTTAGCTTTATCTATTCCTTTACGTACAGAAAGCTTAAGGTTGCTTCTTCCAAAGCCAGTAACTATTGTGTTCTCTCCAGCTATATCTAAGTGCTGCATTAGATCCTGCTGCACATCAACAGTGGCTGTGGCTGTTAGAGCTAGAACGGCTGGCTTTTGAGGTAAGCTTTGAAGCCATGACCGGATGCTAAGGTAGCTTGGCCTAAAATCATGACCCCACTGAGACATGCAATGAGCCTCATCAATCGCTACTAGAGAAAGGGGTAGCTCTCCTAGAAACCTTACAAAGCTATCCATTTCTAGCCGTTCGGGAGCTAGGTAAAGCAAGCGAAAGTCTCCCCTGCGTAAACCCCTCATTCTATCTACTACCTCTTCTCCCGTTAACGTACTATTTAGAAAGGTAGCTTTAATTCCCATTTCATTTAACCCGTCCACCTGATCCTTCATTAACGAAATGAGTGGAGAAATGACGATTGTTAGTCCAGAAAAAAGTAAAGCGGGGACCTGATAACAAACAGACTTGCCCCCTCCCGTTGGCATAATCCCTAATGTATCCTGCTGAGCGAATAGACGCTCTATTATAGCCGCTTGCCCCGGCCGGAAGGTGGGGTAACCGAAGTATTGCTGTAGCTTTTGTTCCGCTGCTTTCATCATTTGAATACTCATTAACTAGCTCCTTGATCCGTGTACTTCGTCTGACGTCTAATTCTATTTTACAAGTATAACAAGAAAAGCCACGCATGTCTTTTTCAACGGTAAATGGGCATAAATTTGCTTTGTGGGTGAAAGCACTACGGCAATATTGTGATTGAAGTTCAATAGGGATGGGCTATCTATGGATTACTAGTACAAGCAGCCTTATTTAGCTCCCTAATTAATTCCTTATTCTTCGCTCCTTTAGAGTTCTTTATTTCATAGCTTTTGAATAAATAAAAACTTAAGGAGGTGCTGTTCATGCAGTATTATTACGGAGATCAGATGCCATTGCGAGTTCTCGATGAGGCTGAATTTTGGAAGCATCAAGAGGAGGAACATACTGTTGTCATTAGAGAGCTAGTAAGAGATCTTGAACAAGAATATGTGAGCGGCTTAGAGGAATGGGAGGAGGCATTTGCCAAGACACACCAGCTTGTGGTCAGGTACATAGAAACGGTGAATCGTTCAAAAGGTCAGATTTCTCAAGAGTTTTATCAAAATGTTTTGGAACTTGTTTCCTTCTGCTTAAAACAGAGTGAGGAGTTTATTAAAAATTTGAGATTTGACTTTATATGTAGATGATGCTTCTGATAGAAGCAGACTTAGGAACACACCTACCTGAGAATTAGGTGTGTTTTTTGTTTCTAGGTGTCCATGAAGGTAACCCGTCCATCCTTACAAGTATTCAATTCATAATAATCATATTACTTATATAATTTTAATTCTTCTAAAAAATGTATTGACCAATTTATTCCATACGTATAAAATTGGTATAGACAACATGACAATTCCTGTAAACTGTGAAAAAAGGTGGGGGTAAGGTTGAAAAAAAGTTTAATGCTGACCGTAGCCATGCTTCTAGTGTTCGCTGTATTTCTAGGAGCTTGCTCAGGAAACGGAAATGAAATTACAAATTCTAACGTAGAGGGGGATAGCGGAGGAGGGGAGGATACGAGCCAAGCTTCTGGCGATACGATTGACCTACATCTGATCACGATGTTTGGAGGAACAGATCCTGCCACTGACGTATTTAAAAAATCTCTGGAGGAGTTCACCCAAAAACATCAGAACGTCAAGATTACAGAGGAGTCTTTAACGTCAGGTGATGAGTTTAGAACGAAGGTTTTTGCCAGCTTCTCTAGTGACAGCGAGCCCGATGTCACGTTCTTTTTTACAGGTGCTGATTCAAGGAACATTATTGATGCAGGAAAGGTTGTTCCTTTTGACGAGCTTTTGAAAGCGGATACAGCTTGGGCAGATGGCTTATCTCCAGCCGCTTTGGACCAGGTGCGGGAAGCGGATGGACAGCTTTTTGCCGTTCCACTGACAGGCTATTATGAGGGCTTGATTGTAAACAAAAAATTATTCGAGGATCACGGGCTTGACCTGCCGACTGATTGGGATAAATTCGAAACGGCCATCAAGACGTTCGCTGAAAATGGAATTGTCCCACTTGCCGGTTCCTTGGATGAATCCTATTACCTTGTTGAGCATTACATCCTATCAGCAGGCGGTCCTGAAGGGAATACGGCCGGGTTAAAGGACGGAATTCATGAGAGCTGGATCACTGGCTTGAACAAAATTAAAGAGCATTATGAATTGGGTGCCTTTCCTAAAGACACGCATACGATAAACGATTCTATGGCCCAGAATCTATACCAGCAGGAGCAAGCGGCGATGATGGTGAATGGCTCATGGGCACTAGGCGGACTGTCTGAGGAAGTGATGGCGAATACTACCGTTCTGCCATTCCCTGTTATGCCAGGCGGGAAGGCCACGTATGGCGATCTTGTGGCCGGCTTTGGTTCAGGATATTTTCTAAGCAAAAAATCCCATGAGGATGAGAGTAAGCAAGAAACGGCCTTGGAGCTGATTAAGTTTTTGACCTCCAAAGAGATTGTTAAAGCGTTTGCTGAAGCTAACGGAGGGGTGCCTGCTGCCAACGTTGAAGTAGAGGGATTATCAAGTGCGGCTCTTGATGGACACAAAATGGTGCAGGAGGCCAACTCCCTATCTTACCCGATAGATTCCCAAATTTCTCCTGAGGCGTTTACCCATATTCGAACAAACCTCCCGCATATTGCTGTTGGTAGAAAAACAGCTGAAGAAGTGTTGCAGGAAGCTAAGGATATTGAGGATAGCAAATAGTATGGTTGATGTTCCCCATAGCGTTACGTCGTCCCGCTTTGTTTATGGACGGCGTAGCCCTTTCTTTTATTCGAATGATTGTTTTAGAAAAACTTGGCTTATCGCCAAGTCCTGGCGAAAGCCTTAGTTTTTCTTATACTATCTACCTGCAAACTTTTAAATTCTGATAGTACAAAAAATTAGGAAACTAAAGGTGATTATGTGAAGGGCGATAAACTGTTTATTACTCTATTTTTATTACCGATGGTGATCATTACAGGCGTTTTTCTCTATTATCCTTTTTTTAACGGAATAATAAAAAGCTTTTATCAATCAAACGGTTTTTTTAACTCGACGTTTATCGGTTTGGACAACTATGCACGTCTGTTCAAGGATGAAGTTATTCGCATTGCCACGTTTAATTCCCTTGAGATCATGCTCTACGCCGTTATTTTTCAGGTAGGTATCGCCTTGATTCTGGCGGTGTTGGTGGACTCAATTAAGTTTGGCAGGGGATTTTTCAGAACATCCTTTTTCTTCCCTGTTGTGATCTCAGGAGCGGCTATTGGTTTATTGTTCACGCTAATCTACGGCTACAACTACGGAATGCTCAACGGCATCCTAGTGAATCTAG
Source organism: Bacillus horti (assembly GCF_030813115.1). Lineage (NCBI taxonomy): Bacteria > Bacillati > Bacillota > Bacilli > Caryophanales > Bacillaceae > Caldalkalibacillus > Caldalkalibacillus horti. The sequence continues at coordinate 66,560 of NZ_JAUSTY010000003.1, read as the reverse complement.
GCTTAGAACGGGTACTGTGGATTAATGAAAAAACGTCTCTCCTTGCTGTTGCAATTCCAACGGTGTGGCAGTATGTCGGCTTCTATTTCGTCATCCTCCTGACGGCTATTTTAAAAATTCCTAGCGACTATTATGAAGCGGCTAAGCTGGACGGGATCACAGGCTTTAAACGAATGGTGTACATCACCATCCCCTTGATTTGGAGCGATATCAAAATCTGTATCATTTTAGCCATTACAGGTGCTTTTAGGGTGTTTGAAATGGTTTATATTATTACGAAAGGGGGACCATTCAACACCTCGGAGGTATTAGGGACCTATATGTATCGGAAAGCCATAACTGATCAAGCGTTTGGATACGGGGCAACGATCGCTGTGTATATCGTGATTCTTGGTGTAGCACTGGCACTGATCACAAATCGCTTATTGAAACGAGAACAGGTTACATATTAACCATATATCAGTAAGAGAGGGGTAAGACATGCAGATCAAACTGGAACAACGCACTTTATGGGAGAAGCTACAGCTAAACCTAACCGGCTCAAAAATAGGCAGGTTTTTTATTTACTTTAGTCTGAGTATCTGGTCGCTCACCACTATCTTTCCGTTGCTCTGGATCGTGAATAACTCTTTTAAAGATTCTGCGGATGTGGTCAACAACTCTTTTGCTATAGCTGCAGATCCAACTCTCCAAAACTATGTCAATGCGTTTCAATCTATGAATGTCGGTAAAAGCTATCTGAACAGCTTTATCATGTCCGGGGGTACGGTGTTTTTTGTCCTGCTCTTCGGGGGAATGGCTGCGTTTATTTTATCTCGTTTTCACTTTAGGCTCCGTGGATTTATTCAGGGCATACTCGTGTTAAGCTTATTGATCCCTTCTTTCGCCACCGTCTTACCTGTCTTTGAGCTATTAATCAAGATGAATTTATTGAATACGCATTGGGCCTTAATATTACCACATACGGCCGGGTATTTGCCTTTCGCTGTACTCGTCTTATCAGGCTATATGGCTACAATCCCCAAAGAGCTAGAAGAAGCTGCCGTTATGGATGGCTGCAGCAGATTGAAGATGTATACTAGGATCTTTTTCCCTATATCCAGACCATCATTTGCTACGTGCAGTGTCTTTGTATTTCTATGGTCTTATAACGATCTCTTCTCCTCCTTGATCTTCGTGGGTCAAGAGCACATTCGACCCATAGTGGTCTTATTATCCTTTATTAGCTCACAGTACGGCACAGATTATGGGCTGATGGCTACTGCGGTAACGATTACAGTTATTCCAGTCTTGGTTATCTATTTATTTGTGCAAAGGTTTATTGAAAAAGGACTGACAGCAGGAGCCGTTAAGGGATAAAATCAAAAAACTAGAAGGAAGTGTGCTGAAGATGAGGAAGGTTGAAAAGAGTAATCCCCTCCCGTTGTACTACCAGTTAAAAGAGATTATTCAGGAAATGATCGATAATGAAGAGTTAAAGCCTGATGATCTAATCCCCACCGAACGGGAATTATGTGTCATCCATGGAATTAGTCGCATGACAGCAAGAGAAGCGATCATGTCCCTTGTGAATGAGGGGATTTTATACAGGGAACAGGGCAAGGGAACATTTGTAGCAAAGCCTAAAATCAACCATCAGCTTTCTGAGCTCAAAGGCTTAACTGAGGATATGGAACGAATGGGACATACGGTGGGGACAAGAACACTGCAGTTTGAAATTTCACCTGCTACTAAAAGGGTAGCTAAGCATCTTCAGTTAAAGGGAGAGCAACAGAAAGTCATCATGCTGAAGCGCTTGAGGATAGTCGATCAAATTCCATATGCCCTTGAATCAGTCTGGCTTAATAAGGAGAAATGCTTTAACCTGACCAAGGAATGCTTAGAAGGCACGTCCCTCTATCAAATCCTACGCGAGCGGTATAATCTGATTCCCCACTATGCTCGTCAAACTGTTGAGCCTATCAGCCTGAGTGAATATGAAAGCAAGCTACTCGATGTCAAGCCAGGGACCCTGGCTTTATTGTTCAGAAGAACGACCTATTCCATTCAAGAAGAAATTATTGAGTATACGAAAGCGATCTATCGTACCGATCAGCATAAATTTGAAGTCATTTTAAAAGCATAGGCTGACCAACAAGCTACCTGACCTACGCAGGATGAAGCAACACAAGTCTAACCAGCATGGACCAAAGGAGAGACAGGTACTACGTCATAGGGAGGGAACTGCATTAATGATAAAAGAATACTTTAACCACATCCACACAGGATTGGAAACGATATTGAAGGAGGAAGCTGAAAAAATAAAGGAGGCTGCCCAAACCATTGCCCAAACTGTGGCAAATAAAGGGCTTATCTATGTTTTTGGCTGTGGGCATTCACATATGATAGCTGAGGAGATCTTTTATCGTGCCGGGGGATTGGCTCCCGTTAATCCGATATTTACCGAGTCCTTAATGCTGCACGAAGGAGCTGTCCGTTCCTCAACATTGGAAAAAATGGCGGGCTATGGAGAACACGTCTTAAATGAGCATCGTCTGTCCTCTGCCGACATATTAATCGTCGTATCAACCTCCGGGAGGAATCCTGTTCCCATAGATGTAGCGATCACAGCCCAAAAGGCTGGATGCTTTGTGGTTGCATTAACATCGTTTCATTATACCAAGCTGCAATCCCGTCACCAAAGTGGCAAGCATTTATCTGATTACGCTGACCTCGCCATTAATAATCATGTTGTACTAGGGGATGCTGTCATGGAGCACGAGCGTGTAACCGTCCCTTTTGCTCCTGTTTCAACGATCTATAATATGGTTCTGATCAACTCTATAGTTGCACAGGCAATCGCCTATATCGCAGAAAATGGAGATCAACCCCCTATTTTTTTAAGCGGCAATTTAGATCACTCTGAGGAGCATAATTTGCAGCTTATCACAGCATACAAAGATAAGATTCCTCTATTAAAATAAGGAGAAATAGTAGTCTATTTTCGATTTATGGGATTGGGAGATTAACCATGAAAAGGGGCTGTCCCAAACCCAAAAGTTTTTTAAACTTTGGACTTTTTTGACTGCCCCGTTCTCTAACGGACATACGAGACTCTTAGAGAGTGATTTTTAGCTAATTCTATTTCTAACGGACATTTTTAACTCTTAGAATGAATATCTAGAGATTTTTCCTCAAATCTCCCTTCTAAGGTGCAATTTTGTCCGTTAGAATTTGCAGAACTCCGAAAAGCACGGCTAAGGTGCAAATATGACCGTTAGAACTTTCATTGCACACCACATCTACTCGATAAATCATTTGACACTTTTGGGACAAGCCCTCTCTATTCTATTAAATAGTTAATTACTCGTGCTTGCTCTCATCCGTAAAGTAAATGCCATTACCGGAATCGTCCTTAGCACTTACCCACAGACCATCAGGTGTTTCACTAGGCTCGTCTACAAAATGAAGCTTACCTTGATTGTTTTCATAGATGTCTTTAACAGATGGTACAAGTAGAACAGGACCAGCGGCATCGGGACCGCCCTCTTGAACCTGCTCAACCATAAGCTCAACGTCTGTTCCAGGTAGCTTAAAAGCAACAGTAAAGTCGCCTTCTCTCCAAGATTCCTCTAAGCCTAATGCGTCGCGGTATAGGGCTTTAGCACTTTTAATATCTTTAACAGGTACAAAATAAAACATTACGTTTCCTTCCATGTTTACACTCCCTTTTTTCATAGATTCGTCTTAATAGTTATGTTATCATTAACATAACTTGGTTATGTTAATAGCATAACTGGGTTATGTATTTTTGTCAATCAAATAATAAAATTGAATCTACCCTATTAATTTGGCTATAATGAAAACATCTGCCTAAGAAACGACATAGGGAAAAATATAGGGAAATGGAGGCTGAGGCTGCGATGAATCCAGAAATTCCAGTTCCCGGCTCGACCCAGCATCGGCTGATTCACGCTGGTCTCAAGCGCTTTAGCGAAATAGGCTACAAAAAAGCTGAAGTGGATCATATTGCAGCTGATGCGGGCGTAACGGTCGGAGCTCTTTACCATCATTATCGGTCAAAAATTAAATTTTATGGGATGCTACGGGACGATGTGACCCTGCGTATTTTAGATCGTATGGAGGCCGTAGCGGAAGCTGTTTCGGAAAGTCAAGCCCTTAAGGCTGCCTTTTTAGCGGCGTACGACGGCATGATTAAGCTAAAGGTTGGAAGGCTTCTTTCTGAGCCAGATCCACGAAACGTGAATAACGCTATAGCAGATTATTTAGGAAAGCTAGCTGTTGCCGCACAAGAACCTGCTGGACAAGAGCTTGGCATTTTACTAGCTGAGGCTTTGCGCGCTGCATATGCGAGAATTGTGGAGCAGCAAGGGGATGCGATGAAAATTAGAGAGGCTTTGATTCGACTTTTATAATCCACAAAAAAGGTTGCTCTATACCTCTCAGGTAAGAACAACCTTTTTAACAGCATATGGAAAGCATATCTTAAAGTAATTCTTCAATCGACTTCTCTATCTGTTCAGGGGTAGTCGTAGGAGCGAAGCGCTCAACCACGTTTCCTTCTCGATCCACCAAAAACTTTGTAAAATTCCACTTAATCGAATCACCCATCATTCCCTTTTGCTGCTTTCTCAGAAATTGAAACAACGGATGGGCATCTGAGCCATTTACATCCACCTTCCCGAACATAGGAAAAGTTACACCGTAATTCACCTGACAGTATTCCAAAATCTCTTCATTCGTTCCCGGATCCTGAGACATGAACTGATTACAAGGAAAGCCTAAAATCTCTAAGCCCTGCTCCTTATACTCCTTATTCAGCTTCTCCAAGCCCTCAAATTGAGGAGTAAAGCCACATTTGCTCGCCGTATTGACGATAAGTAGTACCTTGCCTTTGTAGTTAGCTAAGGATACCTCTTGCCCATTTGATAATGCTGCTGAATAATCGTAAATACTTGCCATGACGATCACCACTTTCGTTCATAATTTGATAGTTTTATTATGGTACATGCTCATTTATTTAGCTGTTAATTTCTTTATATCTGTTATGTCTTTGTTGATTTTACTTTATCCCCTTTCTTACTAGATTACAAGAAATATGAATAGCGTATAACCATACCTCACCACACACTTTTCACATCACGTTTGTTTATATCGAGCTGAAATTTTATATTGACTTTTTACGATGAATCCATTAAATATATTATATACTTAATAAATTAGTTACTTATCTATTTAGTTGCTAATTTGTTTTCAGTGAGGGGGCAAGAAAATGTATGAATAACTCTGAGAAAGAGGATGTTCGCAAGGAAACGGTAGATGGGCTCATCGAGGTGTTTACGCGCTTTAAACGCCAAAGGGAAAGAGAGCTTTCCAAGCATATCACCAGCCGTCATAAAAGAAGTGAAGAAACACTCCTTAAGCTTCTTTATGAAAAGTCTCCATCTGAAGGCATGAAGGTATCTGAGCTAAGCGCATTGATGTGTGTCACCTCCCCCTTTGTTACACAGCTTCTAACAAGCATGGAGGAAAACGGTTTGATTACACGCGAAAATGACAAAAATGATAGAAGAATTGTTCGCGTTTTCCTTACCGAGCAGGGAACCCAAACCGCTTTAGACATACAAAAGTCTATGTACAATTGGTTCTCTGAGCTAGCCCTTTATCTAGGAGAAACAGATAGTAAGCAGCTCACCAGTTTAATGCATAAGGTCTATCACTTCATTGAAACATCACATGAGCATAAAAAAGAGGAACAAAGCAATAAGAGTGAAAAAACTTAACGCAAAGAAGGTCAGATCATGATATCCATATTTAAATTTTTGAAACCATACTGGCTACCGATCGCTCTGGTCATTCTGCTGACTTTAGCGGGTAGTTTGCTTGAGCTCTACTTACCTACGTTAATGGCCGATATTGTAGACATTGGAATTGTGAATTCAGATACACCTTATATTTTAAAGACAGGTGGCTGGATGGTTCTATTTTCGATTTTGGCCGTACTATTAACCGTTGCTAAAATCTTCTTCGCCTCTCGGGTGGCTTTAGGCTTCGGCCGCGACGTACGAAAGAAGCTATTTGTAAATGTAGAAAATTTCTCCCTACAGGAGTATGAGAAAATTGGAGCTGCTTCCTTGATTACACGGACAACAAATGATATTAAGCAGGTACAGGACGTCCTTAACATGATGCTTAATATGATGACAAGAGCTCCTTTACTGTTATTGGGAGGCATTATTCTAGCCGTTTCCCGAGATGCTACGTTATCTCTTGTATTTTTAGCTGCTTTACCTGTTTTAACTCTTCTCATTCTTCTAGTTTCACACAAAGCGATACCTTTGTTTGGAGCCTTACAAAAAAAGACAGACCGCTTAAATTTACTCCTGCGTGAAGGACTTTCAGGAGTGCGTGTTGTTCGGGCTTTTAATCGTGTTGAAGATGAAAAGAAACGCTTTGTCCAAGCGAATGAGGATTACCGAGACACAGGGATTAAGGTAAATAAGCTAATGGCTTTCCTTTTCCCGATTATGATTATTGTAATGAGCTTTACGAATATAGCGATTGTTTGGTTCGGAGGAATTCGTATTGACTCTGGAGCCATGCAGGTCGGTAATCTAATGGCTTTCCTACAATATGCCATGATGATTTTAATGTCCTTGATTATGCTCTCTATGACGTTAATTATGATTCCTCGTGCACAGGCGTCAGCCAAACGGATTAATGAAGTGCTTCAGCTGCAATCTGATATTAAGGATCCAGAGCAGGAGAACAAAGGAACTGGACTCTACGGGGATGTGGAATTCAAGAATGTTACGTTTCGTTATGAAGGAGCAGAAAAGCCCGCTGTAGAGAACGTATCCTTCCACGCTAAGCCTGGAGAAGTCACGGCGATTATCGGAAGTACAGGTGCTGGTAAAACCTCCTTACTTCAGTTAATCCCAAGATTCTACGATATTGAAAAAGGCTCTATTTTGGTTGATGGAGTAGACGTACGTTCTATGTCCCAGCAGACATTACGGAAAAAGATAGGCTATGTACCACAAAAGGCTACTCTGTTCAGTGGGAGCATTGCAGAAAACCTGCGCATTGGAAAGGAAGACGCTAATGAACAGGAAATGGAGACGGCCCTTCGTACCGCTCAGGCGATCGATTTTGTCCAAGAGAAGGAGGACGGTCTACAGTCTCATATTGAGCAAGGAGGAGCAAACCTTTCTGGTGGTCAAAAGCAACGTATGTCTATCGCTAGGGCATTGATTAGAAAGCCAGAAATTTATCTATTCGATGATAGCTTTTCGGCTCTAGATTATAAAACAGATGCTAAGCTAAGACGTGCTCTTAGAGAAGAGACCCATAAATCAACAATGATCGTAGTAGCCCAGAGGGTGAGTACAGTGGTCGATGCAGACCAAATTATTGTACTCAATGAAGGAAAAGTAGCGGGCATAGGAACACATGATGAGCTACTTAAGAACAACCGCATTTATCAGGAAATTGTTACGTCTCAGCAGGCTGAGGAGGAAAGCGCATGAGTCAAAACACGAATAAAAAACCTCCCGTTAGCTCGGCTAGTATGGGTCGTGGACACGGCCATGGGATGGGAATGGGTCCCGTTGATAAGCCTAAGGAATTTAAGAAAACATTATTCCGTTTGTTCGGCTATTTAAAGCCACGTAGAAAGCAGCTTATCTTTGTAGCCATTGCAGCTCTCTTTTCTACCGTTTTTAACGTCATTAGCCCAATGCTGTTAGGTCGAGCTACCACTTCCCTATTCGATAGCTTCATTAATCAGGTGGGTGTAGATTTCGGTTTCCTTGGTCAATTACTCCTAACGTTAGCTGGACTCTATCTCTTTTCTGCATTATTTGCCTTTTTACAGGGCTATATTATGGCCAGTGTATCTCAGATGACCATTGCTGAAATTAGACAGAAGGTAAATGAAAAGCTTACTCGCTTACCTTTAAAATACTATGATCAAAACGCTCATGGAGATATCCTCAGTCGTGCTGTTAACGATATAGATAACATTAATACGTCTCTACAGCAGGCTCTAACACAGATCATTACATCCGTCATTACTGTTATCGGGGTCATTGTGATGATGCTAGTGATTAGCCCACTGCTCACATTGGTTGTCATTGTCACGATTCCTCTTAGCTTGGTTGTTGTTCGAGTAGTTGCTTCCTTTTCTCAGAAGCATTTCGCTAACCAGCAGAAGGAGCTAGGTGAAATCAATGGTCATGTAGAGGAAATGTTCACGGGTCATCAGGTTGTTAAGGCTTTTGGACATGAGCAAAAGTCGATTAATGAGTTTGAAGAGATTAATGATCGGCTATATCATTCTGGATGGAAGGCTCAGTTTATTTCGGGCATTATGATGCCGCTGATGATGTTTGTGAGTAATATTGGTTATGTGTTGGTGTGTATTGTTGGAGGAATTTTGGTGCTGAACAATACGATTAGAATCGGGGATGTGCAGGCGTTCATTCAGTACTCTCAGCAATTATCTCAGCCTATGGTTCAGGTCGCTAGTATAGCAAATATGATACAGTCGGCGATTGCTTCGGCTGAGCGTGTCTTTAAGCTACTGGATGAAGAAGAAGAGCCGCGTGAAGAGCTTTCATCTGTTGACACAGATAAGCTACCTGGTCATGTTTCCTTTGATCATGTACGCTTTGGATATAAGAAAGATACGGCGATAGTCAAGGATATGAATGTAGAGGTTCATGAGGGTCAAACGGTTGCTATTGTAGGGCCAACTGGAGCTGGTAAAACGACCATTATTAATCTACTCATGCGTTTCTATGAGCTAGATAGTGGAAGTATTCGTGTTGGTGGTGTTGACCTTAAGGATCTATCTCGCGAACAGGTACGTGATATGTTTGCTATGGTTCTTCAGGATACATGGCTGTTTAACGGAACCATTAGAGATAATATTGCTTACGGACGTGAAGGCTCTACAGAAGCGGACATTGTACGAGCGGCTAAAGCTGCCTATGCGGATGACTTTATCCGTACGCTTCCAGAAGGCTATGATACGGTGTTAGGTGAGGATGCCACGAACATTTCCCAAGGTCAACGACAGCTGCTGACGATTGCTCGGGCTATCCTAGCTGATCCTAAAATTCTCATCCTAGATGAAGCAACAAGTAGCGTCGATACACGGACAGAAATGAACATCCAGAAAGCAATGAACGAGCTCATGGTTGGTCGCACAAGCTTTGTGATTGCCCACCGCCTCTCTACGATTAGAGAAGCTGATCTCATCCTAGTGATGGATAAAGGGGACATTATTGAAAAAGGAAATCACAAGGAGCTGTTGGAGCAAAAAGGCTTCTATGCAGACTTGTATTACAGTCAGTTTTCAGATAAGGAAGCGGTTAGTTAAAAAGTCAATGAAAAGAAAGGCTTTACGTTGTACCTATAACTGTTGCAGCAACTAGTGAGTTAACCTTTGAATAAACGCTTTGATAGGAATAAAGGTTGGTCTATGAATAAAGGTGGTCTACATTAGAACTTTATAATGAGACTACCTTTTTTTCTGTCAACGGTTACCACTTAATAGTCGTAGGGATCTATAATGTTTGATATAGTAATACTATATTCTATGGTTTGAGGTGTGTTTGCTATGAGCAAAATAAGCTTCCATTTAAGCCCCTATTCCGTAACCTGCGCGAATGAAACGATCCTATTGCTGAGGAAAGAGTTTGAGCTATTGCAATTCCTTTATGAGTATCTTCAAACTCCTTTTTCAAGAGAGCAGCTACTTAATGCTGTTTGGTCTATGGAGGAACCAACGGACAGAACAGTGGATGATCATATCTATCGTTTGCGTAAAAAGCTAAAGCCTCTCCAGGAGTTCTACACTCTAGATACGATTCGCGGCTTTGGTTATCAGCTTACCTCTCGCACGAAAACACATACACATGCCTTCGATATTACGATGAGTTTGGACCCTGAATTTCAGCAGGCTACTTCAAGCTTAGTGAGCATGTATCGCCTGTACGGAAATGGGCAAGCGATCGAAACCTTGTTAAATGATCAAAATCTTGGGATTCAGCTACCTACTGAGGATATCGTCAATATTCATTTTATGAAAGGCGACTTTGCGTTTATGGCTAATCCACATGGAGCTCCTTTTGCTGATCGTCTCATGTTTCTCCTGTACATGCTAGAGATTTTGGACGGGAAGGACACGGTTTTCTATTACGAGAAAGCGATACAACAAAACAGCTTCACCCAGCGCACAGCCTATGAAGCCCGTATACTTTTACCCCTATATCTTTACTTAAAGTCAGAGGAGTGGACAAAGCTAGAAGCAGCTATTGCCATAGCTGAGCAAGAAATTAAGGGAGCGGACCACGGCTTTTATCCCTTTTTCCATAACTTCAAGCTAATGTATGGTATGGCTACAGGAAAGGATGAATATAGTAAGGAGCAGATAGAGGTACTAGATGCGATTTTTGAAACTCGACCTTACATGAGAGAGAAAGGAATTTACTACATCCTACTCGGAATATTTAACCTGTTAAAAGGCGAACAGAAGGAAGGCGGCAAATGGCTACAAGACGGCTTTTCTATAATCAAGCATTCTTTGTTTGTAAGCCATTTTGTGTTCGGCCTCGATTTATTACGTTTCTTCCTAAGACGCGGACTTAACGCTCCCTTCTGGAACCAGTACCTTGAGAAGAATATGCGGCAAGTAAAGGCTGAGCATGATGAAGAAGCTATGAAAGCAGACATTTTAAAGCAACTTAAGGCAAACCTTTAGTTATTTTGAAAGCTCTCAAATATTTATTGGAAAATCCTCTGATATTCCTCTGACAAAACCCCTCTATGCTAGAGCTACACAAGTAGTAAGAGATAGAGCTTTGACTCTACTCTGTGGCTTAATATGATTAATAAGCCCTTGCTACGGTTACATGCATCTAGTTAAATTAGGGGGTTTTTTAATGAAATCATCTGTCTCACTTTATCAAAATAAAACGTTTATGAAGCTTTTTTCCTCATACAGCATCTCGATGCTTGGTATTTATTTCGATCGAATTGCGGTTATTATGCTATTTGCTTTTCTCTGGAATGAGCGTCCCTTAATGCTTGCCCTTATTCCGGTTGCCTTCGCCCTCCCTCAAGCCCTACTTAGTCAATTTGCTGGCGTATGGGTCGGTCGATTCAGTCAGGTTCGAGTCATGATGTTTGCTGACCTTGTATCAGCTCTTTTAACCCTTGTTCTCGCCTTTACGAATCAGCCTTGGCTGTGCATTGTGATTCTAGCGCTTCGCTCTACTATCACCACTGTACATTTTCCGGCTCAGCAAAGCTTGATCAAGCGTATTGTTCATAAGGATCAGTTGCTTAAGGCGATTAGTCTTAATGGAACAGTGTCCCAACTATCTAAGGTTATTGGTCCATTGCTTGGGGCTACGCTCGCTGGCTTATATTCACCTCAATTCTGTATTCTGCTGAACTTTGTGGCTCTTTTGATTTCCTTCGTCATCCTTTTAACCATGTCCAAGGAGGTCAGCACTCAGCAGGATTCTACACAGTTAGCAAATCAAAAGCTTCCATTTTGGCAGCTTTGGAGGGAAGGCTGGTCTATTGTCATCAAAACCCGTATGCTTTTATTTGGCTTTGCCCTCTCTTTTTTCACCTTTTTTGTCATTCAAATGATCGATGTTCAATTTCCTATCCTTGTGCGCGAGCTAGCGCCTCAAAGGCCAGAGCTATTTGGTTGGGTCATGTCAAGCAGTGGCTTCGGGGCGTTACTGACGATTACAATACTTATGCGATTTAAGCAAGTAAAGGCTTATGGGACTCTTTTGGGTGTGAGTATTGGTGTGATGGGGGCTACCTTTTTAAGCCTAGGACTACTGAAGCCTGGCGTAGCTGAATTTACTCCTATAGGTATTGGGATTATCTTAGGAGCAGGAGTTGGACTCTTTACGATTATCACTCAATACCTTTTACAGGATTTCACAACGGAAGAAACGGTCGGGCGAGTATCGGGCATGTATAATTCTCTTATGAGTGTAACACTGCTTGTTGCTCCTCTTCTTGGGGCATGGCTAGTGGAGCTATTTGATGTTGCATCTGTTCTTATCGGTACAGCTTTAGGCTTGCTACTATTAAGCTTGATTGGGTTTCTTTCTCAAAGAACCTTATCGTCCTCTAAAAAGTCTATGGAGACCTCTAAGCTCCCTGCTGCCCATGAAGGAGTGAATAGCTAGACTGATGTGAGCAATATTGTTGTCAAATGGATCAGGATCAACTACTCTACTCTTACAAGTAACTTTAAATAAGTTTAAAATGGACAGTACTAAAAGCTGTTGGAGGGGTAGCTATGAAAGTTGAAATCTGGTCTGATTATATGTGTCCCTTTTGTTATATTGGCAAGCGTAAGTTTGAGGTAGCACTGGAGCAGTTCGCTCATAAAGACAGGGTAGAGGTAACCTATCGCAGCTTTGAGCTTGATCCTGGTGCGAAGAGAGATAACCCGGAAAGCGTATATGAAATGCTGTCGGCAAAGTATAACGTACCTGTGGAGCAGGCTAAGGCGATGAATCAAAATGTAGCGAAGCAAGCTGAGGAAGTTGGACTAACCTATCATTTTGATACCATGGAGTTGACCAATTCCTTTGACGCTCATCGCTTAACCCACTTTGCTGCACATCATGGCAAGTCTGGGGAGATAGCTGAAAAGCTGTTCCACGCGGTTTTCACAGCCTCCAAGAACATCGGACAGCATAACGTTCTGATAGAGCTAGCTACCGAAGCGGGTCTGGATCTAGAGGAGACCACAAAGATGCTTCAGGGAGACCATCATACGTTAGAGGTTCATGCTGATGAACAAGAGGCTAAAGAATTAGGTATTCGCGGGGTTCCTTATTTTGTGATTGATCGTAAATATGCGATTTCAGGGGCACAATCTAGTGATGTTTTTCTTGATACCCTGCAAAAAGCATGGGGTGAAGCTAGACCATTGACCGTTGTGAATGAAACCTCCCCTAAAGCTGGACAGGATTACTGCTCAGACGGTGAGTGCAAAGCCTAAATAGACGAACGGCGTTATAAAGAATCTAAATAGAGATAGTGAATAATTTTAGGCAAAATTTATGATCTAAAAAGCAAGGCGTTAAGGAGTCAGCATAGACTTCAAAGCGCCTTGCTTTTTCAACTTATGCTTATCTCCAAAGCAGCATTATATTCTAGCCTTAGACGGCAAAATCATAGTTTCTTTACCTATTCCATGCAGTGAAAGCTGAGTTAAAAAATAATCTCCTCTGCTTTCTTAGCGGTTGCCATCCACCTTAATGTGGCATTATGATGATCAATAATTTGCTGAGCCTTAAGAACCTGAGAATCCCAGGTGGAGTGTGCATCTGTAACTAACGTCACCTTATAATCCAAACTTCTTGCTCTACGACAGGTCGTGTCTACACAAACCTCTGTTTGTATACCTGTTAAAACAATATGCTCGATACCTTGCTTCCTAAGTTCTTCCTCTAGGTGTGTCTGATAAAAAGAGTCTGGAGTCTGTTTATGAATAATAACATCACCGTCCTGCGGAGCAATATCATCATGTACTTCCCAAGCTGTCGTTCCAAACACTAATGGTCCAGAGTCCTCGTCTTCAGCATGCTGCACATAAATAACAGGAGCCTGAGCTGCCCGTGCTTTCAGCAATAACTCCTGTACATTCTTAATTAGCCTGTCCCCTTGGTAGACAGGATAATCCTCAAAAAACATTCCCTTTTGAACATCTACAATTAGAAGTGCCGTCTTAGACATCCGTAATCCCCCTTAATTTATCACTTTGGAAAATCCTGTGATTGTAGTCTCTTTAAAACTAAATAAGAACTTACGTTCCCTGTATAATATAACTATAGAATACCTTTTAACATTTAGCAACTTAAATTTTTTGGGAGGATCAAGATAAATTAAACCTAGCAAAGGCAGTACAGGATCAGATAATAAATTCTTGACATATTGATTACATACGTAGTATTGTATTACACATGTAATCAATATTACATTTGTAATCAAATAAAGGAAAGGAGGAAGCAATTCATTTTTTACTTTAGAATTGAGTTACTTAGTCCATTAACTTAGTTCATATCTTAGTTCAGTTACTCTTAATCGAATGAACGTTCATTGAACGATGGCTTAAGAGATTTCAAATTATTTAATTACAGGTTGAGTATGATTATAATAGATAAGGAATGAGGTTGCTCAAATGGAAAAAATAAAGCATAGCTTTAAGCTTACTAACACATATAAAATTACATTACTTCTGTTTCTATTCGCACTCATCCCATTAGCAGGATGCACGTCAGCGAATGAATCAGCTGCTTCTCAACCTAAAGAAGAGCCGGGGACTAATCAAGTTCAAGAAAAATCATCCTCAGATTCCTCCAATGAAACAGTTGATGCTCCACATTTAGGTGACACTTCAATCGATGAGCAGTTTACTCAGCTTGAACAAGAGTTTGACGCTCGAATCGGTGTCTATGCTATTGATACAGGCACAGGTCAAACGATTGCTTATCGTGCAGATGAGCGGTTTGCTTATGCCTCTACGTTTAAAGCCCTCGCTGCTGGAGCTATCTTACAGCAAAGCTCCATAGAAGAGCTAGATAAAGTGATCACCTACAAGCAGGAGGATTTGGTTACTTATTCACCTGTGACTGAGCTGCATGTAAACACTGGAATGTCACTTAGGGACATTAGCGAGGCTGCCGTACGTTACAGCGACAACACAGCAGGGAACCTAATGTTTCATGAGCTTGGAGGCCCAGAGGGATTCCAAAACGCGCTAGAACAGTTAGGTGACACAATAACAAACCCAGTGCGGTATGAGACAGAATTAAACGAAGCCAAGCCGGGAGACGAAAGGGATACTAGTACACCTAGAGCCCTTGCAGGAACACTTGAAGCCTATATATTCGGAGACATCCTTCCAGAGGACAAGCGCTCCATCCTCATAGATTGGATGCTAGGAAATGCTACTGGTGATGAGCTCATTCGTGCTGGAGCACCTGAGGGCTGGACTGTCGCTGATAAATCTGGAGCAGGGGGCTACGGAACACGGAATGATATTGCCGTTGTCTGGCCACCAGATGGGGATCCTATTGTCATGGCCGTATTATCTAGTCGTGATACTCAAGATGCTTCCTATGACAACTCGCTTGTAGCTCAAGCGGCTAAAGTAACATTAGAGACTTTTAAAAATAATGCTGAGTAGCAGTAAGTAGTGGTTGAAAGGGGAGATTAGTCATATGATTTTTACTCAATTTGTTATTAGCTTACTTATATCATCGACTACTGTTGCCATCATCATGCTGGTAAAGAAAGTCTTCCAAAAACAGCTCTCTACCAAATGGCAATATGGGCTATGGTTTTTATTGATGGCTGCCTTAGCCCTTCCCTTTCTTCCGACTCAATTGTTCACTTTGGAGCGTCAACTTCCATTACTTGATGCTCCTTTACAACAAGACACAGGTTCATTGACAACTAATGAAATCCGTGAAGCTGTAAATATTAATTGGCTACAGGATTTCACAACAACTGTGAATCAGGCTACTCCTACATTTCTAAATAACCTTACAGCTTGGGTGTGGACTATTGGAGCAGTCGTGATGACTATACTGACCCTAATCGCTTGGCTAAGGTTAAATAAAATTAAACGAACAGCTCTGTCCCTGAATAGTACAGATATAATAGCTTTACTAGAGCAATGTAAGCAGCTTTTAAAAATTTCAAGGAAAATAACTGTAGTAGAATCAGCACTTGTCAAATCACCCATGATATTTGGTTTATTTAAGACCTACTTAGTATTTCCAGCTAACTTTTCCCACTGGCTCTCTGAAGAAGAATTGAAGTATATCTTTCTGCATGAGTTAAGTCATTATAAGAACAAGGATCACTGGACCACATACTTGACCGTCTTATTCCAGCTGGTTTACTGGTTTAATCCGCTTGTGTGGATAGCATTTAGAGAAATGAGATTAGATCGTGAAATCGCTTGTGACCATGCAGTTTTACAGATATTAGACAAGTCATGTCATATTACATATGGACATACCTTGCTTCGTTTTGCTCACAAAGCATCACAGCCTAACTCTCTGCCTATTCCCTTAACTAGTCAGCTAGCCAGTAAGAAGAAGCATCTAAAAAGAAGATTAGAAAAAATCGTTATGTTCAAGCAGGAATCTATACTATTGAAGGTGAAAAGTACAGCTATCTTCCTGTTGGTAGCTTTACTTTTAGCTCTTCAAGCTCCCCTTGTGTCCGTATTAGCTAAGGAGGAGCTTCGCTATGATTTTAATGAAGAACAAACGATCTACGAGAATCTTAGCTCTTATTTTGCAGAAAATGAGGCAAGCTTTGTTCTGTATAATAGTCAAACCGGGCAGTACACGATTCATAATGAGGAGCAAAGCAAACGGAGAGTATCTCCTGTTTCAACGTACAAAATCTTCAGCTTGCTATTTGGTTTAGAGTCTGGTGTCATCACGAAAGAGCAATCTACCCTGTCCTGGAATGGGGATATCTATCCTTATGAGGCGTGGAATGGGGACCACGATTTATTTTCAGCGATGGAAAGCTCAGTGAATTGGTATTTCCAGAAGTTAGATGGAGCACTAGGTTCAACCCAACTACAAGACTATTTAGTACAGCTTGGCTATGGCAATACGGATATTTCTGGTGGAATCCAGCAGCATTGGCTTGAATCCTCATTAAAAATTTCTCCAATTGAGCAGGTTCAGCTTCTGGAAGCCTTTTATACAAATAAGCTTGGATTTGATGAAGAAAATATTGAAACAGTCAAAGAGGCCATCCAATTAGAAGAGAGCGAAGGGACCATCCTTTCAGGAAAAACAGGAACGGGATCAATAGATCATAGTAACGTTAGTGGTTGGTTTGTTGGATACGTTGAGAAAAATGGAGATACGTTCTTCTTTGCCACAAATATTCAGGGTAAAAATCACATCAGCGGAAGCTCAGCAGCTAACATAACGCTCTCCATTTTGAAGGATAAGGGCATTTATTAGAATATTGACATCTAGTGTATACCTATGTAGCATATAGTATGTGTAATCCAAAGGGGGTGGCTGTGGGTGTCTAAAAACGTACCTAGTATCTCAGAAGCAGAATGGGAGGTTATGCATATACTTTGGGCAAAGGCACCACGAACGGCAAATGAAGTGATTTCCTCCTTGCAGGAAAAAACGGACTGGAAGCCTAAAACCATTCGTACTCTTTTGGATCGCCTAGTTAAAAAAAATGTGGTTGGTGTGAATCAAAATCAAAAGCTTTACACCTTCTATCCTCTATTCACTCAAAGCGACTGTCAGCATGCAGAGGCACAGTCCTTTCTTAATCGTATTTATGGCGGGGCAATGAAGTCTATGCTTGTGCAATTTATGGAGGAGGACTCTTTGTCTGAAGAGGATATTAAGGAGCTTCAATCTATTCTCAAGAAGAAGTCGTAAAGCTTAGGCTTCGCTTTATTTTAGTCGTTTCTTTTTAAACTTATTAAAGGGGATTAAAGGGGGATTCAAATGAGTGGTATTGCTCAAACACTAAAACCACCATACTATGCGGTCATTTTCACCTCTGAACGAACAGAAGGTACTCAAGGCTATGGTGAAATGGCAGAAGAAATGGTAAAGCTTGCGTCAATTCAACCTGGATTTCTTGGAGTAGAAAGTGCACGAGAAGGCTTGGGTATTACGGTGTCTTATTGGGAATCTCTAGAAGCTATACAAAAATGGAAGCAAAATGAAAGACATCTCATTGCACAAAGCAAAGGGAAATCAGAATGGTATCTTAGATATAAAACGAGGATTTGTAAGGTTGAACGAGATTACGGCTTTGAAGCAACAAACACAAAATAAATTTTTTGAAAAATAAGATTTGATATAAGCAAAAAAGCTTGGATTTTGAGCACGGGTTTCTAACAAGAAGCCTCTCTCTCAAACCAAGCTTTTTTTATTCATTTATATTACTTTTATGGCTTGATACGTGTCATTTTTAACACCTTATCAATTAGTCTTACCTATAACTTATTCTACCTCTTACTTGAATCAAACGGCTCGCCCAATCCTTTTGGAGCACGAGACGATTTAGAGAACAGAATAAGAGCAATTAGGGTCATTACATATGGGAATATTTTAAGCAACACTGGTGGTACAACAGCAAGGGCTGGTATTACCTGTGATACGGTTGCGATGGTACTGGCAAACCCGAAGAAAAACGTAGCTGCTAAAATTCCTAGTGGCTTCCACTGACCAAAAATCAAGGAGGCTAGAGCTAGAAATCCTAATCCAGCAACCGTTCCACTAAACTCTCCAGAATACGTCACAACAATCGTTGCCCCACCTAATCCAGCAAAGGCACCTGAAATGATTACGGCCATGTATCTAATGAATCTTACGTTAATCCCTGCTGCTTCAGCGGCATGAGGGTTTTCCCCAACCGCCCTTAGTCTCAAGCCGAAGGACGTTTTGTACAGCACAAACGCACTAACCAATACGATACCTAACACTAGCCATGTTGTGATATAGGTTCTTGTGAATAATAAGCTTCCTAGCACAGGTATATCAGATAGGAATGGTACATCAAACGGTCGAAATTGACTCGCGCTAATTTTCCCGCTTCCCATAATTCCACGTGCTAAGAAAACAGTTATAGCTCCAGCAAGCAAGTTTATCGCGACACCACTAATAATTTGGTTAGCGCTCAAGTTTATGCTGGCAAAGGCGTGTAATAGGGAGAACAGCATACCAAGAACCATCGCCGCTAACAAGCCAACCCACACAACCCATGCTTCATTTGGCCAAATTCCGTGCATCGTATAGATTGTAAATGCCCCGGCAAAGGAGCCTACGACCATTAAGCCCTCTAATCCGATATTAACAACACCACTTCGTTCACTAAATAAACCACCAAGCGCCGTAATCAGGATAGGGATTGTATATAAAACGGCATAAGGGAAGATCTGCTCAATTAAGCTCCACATCCTACAGCTCCCCCTTTCCTTGGCCAGATGTCTCATTTTTCTTAGCTGAGCGACGCTTTAAAAATCTCGTCACCAAGCGCTCAATAAGAATACTAGTAGCCGCAAAGTAGATGACAATAGCGATAATGGAATCTGCAATTTCTGGTGGAATACCCGTCATCGCATTCATAAATCCTCTTCCAGCATATAAAATACCAAAGAATATGGCTGCTAACAGAACACCTATAGGGCTATTAGCTCCTAATAAAGAAACAGCAATTCCATCAAACCCTTGAGTAGGCAACACACCGATTTGCAGGTTTACGGCATTCCCTGTATATTGAGCCACACCAGCTAGCCCAGCTAAACCACCTGCAATCATCATCGATACAATAATGCCTTTGTTCACGCCTATTCCTGCATACTCAGCCGCATGTCGATTAAAGCCTGTGGCCTTCAGCTCGTACCCAAGTGTAGTCCTATTTAATAGAAACGCCACAACAATTACAGCAAGAACGGCTAAAAATAAGCCTAAATTGATAAACGAGCCACCAAATAGATTGGAAAGAAACTCTTCTCTTAATGATGCATTAGCAGGCAATTGCCTAGTCTCTGTTTCAAGAAATTCTCCTTTTAAATAGGCTGGTACTGTGTAATACACAATCCAATAAGCAATCCAGTTCATCATGATTGTAGAAACAACCTCATGAACGTTAAATCTAGCTTTTAAAAGTCCTGGCAATAAGCCCCAAAGTGCTCCTCCAACAAATCCAACAATAATCACGATAGGAAGAAGTAGCGGTCTGGCAAGATCAAGATTCAGACCTACAGCAGTAGCCAATAAGCCCCCAATAAGCATTTGGCCAGCCGCACCAATGTTAAATAATCCTGTACGGAAAGCAAAAGCAACGGACAATCCTGTAAAAATTAAAGGGGTTGCCGTAGCTAGCGTATTTCCAACCCGTTCAATGTTCATTAATCCACCACGGAATAAAAAAGTATATCCTGATATTGGATTATGTCCTGACGCTATCATTAAAATCGCACCCGCAAGTAAACCGGCAAGAACAGCAAGCAAGGATACTATAACTTTTCTCATGCTTCTTCCTCCCCTTTTACTCCGGCCATCATCAAGCCCAATTTATTCTCTGTAGCATCTTTGGCATCGACAATTCCGACCAGTTCACCGTTATTCATGACAGCAATACGGTCAGATAGGTTTATGATTTCATCAAGCTCTAAGGATACGAGTAGTACAGCGTTACCTCTGTCTCTATGCTCTACTAAACGCTTATGAATATATTCAATAGAGCCCACATCTAATCCACGAGTCGGCTGAACAGCAATCAACAATGTCGGGTCTAGCTCGATTTCTCGGCCTATAATCCCTTTCTGCTGATTTCCACCCGATAGTGTTCTAGCTACAGAAGCTGCTCCTTGCCCAGAACGGACGTCAAAGCTTTCCATAATGTTTTTAGCGTACTCACGAATAGAGCGCCTATTCAGCAAGGCACGCTTGGCAAAAGGTGGGCGATTATACACCTTTAGAATCATATTATCTTCCATAGAATAATCCAAAACTAATCCACGCTTTTGCCTATCCTCTGGAATATGACCGATTCCTTTTAATATACGGCTACGAATAGAATGCCTAGTGATATCCTCCCCTAGGAAATGAATCGCTCCCTGCTCTGCTTTCTTAAGTCCTGTAATTCCCTCAATAAGCTCAGATTGCCCATTACCCTCTACTCCAGCAATACCTAGGATTTCTCCAGCTCTAACCTCTAGAGAAAGGTCTTTCACAGCCATGTTTTTACTAGCATCCTTAATGGACAGCCCGTCGACCTTTAAAACAACGTCTCCAACCTTTGCCTCTTTCTTCTCCACACCAAAAGAGACATGTCTGCCCACCATCATTTCAGCCATCTGTGCCTCACTTGTTCCTGCCACATCTACCGTACCAATTGTTTTCCCTCTGCGGATGACGGTACATCTGTCAGCAACAGCCTTGATTTCCTTGAGCTTATGGGTAATCAGAATGATCGACTTTCCTTCTTTGATCAGATTCTTCATGATCTCCATTAAATCCTTAATTTCCTGTGGAGTAAGGACAGCAGTAGGCTCGTCCAAAATCAAAATTTCCGCTTTACGATACAGCATCTTTAGGATTTCAACTCTTTGCTGCATCCCTACTGAGATGTCTTCAATCTTAGCGTTAGGATTAACGTTAAGGCCGTAACGTTTTGAAAGCTCTTCAATTCGTTTCGCAGCTGTTTTAAGGTCTAACACCCCGTATTTCTTCACTTCGCTACCAAGCATGATATTTTCCGTAACCGTAAAATTGTCCACAAGCTTAAAGTGCTGGTGAACCATTCCAATACCTAGATCATCGGCAATATTAGGGCTTGCGATGCGTGTTTCTTTCCCACGAACCTTAATCACACCTCGATCGGGCTCGTACATGCCAAAAAGCATACCCATCAAAGTGGATTTCCCTGCCCCATTTTCTCCTAATAAAGCGTGAACTTCACCCTTTTGCAAAGCCAAAGAAATATTATCATTAGCCACGACACCAGGAAATTCTTTTCTAATGTTAAGCATCTCAACGACGTATTCCACAGGGTCCCCTCCTTGTTCAGAAGATCATTGTACAAAAAAACATTTATCTATTAGGTGATTTGAGATTTTCCTTCTTAGACAAAGAAATGCTCGGCAGCTGCCGAGCATTATTCAACGATCAATCTATTACTCAAATAGATCTCCTTGTTCTGCAGAAACGGTAATCTCGCCAGATTTAATCTTTTCTACAACTTCCTCAACCTGTTGAACAGTCTCTGCACTTAGGTTAGGGTTCTCATCTGGAATACCCACTCCGTCATTTGTTACATCAAACGTAAGTGTTTCCCCACCCGGGAAGTTACCTTCTGCTTCTGCTTGAATCATATCGTAAGCAGATTGACCAATTTTCTTCATAGCAGACGTAAGAATAACAGATTGATCTCCGTCATAAATACCATCCTCATATTGATCAACGTCTACCCCAACGATCCAAACATCCTCACCAGATTGAACGCGAGTTCTCGCTTCACTGATCGCACCAACACCAACACCACCAGCACAAGCGAAGATCACATCTACACCACGGTTGAACATTTGCCCTGCAATTTGCCCACCAGCAGCTACATCATCAAATGTACCTTGATAGATTACATTTTCTTGCTTCATTTCAATATTTGTTCCTAGGTTTTCATTTGCATATTGAATCCCTTGCTGGAAGCCCCAGTTAAACTTCTGAACCGGTGGAATTTGCATTCCTCCAATGAAGCCTGCTTCCCCTTCTTGAAGCTCAAGAGCTGTTGCTACACCAGCGATAAATCCTGACTCATGCTCCGCGTAAAAGATGGAAACTGTGTTTTCATTAACGACAACTTCTCCATCACCACTATGTGGCGCACCATCAAGGATAACAAATTTTGCATCTTCATATCTGCTTTGCGCATTATGAATAGCTGTTTCAAACTTAAATCCAGGCGTTACAATAAATCTGAAGCCTGCATCATATAAGTTACCAATTTCTTGTAGATACTCAGCTTCTGTTTCTCCATTTGGCTTTAGATAACGATGCTCTAAGCCCAACTCTTCAGCAGCCTCAACTACACCTTCCCAAGTTCCTTGGTTAAAGGATTTATCATCAATTGTTCCAGCGTCTGTAACCATTCCTACTTTAAAATCAGCGTCTCCAGATCCTGTTCCATTATCAGAACCACAGGCTGCAGCAATCCCCATGACAAAAACCAGCATGGCTAATGCGATAATGCCTTTTTTCATCTCAAAAATCCCCCTATTATTCTCTTAAAATCTTTAAGTTAAGTTGTATTTCATACTCTACTATATGCTTTACACTCATCATTTTCAATAGTTTTCTTTTCCCTACTATCTAGCATTTATTCTTTCCATCTTTTAAAAATTTTAAAACAATTTAAAAAGAATTTTCGACAAGATATTAAGCATATAATTTTTTTGTTTTATATGTTACTTCTACCTAACAACAAGAGAAACTACGATTACATCTTGTTCTACTTATTCTGATCGGTTTTCCATTCAACCTTATGCTGACTAGACCATTTCTGTACCCGTTTCTTCAGCTCCTTGAATTCATCCTGCTCCCGAATGTGGTAGCCAATAGCTCCCCATTTATGCTTCAAGTAAATATTTAGATAACGGGAATTATCTCTTACTTCTAGCTTCTTGATATCATCTGCTGGATAGACCCGATTCCCTACTAGAAGCTTGTCCTCTTCAATTGAAATCATCCGCCTTTTATTGACGAACACAAAATTCATAATGGCTAAAGCTATGATTAATACTAAATATCCTCCGATTAGCCAAGGTCTTCCTTCACTCTCTATTGAATTCATAAAAAGCATAAAAACCGGTACGGTCACAAGAAATACTGGTACAATGGAAGCCGCAAGCAATGGCTGTGTAGCTGTAAACGAATCCGGCTGTTTTCCCTGAACATGCTTCATTTTAGATTCATCCCTTCATCCTGTTACAATTATCCCAATCATCTTCATATCTTTTTATTATACCTTATATGTAGGTGTGTTTTATACCTCTTCCTTGCTACCAAATGCTATAGCGAAAAAAAAGAATCCCCTTTGGAGACTCTTTATCAGAACAATTTTCTACACTGTGAAATAACATTTTTTAAATCCTGTTCATTTAATTTTCCTAATTTCCTCATAAGTTCTTTTCTAGGAATGGAAGCAAGCTTTGTCGTTCTTGCTACAGAAGGATATAATAGACCTGATTCTTTCCAAAATTCAATAACAACATCAAACTCACTCCGAGGTGCTGCACTGGTGATTGGAGAGATGATTACATCTATATCTATCGTTAAATCATGACCAACAATAACGACAGGACGAACCTTAAACATCTCAAAATTTTGAAAGTAAACCTTTGTAAGCCAAATGTCTCCTTGCACTAAAGTGAGTATTACCCAAGTGCATCATAGGCATTATCCTGTTCGTTTAGCCAAAAGTCATAGTTCTCACCGACAATAAACTTTCGATCTTCTTCCGAAAAGTACTTTTCATTTAAAGCTTTCAAAAGTTCTTTTCTTTCAACTGCTGACAACTTTTCAATCTGTTGAATAATTCTCTCAGTGACTGACAACTTGACCACCTCCAAACATGATTTAGCCAAAATGGTAAGCAATATCTCTTTGCCTTTAAATTATATCATGCACCGCTCATTAACTAAAGGGGCAGCGATCCACAGTAGCTTTACCTCCTAGATTTACTAATAATAGAGGCCAAAATAGCAATCAGTAAAATGGACGCTAACCCCCAAGCTGACCATGCTATTGCACTGTGGTCTACCTGTTTAATCCCTATAGCTATTAGAGCCCAAATCACAACCAATCTATAAGCCTGATCATTGTACGCATGACCTATCCACAAAGCAAGCAGAGCAGCAACAAGAAGAACTGCTACAGACCAAAACGTATCTGATAAGCCCCAGCCACCCCAATCTGCTGCATACAAGGCAACACTTATGTTAACTATGGTAGCCACCGAAATCCAGCCTAGATATATACTAAAAGGAAGCTTTATAAACAAAAAGGCTGGTAATGTGTCCCGTTTATCCTCTTTGGCCTGAAACCAGAGCGAAGTGTTTGAACGGGTTTTTAAATAAAGAATAATTAATGTACCTAACAGAGCGAGCATGATGAGGACAGAAATATTGATCTGTAGGTAATGCCAGAACACAATCCATGAGCTGTTTAGAACACAGCTTATGAAGAACCATGGGCCTATCGCTTCAAACCTCGGATCATTCCTCCATCTGGGAAGCGCTTGTAGAATGACAAATCCCCCCAGAAGAAGATAAATGAGCGACCATATCGAAAAAGCATAGGATGCAGGCGTTACCAGAACGGGATACATCTCGGAGATCTCCCCCGTATCTCTTCCTGCAATAGGTAAAGCATTGGCTAAAAAATTGACAATAAGTACACCAACATATCCAATAATGTTTAACCAAACAAATCCTATTCTGCTCATAGAAGCACCTCCATATGCTTCTATGTATACCCTGTCTTTAGCAGATTATGCTTGTTTATTCTATCTTTGTAGAAGCCACTCATAAGTTGTCTCAGTAATTTGCTCTGGCTCTACTCCTAAATCCTCTTGAAGCCTGGCCTTAAACTCATCATAGTATTGACGAAGCTGGATATATTCCTGATTAGCTGCATAAGCCTCCAGCATGAGTCTGCAGCATTCCTCTGAATAGGGATCCACCCCGTGAACAGCCTTCAAGCGATGTAACGCTTGTTTACCACGCATCGCTTGTAGTTCATACTTTGCCATATCCAAAGAAAGAGCAAAAAAACTTTGCTGCAGCTCACTTCTTTTGGCCTCTGCCCAAGGATAATCGCACTCCTCAAGGTAATCTCCCGTGTAGAGGGCAAGCTTTTGCTGCCCCACCTCCCAATTCTGCTCCGTATCAATAATTAGATGACCCAAGCCCTGTTCAAATTGGAACACATCTGTAGTTAGCTTGTCCTGAAGAATGCGATAGCTATCCTGAGCAAATTCAACCTTTGCTTCCCCATTCCACTCCTTCAGCATCTTTCTGATTTGATAGATCGATGTATGTAAATGAACAACAGCTTTATCCATTGGGTAGTCTGGCCAGATCGTTTCAACCAGATGATCCTTGGACAGCCATTTCCCATTATGATGCAGCAAATAAGCAAAGAGCTCCTTTGTCTTAAGCGTCCTCCATTTCAACTCTTTTATGGTTCCATCATTTACCTGCAGGACAAAGCGTTTAAAGCATTGAATAAGAGGTTCAGACTCTTGCGGTTCATCTTGCCGTTCATTCCTTCCCTTAAACCCCGAGTACTCTACAACACGATCCACTGTTTTCGTTAACCGTGCAGGTAGGATTGGCTTTAGAAGGTAATCTAGAGCGAAGAGCTCGAACGCCTCCAAAGCAAAGTTTGAATACGCTGTAACAAAAATAATACGCAGCTCTTGATTAGCCTGCTGAAAATGCTCCGCAGCCTCCAACCCGTTCATTTCAGGCATATCTATATCTAGGAACACAATATCAACAGGCTCCTTTTTCACATGATCCAGACCAGCTTGCGCAGACGTATATTTTCCGTCCACTTGCATTCTGCCATCCATCTTTAGGAGTCTCTCAAGCTGCAGTAACGCTGGTCTTTCATCGTCAACAAGAATGACCTTCATTCCTCACTCACCCTCCCTAGGGTTTCTTACTTCCTTCTTACTTCCTTCTTACTTCCTTCTTACTTCCTTCTTACTTCCTTCTTACTTCCTTCTTACTTCTTTCCTCTTACTTCATATTTCTTTCTTCTTTATTTCCTTTACCTAATCACTGCTCACACCCTCATCCTCCACTATCATAGAAGGGATCTCAAAGCGTACAACAGTCCCTTGCCCTGGTTGACTTTCAATGTGTAGCCCTTCTCCATAAAACATCTGTAGTCTCCGATGGATATTTAGGATTCCCACTCCTCTGTCCTCACCGGTCTCTCGCTCCCGGAAAAGCTGCTGAACCATTTCCGGTGTCATCCCTAATCCGTCATCCGTAACGGTCACCATAACCTTTTGTCTAACAACATCCTCCCACACCTTTAACCAGATGCTCCCTCCTGCTGCCTTTTTCATAATCCCATGTCGTACAGCATTTTCAACAATAGGCTGGATGCTTAATGGAGGTACTTGAACCTGTATAGACTCATCAATGTCATAATGCATGGTAAGTCTCTCTTCAAACCGGCCCTGCTCTAGAGATAAGTACGACTTCACCAGCTGTAATTCCTTTTGAAGGGAAACCTTTTCCTCCCGATGATGAAAATCAAAGCTACTTCGCAAATATTGGCTAAGCTCCCACAACAGCTGCATCGCTTTGTCAGGCTCTACAGGGCAAAGAGCAATAATTGTATTTAAGGCATTAAATAAAAAGTGCGGCTTAATCTGGGCCTGTAAAAAGGCCATTTCTGTTTGAACGACAGCTTGAACAGAACGTCTAAGCTGTAAGAGCGTACGCACTCTTGCCTTTAGCTCTTCTGCATCTACAGGCTTACTCAAAAAGTCATTAATTCCAGCTTGAAATCCTGTTTGAATATCCTCGGAGCGACTTCTAGCTGTAAGCATTAAAATTGGAAGCTCAGAAAGCAGGAACCGCTCACGTATTCTTCGAGATAGCTCCAGACCAGAAAGGTTAGGCATCATCCAATCGACTATGAGAAGATCAATCTGTCGGTTTCTTTGAATTTCCTCATAAGCTCTTTCTCCATCTGATACAGCAATGACTGCATAATTTTCTAGCGATAGCAAATTAAGCAGGACACGTAGATTAATAGGATCATCATCGACAACAAGAATCGTGTACTCTTTTTCCTGCCTTTCTTGACCCTGCAGATAGCTAAGCTCTATTTGCCTTAGAGGCAAAGCCTGCTCCCTTTTGACCCCTTCAAGGGAAACACCCTCTTTAGCTAAGGGAAGAGTGAAATAAAAAGAACTGCCTACCCCTACCTTAGATTTAACCCAGATCCGGCCATCACCAAGCTCAACTAACCTCTTCGTAATGCTCAAACCCAGTCCTGTTCCGGAGTATCCTTCCTGCTCATAAGGAACCTCAAGCTGATCATACGGTTTGAATAAATCTATTAATCTCTTTTCTTCAATTCCAATTCCAGTATCTACTATAGAAACGGTAACCTGTCCCTTCTCAATACTAGCTCCTACTCGAATTTCACCTTCGCTTGTAAATTTAATCGCATTCCCAAGCAGGTTATATAAAATTTGATGAAGCTTATCCTCATCCGCATACACAAATGGCATATGAGTCGGCCATTTCTGGACAAATTCAATTTTTTTGTTACCCACTAAATGAGTGGCTACCTCTAGGACTGACTCAAAGACAGCCTGCAGACCAACCGCCTTTCGGTTAAGAGTGACCTCGCCATTTTTGAGCTTTGAGAAATCTAATAGATCATTAATTAAGGAGGACAAACGCTTCCCCGTAGAAACAACGAGAGAAAGATCCTTGCTCTGCTTCTCATTCATACTTCCAGCAGCGCCCTGAAGCAAGGATTCAGATATATTAATGATGCCATGTAACGGAGTACGTAGTTCATGAGATGTATTCGCTAGAAATTCATCCTTTAATCCATCTAACGTAAGCAGCCTTTGCGAAAGCTGCTCCACCTCTTCAAAAGATTGGGCATACGTCTTAGCTAGAAGCATCGCCTGCGCGACAACAAAAAGGAGCATTTCATAAGCAGCGATCGCCTGACCTTCAAACATACCATTCACGTAGAGGATATTCACAAACATAACAACAATAATACTTTGAATGCTCATGAATAAAAACAAAGCATCCTCTAGATGGCGTTTCATGGCGGCAAATAGAGCGTACATGACATAGCACATCATCGCAAAAGCCACCATGAATAAGATAATCTCCCATTGTGAAAATAATTGAACAGGAAGAATAATAGCCACAATTACCGCAGAGGTGGTCAATACCTTAGATAATATTGTAGCCCATTTGCTTAAAGCATTGGGAAACGAGACCGATACGTACAGCATTATAAATAAATAAGCAAGAATGGAGGGAATGAACTGAAGCTTCATAAACCACTCATAGCTGAGGCCTGGTAGTGCAGAAACAAGAAGCTTTTCCCCATGAGTAAGCACATAAACAAGAGCACACAAACAGAAAAGTCCTAAATATAGTAATGCCGTTTCCTTCCTACGAAGGGAATATAGAAACAGAAAATAAATAACAGGAATTAAAAAGCTAGCTGCCGTGAGCAAGTCTACTAGGACATGAAACTCTCTATTTTTTAGAACAGAAGACTGATCCCCAAATACCAGCGGATAGATCATCCCACCAGAAGAATAGCTGTAGTTCGCTATTTGTACGAGGATTTCAACCTCATTTCCAGTCACAGAAGCAAAGCCAACATAAGGAATATTGCTCTCTTTTCCTGTAATTTCCTCACCACTTGGTAGTCCACTAGCTCCAACCAGTTGACCTTGCATATATACTTTATTTGCCGAACGTATATTGGTTGTCCGAACCCCATAAAGACCCTCATCACCTTGGAGCTTAACCACCATTCTAAAGGTGGCAAACCCACTAGCGGATTCCCCTTCCTTTGCTATATACTCGTTCCATTTGCTAGGCAGAGACACGATCCCTGTCGGACTGGGAGAGTTAGAGCCTGAAAAATCAGCAGGCTCAAGTAACTGATTTCTGTAAAACTCCCATTCCCCTGTTAATCGAACGATTCCGTCATCGCTAAAATCCCAATCCCCTAAATCAAGCACACCTTCTACAGCTTGCGGATTATTTTGAGCAGACACAATCGTTTGAACAACCCAGTATCCTGGTATAACAACGATGAATAGAAAACAAACCACGAACAACACAAGCCATTGCTTACTCATCCTAGGTGCTCCTTGTTATCAAACTTTTTATGAACTGATTGTATCACATCGACAAAAAAGCTATGTTGTCGTCTTCAGAAAACTATTAATGAAAGTATAAACATTTTCTCTGAACAACTTCTGATCAAAAAGAGATTTTAATATTTAAAAATTTAGAAAATTCCATTGACACACCCTACGCAGTGGCATATAGTTTTATATAACGAAAAAGTTGTAATTATTGTCGTTAAAAAATAAATGGGAGGTTTGGAAATGAAAAATGACTTTTTGCGGTTGGGGAAGTTTTTGTTGCTTGTCTTATTATTTCTTATAATCACTGCCTGTTCAGGGACAAATGAAGAATCTGCAACATCCGATCCTGAAACAAATAACGACAGCTCGAACGAAGGTACTTCCTTTGGGGGAACCCTTACTTTTGCTTTCAACGCTCAACCCCCTACATTAGATCCGACGGGAACCACGGCTACAGCTACACGAGACATTGCACGAAATATCTTTGAACAGCTTGTTACGTTTGATAGCAATCTTGAGGTAAAACCAATGCTTGCCGAATCCTTCGATGTGGACACAGAAGCAAAAACGGTCACCTTTCAATTGCGCCAAGGTGTGAAATTTCATAATGGGGAGGAAATGCTCGCTGATGATGTTGTCGCATCCATGGAGAAATGGGCACAAAGCTCTGCACAAGCAAATTCCTTCCTATCTGGAATCTCCTTTCAAGCAGACGGGGATTACACGGTTGTTGCCCAATTAGAGCAAAGCGGATCATTAGACATGTTCATCTTTGCTGACCAAACTCAAATTGCTGCTATTATGCCCAAGGAAATTGTAGAAGCTGCTACCCAAACGGGGGTTAGTGAATACATTGGGACAGGCCCATATCAATTTGTAGATTGGCGCTCAGACCAACATATCCATCTGGAACGCTTCGAGGATTATCAATCCAGAGAGGAAGAATCGGATGGCTTAAGCGGCAAAAAGATGGCCTATGCCGATGATATTTATTTCCAATTTGTTTCTGATCCCTCAACACGTGTCACAGGGATACAGACGGGAGAGTATCACATCGGTAACTTCATTCCCTTTGATAATGCAGCACAGCTTGAAGCAGACCCTAACGTTACAAACAGCATTCAGGAAGCCTCCTTTCCGGGGCTAGTTTTCAATAAACGTGATGGTGTGTTTAAGGACATTAAACTACGACAGGCCGTGGCCGCTGCACTGAATATGGAGGACATGATGTATGCAGCCTACGGTAATGAGGACTTTTTCACCCTGCGTCATGAGTTGATGCTAGAAGAACAGATCGCATGGTATACCGATGCTGGGAAAGGACAATATGATCAGCGTAATGAGGAAAAAGCACGGGAGCTATTAGCTGAAGCTGGATATAACGGGGAGGAAGTGCGTATCTTAGCCTCCCGTGAGTATGAAGATTACTATTCTCTTGCTGTCGTAGCCCAGCAGCAGCTTGAGAGCGTTGGGATGAATGTGAAGCTAGAGGTTTATGATTGGGCCACCGTGCTAGAGAAACGAGCTGATCCTAGTGCGTATGACATGTTCACAAGCGGCTGGGCCCTGCGTCCAACCCCTGTTCAGTACCCTTTTCTAGCTTCTGATGCTGAGTGGCCCGGCTGGACAGACAGCCCGGAAATTGACCGACTCATCGACGAGATCCAAGCGTCCACCAGTCAAGAGGAAGCCTTAGCTTTAACGACAGAGCTACAAGAGGAGTTCTGGAACTACCTACCCATTATTAAACCTGGTAACAGTGTTGAAATTACGTCCCATCGTAATGAAATAAGTGGATTTGATTACTTAAATGGTCCCATCCTATGGAATATAAGCATTGATGATTAAAAGAGTTAGGGGGCAATACAGTTGACAGGTTATATCCTTAAGAGACTTCTCTCCATCATCCCTGTGTTACTCGTTGTGGCCGTTGTCGTTTTTTCAATCACCTTCCTCACTCCTGGTGACCCTGCTAGCGTCATTCTCGGTCCTGAAGCATCGGCCCAAGAGGTCAACAAGCTTCGAGAGGAGCTAGGCTTAAACAAACCGGTTCACGAACAATTTCTCGAATGGATAGGTGGCCTACTACGAGGAGACTTAGGGAGCTCATTGTTTATGAGGGAAACGGTTGTAGAAGCTTTTTTCAACCATCTTGGACCTACGTTTTCCCTAGCGTTAATCGCTCAGGTGATCGCCATTCTGATTGCTATTCCATTAGGTATTCTGGCCGCTGTTCGCCGGGGCACAATGACCGATCAATCGGTGATGGGTCTCTCGCTAGTGGGGATTTCTGTTCCTAGCTTTTTATTAGGGCTGTTTTTAGTGTTGCTTTTAGCTGTCCAATTACGCTGGCTACCCGTTGCAGGCTATCGCCCAATAAGCGCCGGGATGCTAGAGCATTTGAAATATCTGATTATGCCGGCCCTCGCTCTGGGGGCTATGCAAGCCGCTCTCATTACCAGAATGACCCGTTCAGCCATGCTTGATGTATTTCATCAAAACTATATCAAAACAGCCAAATCAAAAGGGCTCAAAGAAAAGGTTGTTATCTATAAGCATGCTTTACGGAATGCTTCCATGCCGATTTTAACCGTTATTGGTCAAACCTTTGGTGTTCTAGTCACTGGGGCTGCCGTTATTGAAACGGTCTTTAATATTCCCGGTCTAGGGCAGCTCATTGTGAATTCTGTAGAGCGCCGTGATTATGCGGTCATCCAAGGTGTCGTGCTTCTAATCGCTGTTACTTACGTGTTACTCAATTTGGTCATTGATCTTTTGTACGGTGTGTTGGACCCAAGAATAAGGCTAAGTCGAAAGTAGGAGGAGAGGAACTATGGAAGCCTTACCACAACGAGAAAATCTCGATGACATCAAAAAGCTTATGCGCAAGGAGCAATCCCAGCTCGCTGTCCGACGCTTCTTATCCAATCGTATGGCTGTCATTGGCAGTTGTATTATTCTGCTGATCCTCCTGCTGGCGTTAGTTGCCCCTTTATTGGTCCAGCATGGACCATTAGAAATGGTGCCTACGGAGCGGTTAAAGGCTCCTAGTGCGGAGCACTGGTTTGGTACAGATAATTTTGGACGAGATGTGCTTAGTCGAGTGGCCTACGGAGCGCGTGTATCCTTTGGTGTCGGCTTAGCCGTTACCCTGATTACCGGAGTTGCGGGCATGATCATCGGACTCTTATCCGCCTACTATAGAGCATTGGATCATGTTTTAATGCGCATATGTGATGGGTTAATGGCCTTTCCCGCTATTCTGCTAGCAATCGCTATCATGGCTACGATGGGCTCCAGAACGGAAAATGTCATCATTGCCCTGAGCATTGTGTTTACCCCATATGTGGCTAGGGTGGTGCGTTCATCTGCTCTAGTCATCCGGGAACAAACGTATATTGAGGCGTTGCACTCCCAAGGGGCAAGCTCTTTGAGAATTATCGCCCTGCATATCGCCCCTAATACGATTTCTCCTTTGATCATTCAGTGCACGTTTATCTTCGCTGATACGATCATCACAGAAGCGGCCCTAAGCTTTTTAGGAGCTGGGATTCCCGCTCCTAATCCGAGCTGGGGAAATATTTTATATGACGGCAAGCTAGTGATTTTTAATGCTTGGTGGATGACGGTGTTTCCTGGGATCGCCATCATGCTGACCGTACTAGGATTAAATCTATTTGGTGATGGATTAAGAGATTTATTAGACCCACATACGAATAAAGCCAAAAAATAAGAGGGGGAAGGATAACTGTGGAAAAGGATCATCTATTGCAGGTCAAAGGGCTCTGTACACATTTCCCCACGGAAAAAGGAAGAGTGACCGCTGTCAGTCATGTGTCCTTCCATATAGATAAGGGCGAGGTTTTAGGGATTGTAGGAGAATCTGGCTGTGGGAAAAGTGTGACGGCTGAGTCGATTATGCGCTTACTCAATGAAAAGGGAGGCGTCTTCTATGAAGGGGAAATCCTGTATGAGGGTGAAAACCTCCTGCAGATGAGTGAGGACGAGATGAGGAATATTCGAGGAAACAAGATCTCCATGATTTTTCAAGACCCGATGAGCTCTCTAAACCCCGTGTATACCGTTGGTAACCAAATTATCGAAGGACTTGTTAATCATCAAAAGCTCTCCAAGAAGAACGCCTATCAAAAGGCGGTTGAGATGCTCAAATTAACAGGAATCCCTTCCCCTGAAAAAAGAGTCCATCAGTACCCCCATGAGCTATCTGGTGGCATGCGCCAGCGGGCCATGATTGCCCTAGCGTTAGCCTGCCGTCCCACTCTACTCATCGCCGATGAGCCAACCACAGCGTTGGATGTGACCACCCAGGCTCAGATTCTTGAGGTGCTGGAGGACTTGAAAAATGAACTCAATATGGCGACCATCATGATTACTCATGACCTTGGAGTTGTTGCTGAAGTCTGTTCCAGAGTGATTGTGATGTATTTAGGGCAAGTGATAGAGGAAGCGGAGGTTGAAGAGTTATTTGATCGTCCTCTACATCCCTATACACGTGGACTACTGCGCTCGATTCCTCAATTGGATGGAGACAGGGAGCAGAAGCTACACGTGATCGAAGGGATGGTGCCTACCCTCCATGACGTACCAACAGGCTGTAGATTTGTAGCTAGATGCAAGTATGCAGATGAACAGTGTCACCAGGAAGAACCCGTATTTTCTTTCGTCACTGAGCAGCATGCCGTTAGATGCTGGCACTACGAAAAGATTGAAAAACAGGAGGCTGATCATAGTGAAGCCCCACATTGAAGATAAACAGCCCCTTCTTGACATTAAGAATTTAAAAAAGTATTTTCCTATACGCACTCCTCTGGGACGTACTAGGTCCTATGTGAAGGCTGTAGATGATGTAAGCTTTACGCTGTTTGAGGGTGAAACGTATGGACTAGTAGGTGAGTCTGGCTGCGGAAAAAGCACCACAGGAAGAACGATTTTGCGATTGCTAGAACCTACGGCTGGGGAATGCCTCCTTGATCAGCAGGATATTTTTCAAATGAATCAAAAAGAGCTACGGGATGTAAGGAAGCGGATACAGATGGTTTTTCAGGATCCCTATTCAGCTCTTAATCCCAAGAAGCGGATTGGAAAAACGTTAGAGGAATCCCTTGCCATCCATCGTATCTCTTCTAAAAAAGTAAGAACCGAGCTCGTCATGGAGCTTCTGCACAAAGTAGGGTTCCAAAAAAGCCAGTATTACAGGTATCCTCATGAATTTTCAGGGGGACAACGGCAAAGGATTGGCCTAGCGCGAGCCTTAATCTTAAATCCGAAGATCGTCATTTGCGATGAACCGGTATCTGCTTTAGATGTTTCCATTCAGTCTCAGGTCATCAACCTCCTAGAGGAGGTTCAGGAAGAGTTTAAACTGACCTATTTATTTGTAGCCCATGATTTAAGTGTCGTTCGGCATATTTCCGATCGGGTTGGCGTGATGTACCTAGGTCATATTATCGAGGAAGCGAAAACAGATGATTTATATAAAGACCCACTTCACCCTTATACAAAGGCACTGATATCTGCCGTCCCTATAGCGGACCCAAAGCAAAAACGAGAAAGGATTGCTTTGAAGGGCGAGATTCCCTCTCCCATTAATCCACCATCAGGGTGCGTCTTTCATACCCGTTGCCCTTATGTGATGGAACGCTGCAAGACGGACATCCCCGCTTTGGAGACGAAGGAAAACGGACATCGTGTAGCTTGTCATTTGTACGATGACATGTAGGACAACTAGGGCTACACGTTGTCCATAAGACATCCAAAAGAAATAGACTCAGACAAAACAGGTAATTTGAAGGAGATGGAGAATTTGAATAGTAACAGCCCTAATCGGTTTAATATAGCATTAACTGGTGATAGTATTATTGCTAGACGAATATCCATGCACCAGGATGAGCAAACGGTAAATCTCTATCAAAAAATAAAAGAAGCAGACGTTGCTTTTACTAATCTAGAGGTTCTGCCCAACAACTTTGTCGGTCATCCAGCCGCCCGTAGTGATGGGGCACACTTTGCCGCACACTCCTATGTTCTCGATGATTTGATGGATATCGGCTTTAATCTATATTCCTGTGCCAATAACCACGCTTTAGATTACGGAGTGGACGGGCTTTTGTCAACGATTCAGGAATTAGAAGAAAGACAGCTATCCTACGCTGGCATTGGGAAAAACCTTACGGAAGCCAGAATGCCCGTGTACCATTCCGTTTCAGGAGGAACCGTAGCTCTGCTGTCCTGCACCTCTACCTTTTTTGATGAGCAGGCAGCAGGAGAGCAGCGCCCAGAAGTACAAGGCAGACCAGGCGTCAACCCACTAAAATTTGAGGTAGAATATGAAGTAACGGAAAAGCAGCTGCATGCTCTAAAGGAAATCTATCAGGATTTGGGGCTTGAGGAGCAGCGGCAAAACTTTGTAAAGCTTGGATTCGGCTCTGATCCCACAAATAAAAAGCTATTTCCCTTTGTCGATACAAACCTAAGAGTAGCAGGTACAATGAATGCCCTATTTAGTGCCTCCGATACCCCAAAGGTGCGGACGAAAACGAGCACGAAGGATATGCAGGATATGGCCAAATGGGTGAAGGAAGCTAGGGCTAGAGCAGACGTTGTGATTGTCAGCCTGCATGCGCATGAACAAGGACAGGTGAAGGAACAGCCTGCTGAGTTTATCAGGGAATTTACTCATCGCATGATTGATGAGGGGGCTGATGTTGTGGTTGGACATGGACCTCACCTGCTTAAAGGACTGGAAATCTACAAAGGAAAGCCGATCTTTTACAGCTTGGGGAACTTTATTGGACATAATGAGTTGGTGTTTAAGCTACCAGAGGATTCGTACAAGCGCTTTAATGTAGATTCAACCCTTACGCCAAGCGAAATATTTAGACTACGAAGTGACAATGGACGAAAAGGATTTCCTGGAAACGCCGTTTATTGGGAAACGATCATGCCGATTTGTCAGATCAAGGATGGGCGCTTGCAAAGCATTGAGCTTCATCCCGTATCCCTAACGCGGGGAGACACTCCTTACAAGCGAGGTAGACCGTATTTATCCGATGCAAAAACAGGAATTGAAATTATGAACAGGTTTAGTGCTCTGTCAAAGGAATTTAATACGACCATACATATAGATGAAACCGGAAAAGGGATCATTCATCTCTAGCATTCTTTTGACTTGCCAGATAAGGTTTAGGAGGAAAACGATGAAAATCAGGCTTGCCGCCTTCGGTTCAGAACAAATGATAGAGCAAGTAACGAGATTTGCAGCTCATTTTGAAGGCATTGAGTTTATCCCTTATATCTATCATAAAATTGAAGAAAGCCCCCAGCTGGTTCAGCGTGCTACGAATGTGGACGTTCTACTATTTACTGGCCCGTTGCCTTATATGCACTCAAAGAAGGCCATTCAAGAGAAAAAGATTCCAGCTGTTTTTATTCCAGTTGATGAATATATGATATCTTTGGTCCTTTTTAAAGCTATCCATCAGTTAAATTGTACTCAGTTTTCCATGGATATCACCGATGCCGTTAATATGGAGGACGTCCTTGATGAGCTATCTTTGGATATGAAGGATGTTTATATCCAGAATCTTAGCCATTATTATGATCTAGAGGGCAGGTTAAACGATAAAGAAGTGGTACAATTTCATGAAAAGCTATGGCTCGATGGAAAGATTCAGATGGCCATTACGTCCATAAGTAACGTCTATGCTGAGCTGAAGCGGAAAGAGATCCCTGTCATTCGCATGATACATCCCAAAAAAACCATTATGGATACCCTTAGACGTGCCATCATGTTTGGAGAGCTGGAGCTAAGTAAAAAAGCACAGATAGCCGTTGGAATTGTGTCCATCCATCAGTATCAAGCCCTTCTCACAGATAAGGGGAGTTATTTAGCTGAGCACAGTTCTTTAGTGCTGCATCAGCTACTTTTAGATTTCAGTGCAGAAATTAATGCTTCCATTCAAAAAGTAGGGAAGGAAGAGTTCATCATTTATAGCACCAAGGGTCCTTTTGAAATGATTACAAATCAATACCGCTTCCTTCCTATTCTTACTAAGATTAAAAAACTATTAAATATAAAGGTCAATATCGGTTTTGGTTTTGGATTAACGACAAAAGAAGCCGAAAATAACGCTCAGCTGGCTCTAAAGTATTCCGCTGACAACCGCGATAAATACTGTGCGTATCTTGTGAATGCAGATAAGAGGCTTTTAGGACCTTTAACGAGTCATTCTGTAGAAGGGGTCCATGATCATGGCTCTACCTCAAGCGACTATTTATTGTTCATTAGTCAAAAGAGCGGGATTAACATTCAGAACGCTAGGAAAATAGTAGAATTCCATAGAATGACAAGCTATAAGCCTTTCTCAGCCACCCAGCTGGCAGAGTATATGCAAATCAGTCGCCGTAGTGCAGAACGTTTCATCAAAAATATGGTCACTGCAGAGTTAGCTAGAGTGATTGGGGAGGAGCAATTAACACCTCGAGGTCGTCCTACAGCTTTATATCAACTGAACGACTTGGAAAAGGAGCACGCATGAATCACAAATCTTCCATTAACTATGTCTTACAAGCTAGTAGCCGGGAATTCTATTGGGAAGGAAACGGGCAGCTTTCTATTAAAACGTTTCGCCATGGACGTGCTCATTATCGAGTAAACCAGGGCTTTTTTGCCGTTGAGCAAGACAGATATCTTTTACTTAATGAAGGTCCTTATAGCTTAGCGATTGAGCAGGAGAAGGATATTGATTCCTTTTGTCTGTTTTTTAAGGATGGGCTTGCTGATGAA
Source organism: Bacillus horti (assembly GCF_030813115.1). Taxonomy (NCBI): domain Bacteria; kingdom Bacillati; phylum Bacillota; class Bacilli; order Caryophanales; family Bacillaceae; genus Caldalkalibacillus; species Caldalkalibacillus horti. Next base: position 28,246 of record NZ_JAUSTY010000003.1, on the reverse strand, counting down.
GTCCAACAAAGCTCTCGCTTATCTACTGATCAGCTTCTCACTGATCCCTATCAAACCTCAGCTTCTCCCGTTCAGTTTTTTGAAAAAACATATCCGCATGATCCTCTTTTGTCCGCTTTGATGCTACAGTTAAAAAGCAATCTAGACGAGGATGAGGACGAGCCCGTTTGGATGGAGCAGCAATATTATAACATCATGCAACGCATCCTCCAGATTCACAGCCATACTCTTGAGGCCACCCATTCCCTGAGCGCCTTGCGCACAGCGACACGTGAAGAACTTTTTAAGCGTGTAAGCCTTGCTCATGACTATATTCTAGCCTTCTTTGATCAAGCCTCCCTTACTCTAGAGCAAATAGCTAGGGTCGCTTGTGTCTCACCAAATCACCTTTTAAGAAGCTATACTGAGGTGTTTGGGCGTTCTCCATTTCAGCATGTTTCAGAACTGAGAGTAAAAAAAGCCCTTCAGTTGCTAGAGAACACAGAGCTCCCTATGACTGAACTTACGTTTAGACTCGGTTATTCAAATCCTGTTTCATTTAGTAAAATGTTTAAGAAACACGTTGGCCTCTCTCCCCTCCAGTATCGCAAAAAGGTGATATCGGATAAGAATCCCTAATTAACTTGCTATATGATTAAAGTATAAGTGAGTAAACGTAGAACATAGCTCACTTTTAAAGAGAAGGAGGAATGTTATATGACTCAGCACACGATCATTCAAAAAATTGGACAAATATCAGTACCTGTCCGAGAGGATATGGAGAGGGCTATTCATTTCTATAAGGAACTGCTGGGTTTGCCTTTGCTTTTCAGCACATCTACGATGGCCTTTTTTGACTGTCAAGGGATTCGCCTTCTGCTAAGCCTCCCGGAAAAAGAGCAGTTTGCTCATGCGAGCTCCGTGATCTATTTTCAGGTCGAGGATATTCAGGCATCCTTTGCTGCGCTTAATGACAAAGGAGTAGCCTTTATTGATGAGCCTCATGCTGTAGCGAAAATGGGAGATACAGAAACATGGATGGTGTTTTTTAAGGACACCGAAAACAACATTCATGCCCTAATGAGCGAAGTAAAGGTAAAGTAGTTCTTATTTAATGAATGGCTATTTAATCAAGGAAAGCACCTCAATATGGCAACTTTCGTTACACATTGGGGTGCCTTTTCTCCTACTGAGCTTTGTCGACATAAAATTGATACAGTCTCTCTATCCCTTTTTGAATGTCGTGCTCTTGTACATTTCCGTATCCTAGTACGATCTGATGAAGATGCTTGCCTTTTACAAGACTATATTCTTCTACACTATGTACCTTAACTCCGTAAGCTATAGATTCCTGCCAATCATCAAGAAAGGGACCCTCAGGAAATTCTACACGCATATGCATCCCTGCTTCATCCCCAATAATTCTCGCCCTCTTGCCAAAATGCTGCTTCAAAGCACTGATTAACAGCGTGCGCCGTTGACGGTAGAGCTTTTTCATTTTATGGATATGGCGATCCAGACGACCATCTCGCATAAAGCGAGCTAACGCTATTTGGGGTACAGTTGGTGTGCGTAGATTTAGCTCTTCTCTCAGCTGTGCAAATCGCTTAATCAAGTGTTGTGGAAGGACAATGAAACCCAAACGGAGGCCGGGGGCAAGGGTCTTGCTAAAGGTCCCCACGTATAGGACTCTTTCAGGGCTAAGGGAATATATCGGTGGAATCGGAATCCCCTTCAAACGAAAATCGCCATCGTAATCATCTTCAATGATGTAAGAATCTGCTCTCTCTACCATTCGAACGGCTTGCTGCCTTCGTTGGATCGGTAATATGCCACCGGTCGGAAATTGATGAGAGGGTGTCAGAAGAAGCAGATGACGGTCAGCAAAATCGTCTAGCTCATGCAGCTCCATGCCAGATTCATCCACATCTACTGGAGCGATTTGATACTGATTCTGTTTAAAGATATGATACGTAAACTCTATTGTCGGATCTTCTAAATATATGGAATGATATTGTGCGCGCAGCGCCGTTGCGATCAAGGAAATCCCTTCCGAGGAGCCAGACGTAATCATGACCTGCTCAGGGTGGCAGCGCATTCCTCTCGTGCGGTACAAATAAGCACAAATTTCCACTCTGAGCTCCTCTTCTCCCCTACTATCTCCATAATCAAATAGAGCGCGCGACGATTCCACCACAGCGGCCTTTAAATACTTAGACCACAATGTGTCAGGAAAGCTCTCTAAATCCGGGGTTCCTATTCCAAATTCAATCATATCCTCCTGTTGTTCCCGTAATTCCTTGGACTCTCCTTGGGGCTCACTTGCTTCGACCGTAACTTCAGGTTGAACGCCACTTGAAGTAAAAGAGAGGATGCCATCAGCTACATACGTACCTGAGCCAGCGTGGCCGATCAGATAACCTTCGGCAACCAGTTGCTCATAAGCGTCGATGACAACATTTCGAGCAATCCCAAGCTCTTGGGCAAGCTTACGTGTAGGAGGAAGACGAGTTCCACTACTAAGCTCTCCCTTTTCTATTTTTTTGCGAATTTGACTACATAGCTGTGCCGTTTTAGACAGCTCTGCTGTTGGACTTAGATAAATGCCGAACATTTCCCCACCTCCAAATTGGTTCCTAAAAACAATATAAAATTGGCTCTTTGATGAACCGTTTTCTCTTATTATAATGACTTTACATTTAATAATGAAAGGGGAATTTCACGATGAATAAAAGAAGATTAGGGCAAACAGACATTGAAGTTAGCGCTGTTGGATTCGGCTGTTGGGCGATAGGAGGGCCATTTTGGCTAGATGGATTGCCTGACGGATGGGGAGACGTGAATGATGAGGAGTCCATCCACGCTATTGAAACGGCCTTGGAGCATGGGGTTCATTTTTTTGATACCGCAGACGTATACGGAACAGGAAGAAGTGAGGAAGTGATTGGACGCGCTTTGAAGGGAAGGCGTCATGAGGCCATCATCGCAACGAAGTTCGGCTTCACCTTTGATCCACAGACTCAAAACGTCTTTTCTAAAGTTGATGTCTCTCCAGCGTATATCCGCTCAGCATGTACAGCCTCTCTTAGACGACTAGATACTGATTATATTGACCTGTATCAGGTCCATGCAGGGGGTATTTCAAATGAAGAAATCGACTCTACTGTCGATACATTAGAGCAGCTGCAGCAAGAGGGCTTGATTCGCTCATATGGCTTTAGCACAGGTGATATGGATCGAGCAGAAGCATTTGCCAAACGAGCCTCTGGCGCTTCTACTATACAGCATCCATTCAACGTTCTGCTTGGCGATTCCAAGGCGCTTGACGTATGCGAGCAATATCAACTAAGTAGCATTAACAATGCTCCCCTCGCTATGGGACTGTTAAGTGGTAAATTTGATCACACGTCTCACCTGTCTTCTGATGATGTACGTGGCAGCTCTCATGAGTGGGTCCATTATTTCAAGGATGGCAAACCGAAGGCTGAATTTTTGAATGCACTAGATGCGGTAAGAGAAATCTTAACGTCTGGGAATCGTACTCTAGTGCAGGGAGCCCTTGCTTGGATTTGGGGTAAAAGCGATCGAACCATTCCGATCCCAGGATTAAAAAAGGCCAGCCAGGTGGAGGTAGCAGCAAAAGCGATGAGCTTTGGACCACTCTCTCAAGAGCAACTCAAGGAAATCGACAACATCCTAAAGCAACAACGAGTCATAGAGGCTTAAGCAAATCGATGTTAAGAAAGACGGTGCATCATGAAGCATAAAAAACCAACACAAACCACTATAGGAGAAGATCCATCTGGTCTAGACTGGTGGGCGAGTGGTGGTCTGTTTTGGTAGACGAACCCACTCTCAGAAGAAATGCTCACGATGAGGAAGAAGTGCACACACTTGGTTTTGCTTTGCTGTGGGGATCGGGGGCTATTTTCTCCATACCACACAGGAAATAAGTACGCTGTAAGAGTGGTATTCTAAGCCAAATACCACTCTTTATTTGTGCCAAAATTCCTTCTTTTTCATTGACAGTCCCAGCACCTCGCTTTATGATGAAGAAAATAAAGCCAATTATTCATATAGGAATAATTAATATGGAGGTACAGTTATGAAAAAGAATGTGGCACTACCGTTGATCACAAAAGGAATTCTTGCTCTACTTTTGACCTTTTCCCTTATCTTCCTGCAAACCACCAGCATTCTAGCTCAAGCTGCGATTGTAGATGAAAAGAGTGTCTCTGAGCAAACATCTGTGATTGGAAATGTAAAACAGGTCTCTGAGCGATCTCCTGTGGAGGGTGTAGCCGAATACCAGCAGTTTTTACAGGACAAGTATGGAATTACACTTCAGGATGCTTTAACGAAAGGCGGTTTAATTGAAGCAGTAAGTACACTGTTACAGGGCCAATCGGTAGCTTCAACAGAAGAAGAGACAGCCATTACGTTTTAACGATTTAAGTACCTCACATGCTTTATATCCCCATGCTTTGGCCCTATATGAAGCAGGCATTCTAACTGGCCCTTCCATTCAGAGCAATGAACCCCTCACTCAGACAGTTGCTGCACTAATCGCTGTAAGAGCAGCTGATTTTAAAGAGCTCGCTTATACATACCCAGTCGAAAAGATAGATGCTGCCTTGAGCAAGCTACAGCTTTCCAGCACCGATTTTAGTATTAAAACAGGTCAGGAGTTAGCTACAGCCGTAGACACTGGTCTCATTCCAGCTTCACATTACCTCTCGTTTGAACCATACGCAGAAGCATCTACTGAGTTTGTCTATGAATTACTAGGAAAGGTTCTAGCTAATAAAGGTCTTTATAAAAATTATATTGGCTATACCAGTGATGCCGATATTTTTCAGCAACACCAATTGACGATTACGAATTGATTACAAACAACAAAATTGTACAGGAAGGCAGCCCCTATCAGGTACATTCCTTCTCCTTAAGTGAAGATTCTCAAAGGATTGTTGCTGAATTAAAAAAGCTGGATCCAGACCTTAGCATTACCTCTTATACGTTTTGGGTCGACGAGCCTTTCTATAATTATCTGCTAGGTGAGTCTAAATAGAGATAGAGTAAAAAACACAAGTAAATTTTGAATAATGAGTGAAGTAAGATGGGAGAAAATGAAGAATGAAATGAGAGATAGACTCGAATTATGTAAAAGAGGATAATAAAAGAACAAACGTCCACACAAAGTAGACATAAAGCTTTGATTTATTACAAAATCCTCATTATGAAAGGGAGTAGTAAATAGCTTGATTTGCAAGCTCACTACTCCCTATCTCTGTTAGGTTTTCTCGTATGGCGCTCTTCTTTTCATTTGTTTTCTTGCTAGAAGGAATAGGGATAGAATCATAATTAATATTACAATTATAGATCCTACAATGTTCACTACGTTAGGAACAATAAGCTCCAGTTCAATAGGATTAGGTCTTGAGAAGGAAATATCCCACGTCAGTGTGCTACCTGAAACCTCCTTAGCATTATGCTCTCCAAATGATTTGATAGGGAGGGTCAGCATAAACTCAAAATCGACTTGATCTAGGATTCTGCTCGTAAGCATTCTTCCAAGAACATTATTGGTTAACCGATCCAGGTTTCTCTCCTCAAGGTACTCTGTGATGATCTCATCAATATCAATAACGCCCTCTATGCTATATTTGGAGTAAAAAAACTTATGCTCCTCTTCAATATGTAGCCTTTCAGACGCTACCCCTGCTTCATTGCCTGTCCCTGAGCCTCTTCCTTGCCCTGTGCTTCCTTCTGATCCAATGCCTTCTTGAACATTAAGCTCTTCTAGGGATTCAAAATGCTTATGAGCCTGATAGCCAATTCCCTGCCCTTCCGTCTCCATAGACTCCAAGGTAAATCCTGAATCGGCAAGTGCATCTCTGATAAGTCCCTCCACCTGGTCCATTAGAAGAAATTCTGAAGTGTTAGGAAGCTCTAGCTGAATCATTAGATCCATTGTCCCATCCGGGTTAATAGTCACATGACTTTTTCCTTGCACACATCCTGCTAACACGATAAGCAGCAAAATGAAAGAGATTAAGAATAATAGCTTTCTTTTCATCACGCTATGTTCACTCCTATCATCATACGCTAATCTGATTTCTGATCCTTCTTGTCGTTATCCTTTTCCTTCATTTCTATTCATGTTTGTTACCCTTTAGTCTCGTCCTTACACTATCTTCGTTATTTCTCTAGCTACTTTTTGTCAGTTCCTCTACTTCCTGTACAATGATCCGTATTCCTTCAGAAATTTCCTGACCACTTACCCTAGAAATGCTGAGCCGGATAAACTTTTCTCGATTCAAAAAGGTAGACAGATAAAATCTCTTGCCTAAGGATACTCGAACTCCCCTTGCCATCAGACGTTCCTGTAGGCTTTCCAAATTAACTGAAGCCGGCAGCTTTAGCGACATATAAAAGCCTGGACTGGATGGATAAGGCTCAATGAGCCCACGGTTGTTATAGTTTAGTAGTGCTTCCTTTAACGTCTGTAGACGAGCTGAATATTCTGTGTACAAATGACGTTTGTGCCTCTCGTACATTCCATTTTTAATATACACTTCTAGAGTAGCCTGAGATAATAGGGCCGCTCCATTACGTTTATTATGAACTTGAAACGTTTGGTACAAAAGCTCTGGCAAAACGACAGCTCCAAGCTTCAAGCCAGGAAAAATAATCTTTGAAAAGCTTTTCAAATACACAACATGTCCTGTTCTGTTATACGCAAAAATAGGCTCATACTTGCGTTCTCCCCCTAGATCTGCCATATAATCATCCTCTACAATATACACATTGTATTTGCTCGCTAGCTGAGAAATTTTCTTCCGTTCGTTAACTCCGTACGTAGTTCCTAATGGATTATGATGCCTAGGCATGGTATAGAAAAATTTAATGCTCCCATTCTTAAAAATCCGTTCAAGCTCTACTAGATCAATTCCTTCCATGGTGCGTGGAATAGAACGAACAGGAATCCCCTCTTCTTCAAGGTATCGTAGGTAAATCCCGTAGCTTGGTTGCTCTACTAAAATCTCTGAATGTCCATTAGGGAACGGAATTTTAGCTAAAAGCTCCATAGCTGGTTGTACCCCTGCCGTTATGACAATCTGCTCTTGCTTGGGGAAAATCTGATCATTGGCTAAGTGCCATACTAGTGTTTTCCTTAAATTTTCTAATTCTTGATGATTGCCGTAGGAAAACAATTTATATTTGTACGTATCGATCGCTTTATTCGTACAATGCTGAAAGTCCAAATAGGGGAATAGATGGGCGTCTGGTCCTACTGAAGCGAAATCAATTCGTTCTTCCCCATTGCTCTGAGATCGTTCTAGACTCGACTCTCCCACGACATAAAATCCACTTTGTGGGACGGAATAGATGAAGTGCTCCTTCTCCAGCTCCAAGTACGCTCTAATAACTGTACTCTGGCTACACGCATACTGCTTGGCCGCTTGGCGAATAGAAGGGAGCTTCTGACCTGGCAGATAGTGTCTCTCCTTAATTTGCTGTTGTAGAATATTAAGAATAGATACATACTTTCTCAATTTTCAGTCCCCCATCCCTTCTCTTATTATACACAGCCTTTTTCCAGCTGTAACGATTCTTTTGAGAAAAGTCAGAAGGAATATCCTCCTTTACCTCCCCCTCCCCTTCTTTACCCACAAAGAAAAAAACTCATCACTTCTAACTGCTTCGGTACAGTTCTCCGAAAAGACCATTGTTTAAAGCTAGTAATGACTTTAACATAACAGTTGAAGACTTAGAAAAAGAGATATACGGACTGGTTTTAAAGGGGGAGTGAAGTCATGTCTAAAAATAATGGACTTGGATTAGTCTACCTATTTGCTGTTATAAATTCCTTAATTGTTGGCTTTTCTTTTCTATTTACTAAAGTTGCTCTAGATTATGCCCCGCCGATTGATACCCTTGCGTTTCGCTTTGCCGTCGCCTTTCTAGTGATGTCTATCCCGGTGTTATTTGGACGCATTAAGCTTAGCTATAAGGGTAAGCCTGTGTTTAAGGCTATCCTCTTAGCATCGATGTATCCCTTAGGCTTTTTTACACTTCAAGCGTTCGGCTTGCAGCATGCTACGTCTGCTGAGGGTGGGATTTTACACGCTTTCACACCCATTTTAACACTAACATTGGCGTTCATCTTCTTGAAGGAGGTCACTACGACACTACAAAAGCTGTCCATTTCCCTTTCCATTTTTGGGGTGATATTTATATTTGTCATGAAGGGGAGCACTGTTGATCTTTCTAATATGACAGGAATTTCTTTGTTATTCTTAGCATGTTTGTCCATTGCTGGATACAGTGTACTGGCTCGCTTTCTGTTAAAATCCTTCAGGCCGGTGGAAATTACATTTCTAACACTTGCCGTTGGCTTTTCTACCTTTTTAATTTACTCTGTGACCCAGCATGCGATCGCTGGTACACTTACCGAGTTTTTAGTACCCTTAACTAATCGTAGTTTTGTTTTCTCTATCTTTTACCTAGGGATCCTATCCTCTCTCATTACATCACTAATCTCTAGTTATTCATTGTCTAAAATTGAAGCGTCCAAAATGAGTGTCTTTGCCAATATGTCCACCATTGTTTCTATGGCTGCAGGTGCAATGTTTCAAGGCGAGGTCATTACTGTGTACCACATCATAGGCGCTACCTGTATCATAGCTGGTGTAATTGGTACTCAGTACTTTCATCGGAATAGGGTTCTTAAAGCACCTTCCTTGAGCTCAGAGCAAGCTAAGGTTTAATTAGAAGCGTATCAAGGAAGCTAAATAAGAGTAAATAGAAACTTAAAAAATAAAGGTTAGTTTCATAAGGAGATGAAACGTATTAACATTAACAAAGGCACACCTTTCATGGGGAGCATGTGCCTTATTAAAGGGGGGAGAAATGGATGAGACACTTTTCCAAACCAGTTGTAGCGTTTATCCAAAACGATGAAGCTGAGTGGCATGACTATCCTTTTATTAAACATTTAAGTGAGTTTGTTCAAGTCGTATTCAAGCACACCCTCCCCGAGGAAATGGATAAGGAAATCGATGGCTGCGTGTTAATAAGTCCGAATTCAAATAAAGAATCACTCTTAATGGATCATCTAATAAATGATCAACATGTGGCTATAATTGAAATGGCGATGATCCACCAGCAGGAGAATCGTGAACACTTTTTGACTAAGCTATTTAGCCTTGCTCATTTCCGCTCTGTGCAGGAAACTCCATCCATCCAGTCCCTCATTCAATTTCAAAGTGAAAACAAATATTTACTTATGGCCTACGATCAACAACGCCAAAAAGAGTTAGGGCGAATGGTAGCAAAGGGCAATAATAGGGATATTCATAACGTTTACTTAGCTTACAAAGAAGTATTCTATAAGCTATTAGGCCAAGCTCCTTCAGTTGGTGCAAACATAAATGTGTTGTCTCATATCATGGGATATTTTTCTGAACAGCTAAGTAGGGATGAGAAAGAACAGTTTCTTTCCTTACTGGAGGACTATCGTAAGCGGCAAGTACCCTTAAGTGACCCACTAAAGGTTTTAAATAGATGGGTTCATCAGTATGATCAAAAGTACCTACTGATGCAAACCTTTTTACAGCCCTATCCAGAGGGGCTACGAAGCTGATTTATAACGACTTACGGAATAATAATGTGGAGCCACCTACTCTAAAGCATGCAGAATTCATTTATTATTAAGTAGTTGCACATCAAATAGGAGGTATGCTACAATCTTTTTGAATGATCATTCAAACAAAGATAAGGGTGAGGTACAGTGACAGATAAAGACAAACGAGATCTCATCATTAAAGCAGCGTATCAGGTATTAGCAGAAAAAGGCTACGACAAAGCCTCTACTAAAGAAATAGCCCAAACGGCTGGTGTGGCTCAAGGCTTAATTAATTATTATTTCCCTAGCAAGGATCTGCTTTTTGCTGAAGTGTTTCAGCAGGAAACAAAGAAGTATTGTGAGTCTCTGCAGGATTTGAAGAACTATGGGAGTCAAGAGCTTTCCGTGGAGAATTTAAAACAGGTGCTACAGGTACCTAAAAACAGAGCTCTTTCAGATTCATCCATGGTGCTTCTTCGTTACGAGTTATTTGCTATAGGATTGCGTAATGAGAAAGTATCTGAGAACCTTAAAGAAACTCTACAGACAAAAAGAGCCAGATTGAATGATTTGATTCAAACGATCGGTCATTTACCTGAGGATTCTTCTAAGCCGCTTGCTTCTATTCTGCTCTCTGTTTTTGATGGTCTCGCGCTACAGCAAATGTGTGACGACGAGTTCAATTATGATGAAGCTTATGATATGCTCGCTGTCGTATTAGAGTCTTATTTGACAGCAGCAAATAAAAAAGAAGAAAAATAAAATTTTTAGAAGTTATTGTTTGAACGTTCAAATAATATATTGTAGCATGCTTTTTCTCTGGGAACACACTAAAGAGCATTATGATGCTTAAATTAGTTAGAAAATCAGAGTTACTAATTCATTATTTGTTTGCTCATTCAAACAAAATAAAATGTGGAAAGGGTGATTACTCGTATGAGTAAAGGTACAAAAGAAAAACCGTCTGTAACATCTGTAACATCAAAGCAAGAAAATGGGGAAACTTGGCTTGGAAGGCTAGGACACTTTATCTACCACAGACGAAAAGCTGTTCTCATATCTAGTCTATTGACCACAATATTATTGGCTATCATTGCAGCTGGGGCAATGGGCGTCATGGTACTAAATCGTTGGGAGGCTGACGGTAGCGAGTCTATGCACGCTCAAGAAGCTTTAATTGAACATTTTAACACAGATAGTGCTAATGTCATTCTCCTAGTTACGGCGAGGGAAGGAACAATTGATAACCCACTCGTTGAAGAGGCAGCAAATTCCGTAGCAGCTCAGCTAGCTGGTGAAGCATCTGTTGGAGATGTTTGGTCCTATTGGTCTGAAGAACGCGATCCAACAATGCGCAGTGAGGATTCAACTCAGGGCTTAGTTCTTGCTTGGGTTCAAGGTAATGCTACAGAAGCACGTGCTGAAATTGCCACGATGATCCCTGCCTACACGATAGAAAACGAAATGATCACGGTGCAGGTTGCGGGTGCCGAAGCGGCTTCGACCCAAATCAGCGCCTCAGCTACTCAGGATTTTATTCGAGCTGAGATGATCATTATTCCACTCATGCTTGTTCTGCTGTTATTTGTTTATCGCAGGTTCATGCCAGCTTTGTTAACGTTAGGTGTTGGGCTATTCTCCGTATTTGGTACGATGGCTGCCCTGCGTGGTTTAGCTTCGTTTGTAGAAGTAGCGACATTTGCCGCTAACATCACGTTAGTCATGGGCATTGGCTTAGGTATTGATTATAGTTTGTTTATTATCTCACGCTTTCGAGAGGAACTAGCTGCCGGGAAAACAGTTGATAAAGCAATTATACATACCCTAGAAACAGCCGGAAAAACGGTCATTTTTAGTGGTGTAACCGTAGCAGCTTCCTTATCTGTATTATTAGCGTTTCCGTTCTCCTTCCTACAATCCTTTGGCTATGCTGGAGTTCTTGTTGTCATTACAGCTGTTCTTGGCTCCATTATCTTCCTACCTTCTGCCCTTGCTATTCTAGGAGCAAAAGTATCTAGACGTGTGAAGGTAAAAGCTAACAGGACAGCTCAAGTCGACAATGCACAAAAGGGAATGTGGTATCGTTTAGGACAACGAGTGATGAAAAGACCAATCTGGTTTGGTGGAGTAGCTGTGATTTTTCTACTACTACTAGGTTCACCAGCCTTAGATATACAGATTGGACTACCTGATGATCGTGTTCTTCCTTCCTCTGCTTCCACTCGTGCAGCTTATGATGAGATGCGCGCTAATTTTCTTGAGGAAGCTAACGATGCGATTCACTTTGTCGCTCCAATCACATCCTTGTCCGCAGAGGATCTTGCCGCCTCAGCAGAGTATGCAAGTGAATTGTCTAAGGTTGAGGGGATTTCACAGGTTAACTCTATAGTAGGTTACTTTAAGGATGGGGAGCTAGTGCGTGAGCCTGGCCAGTCTGCTGAGCGTTTGGTAAGCGATACAGCCATTCGATTTGATGCTATCCCTACAAGAGAAGTCTTAGGTGGAACCGAGGTTGGGCAGCTTGTAAACGAACTAAGAGCCATTTCTGCTCCGTTTCCTGACCTAGTGGTCGGAGGGTATCCTGCTGAGCTAACCGATTTTAGCGAAATGATGATGAGCCGAGTTCCCCTTGTAGCCATCCTTATTCTATCGATTACCTTTGTCATTCTATTTCTTATGTCAGGTAGTATACTCATTCCGCTTAAGGCAACCATTCTTAACTTACTAAGTTTGTCTGTCATGTTCGGGGCGCTGGTGTATATATTTCAACAAGGCCATTTCTCATCATTCCTTGGCTTCACTCCAATTGGTACGTTAGATCCCGCCTTCCCGATCCTAATGTTCTGTGTCGCTTACGGGCTTTCTATGGATTATGAAGTGTTTATGCTATCTCGTATTAAAGAGGAATATGATCGGACAGGGGATAACACAAAAGCCGTTCTCTATGGTATTCAGCGTAGTGCACCACTCGTCTCCGCAGCAGCCATCATTCTTGCGATCTCATTTTCAATCTATGCGACTGGGGAAATCATGTATTTACAAATGCTTGGTGTCGGTATAGCTATCGCTATTATCATAGATGCAACGATCATTCGTGCGATTCTAGTCCCTGCATTTATGCGTATTGCTGGTAAAGCAAACTGGTGGGCTCCTCCAATGCTCCGTCGCTTTCATGAACGCTTCGGAATTAGTGAAGGATCTTCGATTATAGAGCCTCCTAGCTTGCCTGCACAGCCCCCCGTTACAAAAGCAGATTAATACAGCTGAGTAAGTCCTTGTTTTAAGCAGATATCCCGCCATAAGAAACTAAGGGCAATAGACCAAAAGAAGGACGACTTTCACACCCTAAAAGCAGGGCTGATAGTCGTCCTTATCTGTATATTAGGTGCTTACTTTTTCCCTTAGTACAAGCTCTTCTTCCTTGTAGATACAAGCACTCCATTGCTTAGGGTTTCTTTCAAACAGTGTGTGGTCACACATTTTGCATTCCTCCGTAGCAAAAGGACACCTAGGCTCAAATCTACACCCTTCAGGTAGGTTAATCTGGTCTGCCACTTCGTCGTCCACATCAATTCTTTTACGCTCAAAGTCAGGATCGGGAATCGGAACCGCAGAAAGAAGTGTTTTGGTATATGGGTGCTGAGGATTCAGAATGACTTCTTCCACTGGACCTAGCTCAACAATTTTCCCTAAGTACATAACGGCTATCCGATCACATAAGTATTTAATGGTAGATAGATCATGAGAGACATAAAGCATGGTCAAGCCCATATCTTTTCGTAGGCTTTTTAATAGATTTAATATGCCTGCTCGAATAGACACGTCTAGCATGGATACAGGCTCATCCGCTACAAGAAACTTTGGCTCAAGCACTATTCCTCTGGCAATTGCCACACGCTGTCTCTGTCCTCCACTCAGCTCATGGGGATAACGATACATGAAATCCTCTGCTGGCTTAAGCTCTGCTGTTTCTAAAGCACGAACTACTCTCTCATGAATCTTCTCTTGGTCTTTTAGGCCATGAATCTTGAGTGGCTCAGCAATCGTTTGAAAAATCGTGAATGTTGGATTAAGCGTTGAATAAGGGTCCTGGAAAATCATCTGAACTTGCTTACGGAACTGCTTTTCATCTTTTTTGGAGATGTTTAGATAATCCTTACCCTCAAACTTAATCGTCCCTTCAGTCACGTCCTGTAAGCGTACAAGGATCTCTCCCGTTGTTGTTTTACCCGATCCACTTTCTCCAACTAGACCTAGAATTTCTCCGCTTTCTATACTCAATGAAATATCGTCGATAGCTTTGACATATTGGTTTTTCTTTTTAAACATATCCCTAATGCCACTACCTACTTCATAATACTTCTTTAGGTTTTCGATTTGTATGAACGGTGTTTGTGTTTGTGCTTCACTCATCGTTCTATCCCTCCGTCCTTGCAGCAATCAAGCGATCACGAACCATATCCCAGGACTCTCTCTTTTTTGCCTCTGCACGAAATCGCTCCACCTCATCAATATAATGACAGGCTACAGAATGCTCCTCTTCCACCTGATGTAACTCAGGAGCTTCCTCCCGGCAACGATCTGTAGCAAAGGGACAACGTTCTTGGAAATAGCAGCCTGGCTTAGGCTCTAGCAGGTTAGGCGGTGAGCCTGGTATAGAGATTAGCTCCTCCCCCATATCTAGCAAGCTAGGAAATGCGTTTTGTAAGCCTAATGAATACGGATGGTACGGGTTCTTAAAAAATTGACGTGTACTGGCCTTCTCCATGATCTTGCCACCATACATCACAATAATCGTGTTGCAGGTTTCTGAAACAACGGAGATATCATGAGTAATAAAAACCATAGAGCTGTTGATTTCCCTCTGGATCTGAATAATTTTGTTTAATATGCGATCTTGCACAACCACATCAAGAGCCGTTGTTGGCTCATCAGCAATAATTAAGGCTGGATTTAGAGCCAAAGCCATAGCAATGATGGCTCTTTGCTTCATTCCTCCACTCATTTGATGTGGGTAATCTCGTAATCTTTTACGCTCTAAGCCTACTAGTTCGAACAATTCTCCTGCCCTGTGCCTGGCATCCTCCTTGCTCATAGAAGAGTGGGCAAGCATCGCCTCCATTAATTGATCACCAACGCGATAGACTGGGTTTAGAGCATTCATCGCACTTTGGGCAATCATAGAAATGTCCTTCCAACGAAGCTTACGAATCTCTTCCTTGCTCTTCTGTACTAAATCCTCTCCCTTGAAGAGAATTTGTCCTTTAGGAATGAAGCCATTGTCAGGAAGCAGCATCATCAACGCCTTAGCCATCGTTGTTTTCCCACAGCCACTTTCCCCTACTAAGCCTAAGCGTTCCCCTTCCTCAATCTTAAAGGAAATGTTACTAATGGCATGCAATGTTCCTTTTTCCGTTTTGTAATGGATGTCTACGTTCTTTACTTCTAATAAGGCCATTTGTTACCTCCTCCTTAATCTAGGATTGACGACTTCCTCTAGCGCACGGGCTACAAAGAAAACCGAGACGAGAAGTAGGATAATAGCTATACCCGGCGGCATCATCCACCACCAAGCATCACGAGAATGCCCACTGATAAAGTTTTCATGAATGATTTGCCCCCAGCTTGTCACGTTCGGATCTCCCAATCCTAGGAACGCCACACTCGCCTCAGCTGTAATCGCCCAATTGACCATAAAGGCCATCTCTAGTAAAGCAAGTGGAATGACATTGGGTAGAATATATCGAAACATAATCCGCACATGACCGGCTCCCGCAACCTTCGCTGCTTTTACGAAAGGACGCTTGGATACGGTCAACACCTGAGAACGAACAATCCTAGCTACCGTTCGCCAAGTCAGTAGGGAGACCGCTATAATGACGTTGGTGATACTTGGTTGAAGTAGCGCCACTAACACGATAACAAAAGGGATAAAAGGAATAGCGTAAAAAATATCAACAATTCTCATCAATAGATTATCAATCCAGCCCCCAAAGTAGCCAGAAATAATCCCAATTGTTGTTCCTACAAGAGTTACTAAAACAGCCGCTAACGAGCCTACTATGACCGCTGTTTTTGTGCCAAGCACAATCATACTAAAGATATCTCTTCCAATATTAGTTGTACCAAATGGATGCTCTAGGGAAGGTGGGTGTAATCGCTTAATTTGTCCTTGCTCATCCCTTAGATTCTCCGTAATATCATACATGGCAATTTGCTCGGCAAAGATGGCCACAATAACGAACATCATCAGAACGATAAGACCTGTTAAAGCAAGCTTATCCTTGAGAATATTATCTAGAAATAAACGGAGGGTCCCTTTATTATTCTTCTTTGATTGAACTAAAGGCTGCTTCATCTTCATTTCTGTTTTTGCCGTTTGGCTCACGTCGGATCACCTCTCTATTTATAAGTAATTCTTGGATCTAAATACGCATAGATCAGATCCGCTACTAGATTCATAACCATAATCATAGCAGCAAGAATAATAAAGGAAGCCTGTGCTACCGGATAATCATGCCGCTGAGCAGCCAAAACCATTTCCCGACCAAGTCCTGGCCAACTGAATACATACTCTATAAGCACCTGTCCTCCTATTGCCGAGCCAATAAATAACGCTCCAGCTGTTACAACAGGAAGAAGGGCATTTCGTGCCGCATGACGATATAAGATCGTACGATCCTTAAGCCCTTTAGCTTTTGCCATTTCAATAAAGTCCTCTCCCATAACCTCAAGCATCGTATTCCGCATGATCAGCATCGGTGTAGCTAGGAAGAATAGACCCGCTACTATGGTAGGGAGGGTAAGATGCCAAAGAAAATCTAAAGAAAAGAAAACCTGCCACGAGTTAGCTGCTTCATACCCGGATGACCTCATTCCTGAATGCGGAAACCAGCCCAACTGGACAGAAAAAAAGTAAATGGCCATAATTCCAACCCAAAATGTTGGGGCTGATCTAGCTATTAGGGTAAAAACGACCCCTACCGACTCTCCTATTGTTCCACGTTTCCAAGCCATTCGGGCTCCTCCAAGAACCCCTAGACCATAAGCAAAGATCATAGCGGAGAACATAATAATAATGGTTGCCCCAAGCTTATCTAGCAATATATCGATAACAGGCTGCTTATAATAAAAGGAACGCCCAAAATCCAATTGCACAAAATTCTTCATAAACAGACCGTATTGTACCCATATGCTTTCATTTAAACCGAAGCGCTCCATAATTTGCTGTCTTGCCTCTGGCGGTACAGAGGGATCAAGCATCGAGGCTGCCGGATTACCTGGCATAAGACGAAACAGGAAAAAGATAACGGTTGCGATAATAAAGATTGTTATTAACATCTGAAATGTCCTTTTTAACACGTAAGAACCCACTTGACTCACCACCTAAGCCTTGTTGTATAAGAAAAGCTTCTATTGAAGGCCTCTCGAAGAAGTCCTCTAGTCCATCATTAGGGAAAGCTTTTCATCCAATCAGAAAAAAACGTATGATTCTGCCGTAGATTGATGCAGCTTGACTAATTACTAAGTACACATACAAAAATAGAAAAGGGCCGACCTTTCGTTGGCCCTTTTTCTTTTTAATCCGATACTCGTCACTCATGTACATGTACTAGTTAAATTTCGGCAAGAGCAGTGTTAACTCCATACATTTTGTGTTCAGAACTTGCTCAGCCATTATTCTACTGGCAAACGCAATCTGCCTTGATCATCCCATGTATATCCAGCAGCCTCAAGGATTTGTCGGGCTGCATCAAGATCGAACTCAGGTCTATCCACATCAGGCTTATACCAGAATTCATTATCCGGACTAATAACAAGTCCTGCTCCACCCTTGACACCATAGCCCTGTAGATACACATCTAGAATCGTGTCATAATCTACCGTATGAGCGATCGCCTGACGGAAGGCCAGATCATCAAATGGCGGTTTACGCATATTAAAGCTTAAGTATTGGTAACCAATATCTCCAGCATCCACGACCGTTAAATGAGGAATTTGCTGTGATCTCTCAATATGAGCTGGAATAAATTGCTCCGCATTCATATCAATATCTCGCGTCTCTAAAGCTGTCATAACCCCTTCGTGCTGAGCATAAATATCGTAAATAAATCCATCTATAGCGATGTCCTCATAAAAGTATGGATTTTTTGAAGCACGTAGCTCCTGACCTCTTCTCCAGTGATCAAGCTGGAAAGGACCACTTCCAATGGCTTGCTCATTCAAGTACTCATCAGGATGGGACAAGCCCTCTTCCTCAACAAGGTTCTCCCAGATATGCTTAGGTATAATAGGAATCTGAGCCATCGTTACACCGACAAATGGGGCATATGGCTGCTTTAAATGGAAACGAACCGTGTACTCATCAACCTCTTCAACAGAGTCGATCGCTTCTAAGAAGGCCATAAAATAGCCTACTTCCCAATCAATATAGTAGTCATAGCTGAATTTAACATCGGCAGCTGTAACTGGCTCTCCATCATGGAAGCTCATGCCTTCTCTGACCTTAACTTCGATGGTTGTGTCATCGACAATTTCCCAGCTCTCAGCAGCGGCTGGCTGTGGCTCTGCTGTTGGGCTAAGACGAACCAGCTTGTCATAAATCAAACGAAGGTTACGCCATTCATAGGTACTGTGTGCACCTACCGGGTTTACTGTATCCAAGTCAAAAATACTTCCTACCTTCAGCCATTTATCATCTGTCAATGGTGTGGCTCTCATCGGTGTCCATTCGTTGTACATTCCCTCTCCAGCCATCATTACCATGTTGTCGAATCTTTCATTGTTATACGCATGATACAACGCTCTAGCGTAAAGAGTAAGTAATGGCGCTTCCGACGCTAGCATTTCCTGAGCATCATGTATGAGCTCTTGCCGTCTGTCTGGATCCATTTCAGAACGTTGTGCTTCCGCAATTCGATCGTAGGCCTCGTTCATAAATCCCGTTGTGTTATTGCCTCCTGCTATCGCATTAGAAGAGTGAAAGATGGAGTAAATGAACATATCTGGATCGATCCGGTCAACACGACCTCCCCATCCTACCGTATAGGCGTCAAAATCCTGCTCATCACTGTACAAAATATTGATAAGTGTATTAAATTCCTGAGGCTCTAGGCTAACACTGATCCCTAGCTCCTCCCAAACCTTCTGAACATCTACAGCAGCAAGATAGTTTGCTTCATTTGCATCACGCAAAGAGCTGAAGATTCTGACATCTGGAACGACTTCTCCGTGTTCTACATCTGCATCCTCTGTTCCGGTATCACTGCTACATGCAGAGAGGACTAGAACTAGAGCTAAAAGCCATACAGCCCAACCTGTTTTTTTCCATTTGCTATTCAAGATGAATTCCCCCTTTAAAAGTCTAACGTATCCTAGTTATAAGCTAGGCTTGTAGGGGTTGTATAGCATCTTCTTTTATTTATCTTATTTATCACATTTTTTTGTATATTTAATCTTTTTTATTATTTTTCTCACACCTTTATTGTTAGGGCTTTCATTCCCATTCCTTACTTCTTAGACGATCATCTGCTTCATATATGTATGTTCTTCTCCCATCCTAGAAATGTAAAAAAAGAAACTTCTATAGTATAGAAGCTTCTTTAGAACTATTCACGAATATATTTATTTTTCGGTCTGCCTACACTTCCGTAATCCATGCGTGTTTTAACTACGCCTTCCTGTAGTAAATGATTCAAGTAACGATGTACGGTGGCATAAGAGATCCCTGTTCCCTCACTAACCTGCTCAATGGTGATAGGTCTAGCTTCCGATTCTAAATATTCTAATATAACCTCTAAAGTCTGCTTGGATATCCCTTTGCTTAGTAAGCTTTCAAATTGAACCGTGCTACCCTCATCCTGAGGTTCACTTTCTTCCTCTTTGGTGTTCTGTTCACTCATCGCTACCATTCGTAAGTGTACCTTGATTCTTGAAATCATATCAATCGCCTTTATGGGCTTTAGGGCAAAATCATTAGCTCCCGCCGCTAAAAACTGATCGGCTAAAGACTGTCTCTCATCCACAGTTAGAACCATTACAGGAACAGTCTGATCCATTTGCCGGATCGTCTTTAAGGTCTGTAACCCGTTCATTTCAGGCATGTGGTAATCAATTAAAATGAGATCTGGATTCTCTGATAAATAGAGCTGCACGCCCTGCCTGCCATCACTAGCTAGAATAGGATTCCATTCAGCAAAGCTACAAATCTCTTGGAAGGTATAACGGGTGTCCTTGTCATCATCAATAATTAGAATTTTCTTCTTGGTCATTTTCCTCTCCCCCCTTGGGTAAAAACATGGTGAAGGCCGAGCCTTTATCCAATACACTATTTACTTTGACCCAGCCTTGATGAGAGTGGGCTACATTCTTCACAAAGCCTAAGCCTAAACCACTTGTGCCCTTTGTACTGAAGCGCTCCTTCCAAACACGGTGTAGATGGTCACGGGGAATCCCCGTTCCATTATCAATAACCGAAATGGCGACGCCCTCTTTGGCATAAATCGACTTAGAGCTCACATAGAATATCTTCACCTTAACCCCTGGTTTCTCTGTAGATTGAGTAGCTTCCAGGGCGTTTTGAACTAGGTTATTAATGGCCCTGACTACCCGAATATGATTAACGTAAATGACCTTTTCTTCTTCCTCTACGATATATTCAATTTTCTGGTTTAAATCTAACTGAGCCTTCGTGTAATTCATGAGCTCTCGTAAATTAATCGCTCTTTTTACATCTTCATATAAAATCTCAGATATCATTTCATTTAAATTTTCCACGGAATGATTAATTTTCCCTGTATAGTCCACCAATTTGGGGTTGGAGGTTGGTCTTAGGCGCATATTCACCAGTGAGATTAAGCCTTGAATGGTGGTCAACGGTGTTTTTAAATCATGAACAAGTGTCTGCATCTCCTGACTTGCTCTAGATTCTATCGCTTCTACCCGCAATTGCTGGAGCTCTCGATCTCTTTTTTTGCTAGCGGCTAACTCATTTAAGCGTAACAAATGATTCCTCAGCAAAGCAATGGTCACAATAGAGCAGAATAGATAGGGAATACAAATCACTAAGCTAATAAAGGATAGGATATGCTCCCCTTCCATGGAACGAATAACTGAAGCAATCCTATACACGATTTCACTTTTTCCAAAGCCCAATGAATGTAAGCTAGGATTAATCTCAAACCACTGAAACCCCATCATTAGTTGAAAAAGGATTGCCGCTTGATTATGCAGCTTTGCTTCATCCATCTTCAAAAGCCCGACCAATATAAAATAGACCGAAGTCACTATGAAGGGAACCAATAAATGAAGCGTGTATTTGTGGAAAATAATAAGAAAGGCATAAGAGCCTATAATGATAAGAAGGGTAACAGCGATGCCTAGCCATCTTCCCCTCTTCCTTTGTAGCTGCTGTCCCACACCAAAAGCGACTAAAAAGATAGGCAGCTCAGATACAGTATAGAGAAGGACCATGAGCGTAGCTGAAATAATGATTTTACCATTATCTCTAAGCTGCTCTCCCCGCTCTAGATAGCTTGTCACCAAGTCAAATCCCGGAGCTAAAAAATACATAAAGCTAAATAGCCAAATAATAAGCCCTATTAGGGCGATAAGCATAAGCATGTTTCTAGTGATACGAACCATCTTAGTTATTCCGATAACGTTAATTGAATCAAACACCCCTGTCACAGCTCTTTGTTGAATATATTTATTTGAAAATTTAGTCAATTATTTCTGTTACATCCTCTCAGACCGAGTCAAAGCCACACACAAACAATGTACAATGTACATTGAAAGCCTCTGACTTGAACCCTACCTGTCTTTGTTCCCAACTAATTCGACGTAGGCCTATGTTTACCTGCCCCTTTTTGCCATAATTCTTAATGTTTTTTAAGGCAAAACTCCGTCTTTTATGATGAAACCAAAACTACGCTCTACACAAAATCTATTCCATATTCATTTCTAAGACGATCTCTTTCTCCTGCATTTGAGATAAAATTCTATTCATGTCAACGACTTGGAAAGGGAATGTAACACCTAGGATCTCCTGTTTCCCCGCTAATATAGCTAATGCTGCTGTAAATATTGCTGTCGTGTGATAGTCTGAAAAAGTAGAGAGAGCTACTGTTTTTACTTTGGGCTTACGGTTAACAAACCCTTGTACCTCTACTGAAAGATAGGCATGCTCTGGCTGATTAGGATCATGCTTAGACATTTTTGAAACAATGGCTCTATTTTTTAGACGAGTCAACAGGCTTACAATACCCATGCGCTTTAAGACAGACATCAGTATATTGAAGCTGCTTTTGTTCCATGCTGTCCAAAAGTAAACATGTTCAATACCAAGCCACTTCTTTAATTCTTGTCTTTCTGTATGTTCTATTAAGCGCACTTCCCTTTGAACGGAAGGGTTAGCATGATCCACGCGCTTTTCGAATACCATTTTTCTTTTTACAGTAAATCCAGGAACCGTACTTTTAGCGTGAAGTTCATGGGATGTGTATACATCCTGGCTTATGATCTTAAGCATATCGATGATTCCTGAAGCACCGGTTTTAGCATTGGTGTTTTGCAGAAGCCCAACATGAACTTCCTTAATTTCTGTAAAGCTTGAAATGGCCTCTTTGACCATGACTCCGGATAGCCCAGGGATAAACCCTGACATTACGATTGATCCAACTCCCTGTTTTTTTGCAGCTTGGTCTAGCTTTTGTACTTTTTGGATAAACTTTGATGCAACCGTTACATCTATGCAGAGTACTTTATGATTTATGCAGGCTTCTTGAATATGTGGTTCTTCCTGTTCAATAGCAACGATGACTATATCCACCTGCTTGACGGCCTGTAAGATGCTAGACTGATCTTGAACATCAACAAAACTGAACGAAACTCCATCTCCCAACGAAGCTGCGAGTCGCTCTCCTCTGTCACGCTTATAATCACTAACGACTAACTGAATCTCTTGAAATTGCCTAAGTAACTCTTGGCTAATTAGACGACCTAGAACACCCGATGCCCCCACAACCATGACTCTCTGCATAGCTAACCTCCATTTTCAAATGAATCCTTTCTAAATGAAGCAATGGTAAGAAGAGGCCGTAGCTTTAGATTTTTTTCACAAACTCAGACTTTAGTTTCATCGCTCCATGAGTATCAATCTTACAATCTATATCGTGATCGCCATCAACTAAGCGTATATTTTTAACCTTTGTACCCATTTTTACGACGGTAGAGCTTCCCTTTACTTTCAAGTCTTTAATGACCGTTACAGAATCTCCATCCTGCAGAATATTTCCGTTTGCATCTCGGACGACGTTTGTCTCTTCCGATTTCACACCGTCCTCAGCCATTGTCCACTCGTGGGCACATTCTGGGCAAATGAAAAGGCTCCCATCCTCATAAGTGTAAGCTGAGCTACATGATGGGCAGTTAGGTAAAGTTGACATGTTTTGTCCTCCAGTCATTGTTTAAGTATTATTATAGTATCTATCTATGTATGGTGAACCTAGCGAATGTGCTTGATTAATACGAGCGCCCTGTCCATTAGTTTCTTTACTTTTGACCGCCTATCGGGCTCTAGCTCCAGTCCACTTCTACCTGCAACCTCTTCCACTACACGCTCCGGAGCCAGCTTATCTGTCATGATCTTCTCTTCCGTAATGATATGATCAAACGAATGGAGACAGCGATCAATTTGGGCTTTAGCCCAAGAGTCACCTCGCTCAAGCCGCTTGTTTAGCCTCTTGATGAGCGTCTTTTTATCAGCGTATAGAATAAAATGCTTGATTTCAACACCATCGTTAGCTAGTCTTTCAATAATTTCTTCATAATACAGCTTACTGGTAATCGTCATTGGTACAATCATTGTACCTTTGTAGTTTTGATAGATATATAATAGCATTTCGTAATTAAAGGAGCGCCATTGCTCACAGTCCTGAAAATCAGGCTTACTTGCTTCCCTAGGTACGTTACTTCTTATAAAATAACCTACATTCTCAGGGTCATAAACAAAGGAATTAGGTAATCTACGGTGTAACTCAAAGGCACAGGTTGTTTTACCAGAACCAAACGCTCCATTCAGCCAAATTATCATTTGGATTCACCTCAATATTCACCAATAACTTGTTTTAATCAGTCTACTGGATAACTTGCATACTGTCCACCTGATATGGATAAAGCCTCTCTAAACTAGTAATAAACGTAACCTTCCATATAGACTCTTACTCTTAAAATATGGTAATTTTTATGTAGATGGATTCAACTAGCCGAATTCATTCGTACTAACGGCTTTAATTACAAAAGTGCTTCAAGGTTGGTTAAACTTAATGAATGTGGAAGGGTGGTCGCCTATGCTCAATAAAATCTTAAAAATACTAGCTTTGCTTGTCCTAGCACCCGTTACTTTACTTGCTATTTTTCTAGCTTATATGACTTTTACAGATTACAAGCCACTCGTTCAAGAAGAGCTTACGATCCAGAATAACCAACACACGACACTTACGCAGGGAGAAGCCTTCACCGTGACTACCTTTAACTTGGGCTACTCTGCTCTGGACGCAGGGCAGGATTTCTTTATGGACGGTGGAACAAACTCTCGCGGGACTAGTAAGACACAAGTAGAAACGAACCTAAATGGAATCATACATACTCTTAGCGATCTACAATCTGACATCTTCCTGCTTCAGGAGGTGGATGTTAAATCCTCACGTAGCTATCAGGTGAATCAGGTTGAAGCTATAATTAACCAGTTACCTGAACACAGTAGCACTTTTGCCTACAACTATAAAGTATCCTGGGTTCCTGTACCTTTAACTCACCCGATGGGCTCTGTTCAAAGTGGATTGCTAACCCTTTCTTCCTTTCATAGCTCAGAGCAAACTCGCTTTGATCTACCCGGCAAAGAGAGCTGGCCTGTTCAGCTATTTGAACTGGACCGAGCCTTCATAGAAAATAGGTTTCCTGTAGATAACGGCAAGGAGTTGGTCCTGCTTAATCTGCATTTATCTGCATTTGATGAGGGTGGGCAGATTCGTAAGCAGCAGCTTGATTTCCTCTCCGAGTATATTCGACATGAAGTGGAAAAAGGGAATTATATGATTCTAGGTGGAGATTGGAATCATTCACTTCCTGGAACAGATCCAAGTCAATTTCCTACTCAACAGGAGTGGCCAGAGTGGCTACAGGAGTTTCCAGAAACATTTGGTCCCGCTGACTTTCAATGGGCGGTTGATCCTCAAATCCCTACTGTGCGCTCCATGGATGTGGCTTATGAAGTAGGGTTCAATTTCCTTGCTGTGATTGATGGTTTCTTCGTTTCTCCAAACATCCAAGTGATTGAAGTCCATACAAATGATTTGCAATTTGAGCACAGTGATCATCATCCTGTTACGGCTGTTCTTGTTTTGGAATAAAGAGCACTATCTATATTCAAGGAAGGATGGTAAAGCTATGCAGAGAAGAGAACGATTTGAAGCACCACTTCGCTTTTTCATTTGTTTACTCCCCCTTGTTATTTTTTCACTATTAGGCTGTTCTATATCTGGAGGAGGAGTTCAGGAAGTTGTTGTTGAGCCTTGGACCGAGTACTCACCGAAGCATGATCCCTCTTTTGTGGAAGAGTTAAGGAATCATAGAGCTTCCGGGCAAGAGTTGTATGAAGTATATTGGGATTTGCCGATCCTAGATATCCATAACCATGATGCAGCTAATGTTAAGGCGATCAGTAGATGGGAGGAATACGGGATAGATCGAATTGTGTTATTTGGTAGCATTTCTGAGCCCCGCGCCAAAGCAACAGATCATTTGACATGGGAGCATTATCAAAGAGAGCCCTCACGCTTCTATCCATCCTTCGCTGGCTTTCCGATTTATGAAGATGAAGGAATAGATATTGTCCGGGAAAATTTAGAGAAGGGATATTTGAATATCGGGGAAGTGGCAGCAGCCTCCACCTATTCACCAGTTGTAGCTAATTTGGAGTGGAAGGCACAGCACCCTAATGACGGTAACCTTCCACAAATATATGAGCTAGCGGGTCAATATCAAGTACCTATTCTGCTTCATATTGATCCTCCTACTGGCAACCCGATCATACATTTTGAATCAGCTATGGTTCAGAATCCTGATACTTCATTTATTTTCGCCCATGCTAACGCGTACAACTCTCCTGGCAATATAGAATCTTTACTAGAAAAACACGAGAATTTATATATTGACTTCTTTGCCGGATTTACCGCCTATAATCCAGATAGTATATATACATTAGAAGACTTTATTCCCCTAATGGAACAATATCCAGATCGATTCATGATCTCAACGGACTCTGGCTTTGGAATAAGCACCGCACAGGCCGCTAAAGCTATCTTTGAAACAATCGATCTCCTCTCCGCTGAGGCAGCCTTAAAGGTAGCCTATCAGAACTATGAGGCATTGATTGAAAGACAGCCACCAACTGAGACTCAAATCCAAACGATTATTGAGCTGTCGGAAAAAGCAGAGAGGTTTGAAACGTATCAATTGAACAAGAGAATGGCAAATGAGTTGATTTTCGAACTGATGGAGTTAACAGCAGGAATAGAAGAATGAATTCTATCTAGCGTTTCCTGCTTCTTACTTCTCCCCTTGGGCTTCCCACTTCGAAATTTCCTCTCTCACTCTAGGAGCCACTTCTGTTCCCAATAGCTCTATCGCTTTCATAACCTGTTCATGTGGCATTGTGCCTAGTGGAACATGGAGCATGAAGCGAGTCACTCCTACATTCTTACGGAGATGGATAATTTTCTGAGCTACTGTTTCTGGATCTCCAACGTATAAAGCTCCCTCAAAGCTACGTGATGCATCATACGCTGCTCTGTCATAATGTCCCCAGCCTCTCTCACGTCCAATAACGTTCATAACCGCCTGAGTTGAGGGGAAAAACGTATCCGCCGCCTGCTCATTGTCCTCTGCTATGAAGCCGTGGGAATGAGAAGCAATTGGTAGCTTAGACACATCATGACCTGCCCTAGCGGCTGTTCTTTTGTAAAGCTCCACCAGTGGGGCAAATTGTAAGGGACTTCCCCCTATAATCGCTAAGACAAGAGGTAAGCCTAAGAGCCCTGCTCGAACCACAGACTGACTATTCCCACCGCTCCCTATCCAAACTGGTAACGGATCCTGTACCGGACGTGGGTAAATACCTAGGTTCTCAAAGGATGGGCGATGTTTTCCCTTCCACGTTACTTTCTCCGACCTACAAAGCTCTAATAGAAGCTCTAGCTTTTCTTCGAAAAGCTCATGATAATCATTCAGATCATAGCCAAACAGAGGGAAGGATTCGATAAATGACCCTCTTCCGGCCATGATCTCAGCTCGTCCATTGGATAGTCCATCTAATGTAGAAAAATCCTGAAATACACGCACCGGATCATCTGAAGAAAGTACAGTAACAGCACTCGTTAGCCTAATCTTTTTGGTTTGTGTAGCAGCTGCAGCTAGTACCATAGCCGGAGCAGATGCAGCAAAATCCTCACGGTGATGCTCTCCAACACCGAAGACATCTAAGCCCACCTGATCGGCAAGAATAATCTCCTCTACGACCTCACGCAATCTTTGAGCATGACTGATGACCTTGCCCGTCTGAGCATCAGGTGTCGTTTCTACAAATGTACTGATTCCTAGTTCCACGTTCATTCCTCCCTATTTCCGTTAAAGTGAAAATAGATACAGATATTTTATTCCTTGCTTATAGAATCTGTCATTCTAATTCACTTTACTTTATATAGCTACTAGTATTTAATGTGCTTTCTTTCATTATAGCAGTTTTGATGGAGGGAGACCATCATATACTGTAGCAAAGGATAAATTAGTTGAATTAGCTAACCTGTTTTCAGGTCAGCTTGGGAAAGATAAACCCTCTAGCTGGCAGGAAGTGTTGGCTTACTATCAAACAAAATAAATATAAAAAGGCTGTCCCAATAGTAGTTTGAACTGCCCCCTGTCAAGTAGACAGTGGAATAAATAAAAGCTTAACACCAATCATAATTATGTGGTTGGTGTTATTTTTAAGCTGCTAAACTTTTCAGGTATTGTCTGTACTCTAATGGTGTCATACCATTCAATCTCTTTTGGTATCGATGGTGATTATAATATTCTATGTAGTCTATAATGGCTGCTTCCAGCTCCTCATATGTGAGAAATGTTGTAAGATAGTACATTTCGGATTTTAACATTCCCCAAAATGATTCCATCGGACCGTTATCGATGCACCTAGATACCCTTGACATACTTTGAATCATTTCTGCCTTGTCTAATTTCTTCTTAAATTTTTTGCTCGTATACTGGAAACCACGATCACTATGAAAGATAGGCCGAGCATCTGGGTGGGCTTGGTGAGCCAGATCAAAAGTTGTAAAACAAGGTCATTGTTGTTTGAATGTCCGATGACAAAAGAAACAATGCTTTTATCCGCTAGGTCAAGGATGGCACTAAGGTAAGCTTTGCTTTGGGTACCATATTTCATTTCCGTTACATCGGTCAGCCATTTTGTTCCGAATTCAGTGGAGTCAAACTCTCTATTTAAGATATTTTCTGCTGTAACTTGAGGTGTTGATTGGATGTATGTCTTTCGCTTCCTGCGGCATACCGATTTTAGATGTAACA